>CALHGQ010000192.1 GCA_938030175.1 uncultured bacterium | reverse complement strand
ACCTGGTTCCCGATGCGCGGTTGGGGGTGGGGAGTGTTGGAGGGTGGGCTAGTGGGTCTTGAGGCGGTCGATTTCGGCTAGGAGCACGCCGGGGGTGGCTCGCATGTGGGTCATCATGGGGAAGACTTGGTTCACGACTCTGTTGCCGTCGACTAGGTAGACCGTCGTTCGCTCGTAGCGTGGCGTGACGTTGCGCTCTAGGTCCACGAAGATCGGGTAGGTGGGGCGCGGGTCGAGGTCGTTGAGGATAGCGGGTGCGGTTTCTAGGCCACGATCCTCCTGGGAGATGGCGGCGACGCCGTAGCCGCGTTGCGCGAAGGCAGGGAGGTTCTGCTGCAGCTCGACGAGCTGCGACTTGCAGTAGCCTCACCAGTGACCGCGGTACGTTGCGATGACGAGCGGGCTGGCTTGGGTGGCCTCTTTTAGGGAGCTACCCTCGAGCGAACCGTCCGCTTCGAGCTTGGGGGCCGTGAACCCTGGCGCTTTGTCTCCGATGAGAAGCGGACGCTTGTCCGCAGCGAGTTCGTCGAAGGGCCCCCAGCTTGAGTCGGTAGCGTCTCCGAGCGTTGCTGCTGCGCCCTGGGCGATCTTCAGCTCGTACCTTCGCCTCAGGAAGGCTTCTTTGTCGCCGTTCGCCACGTAGCCAACGACGATGATCCCGAGGGTGGATTCGGGGTCGAAGCCGTCTTCCACGGCGAAGCCGATCTCCGTCAACTCCTCCGTGACCAGCCGCTCCCACGGCTCCATCAGGAACTCGTTGTCGCGCAGCTCCTCAAATTCCACAACCGGCTTTCCAAGGAGTCGCAGGCCAGGGGGCGGATCGAGCTGAACGATGAAACCCGGAATGCCGGAGGCCGAGCTGGAAGCTCCCTTCGTCAACTGAACGCGGAGGCTCGCGCTCTCGGGCATCGCATCCGTCGGCGATGCTGCGATGCGGATCGCGATCGACACTTGGTCGGCAACGGAGTTGATGCGATCGGTCATGGGTAACGCTTGTTCGTCGGCTTGGGGTGCGGCGGCGGAGCCCAGGGCAATCAGCGCGACGCCGAGCCACCATGGCAGGAGCGGGTAGGAAGTCGTCATGTCAGCGCCTTCTGTATCAAAGCTGGGCCCCGGTGGTCGAACGGTGACCCAAACTGCGGCCCCCTAGGAGCCTGTCGCGCATAGATGGATTCGCGTAGTGCGTGCCCAATTTCGGTGAGCAAGGCGCTCCCATGCCCCTCGTGGCAGTAGTCACCGGGGTCTTGGGGCAACGCAGCCCACCGGAATTGGGCGCGCGCTACGCGGATTCAGCCATGCGCGACAGACTCCTAGGGACCTCCCCCATATCTCGTCAAGCTGTGCAGGGTGAGCGGTCGATGTCCCCTTCATGAACAGTATCCCCAGTGCAAGCGCCGCGGCCATGCAGCCCGTTGGCACCGTCAAAGACCAGATGACGGTCTCTGTGATGAAGATGCAGCAGGATCAGACGAAGGCGGACGGCCAAGCCGCCCTGAAGCTGATGAGCGCCGCCGCTGAGGTGCAGTTGAGCGGCAAAGGCGGCAACGTCGACGTCGCCGCCTAGCGCCTAAAGGGCGACCCGCTAGTTCCTGTAGGACTGCAGCGGCGCTGGAATTCGGCCGCCGCGACGCCAGAGCACGTCGCACCCGAACTTGCCGGGGTCCTGAACGATCGCCGTTCCGAGTAGCCCACCCCAGTCGTGGGTTTCGCCCGGGCCCTTGCCCGGCACAGGGATCAAGCGCACGGCCGTCGTCTTCTGGTTGACCATGCCGATGGCCATCTCGTCGGCGATGATGCCCGATATCACGGCCGCGCTCGTATCGCCTGGAACGGCGACCATGTCGAGGCCCACCGAGCAGACCGTGGTCATCGCCTCGAGCTTCGCCAACGAGAGCGCTCCGCACGCGACGGCATCGATCATGCCCTGATCTTCGGACACAGGAATGAACGCGCCGGAAAGGCCGCCCACGCTGGAGGAGGCCATCGCGCCCCCCTTCTTCACCGCGTCGGTGAGAAGCGCAAGCGCGGCCGTTGTTCCCGGCGCCCCGGTGACCTCGACGCCGATGAGCTCAAGGATGTCTGCGACCGAGTCCCCCACCGCCGGGGTCGGGGCCAGCGATACGTCGACGATGCCGAACACCGTGCCGAGCCGCCGGGCAGCCTCGCGGCCCACGAGCTCGCCCATGCGCGTGATCTTGAACGCCGTTCGCTTGATCGTCTCCGCAACGGCCAAGAGGCTCTCCTCTTCGCCGAGGCGCTTGAGCGCCGAGCGAACCACGCCTGGGCCCGAGACGCCCACGTTGAGTACGGTTTCGCCCTCGCCGATGCCGATGTGAGCCCCCGCGATGAACGGGTTGTCCTCGACCGGGTTCGAGAAGCACACGAGCTTGGCGCAGCCGAGCGCGCCCTCCGACGCCGTGAGGTGCGCCGTCTTCAGAACCGCCTCAGAGAACTTCGCGACGGCGTCCATGTTGATCCCGGCCTTCGTGGTGGCCAAGGACACGGACGAGCACACGCGCTGGGTCTCCGCCATGGCGGCGGGGATGGAATTCAGGAGCGCCTCGTCGGCGCGCGTAAAGCCCTTGTGCACGTAGGCCGTGAAGCCTCCGATGTAGTCGATGCCGATCTCCGCCGCAGCCGCGTCCATCGCCCGCGCGAAGGGCACGAGGTCCTCCGAGCCCGAGGCAGCGGCCACCAGCGCGATCGGCGTCGTCGCCACTCGCTTGTTGATGATCGGAACGCCGAAGTCAGCCTCAATGCTGTCGGCCACGGCGACGAGGTTGCGCCCGTGGTGAACGATCTTGGCGTAGACCTTTTCCGCCGAGGACTCGAGGTCCGGGTCGGCGCAGTCAAGAAGGTTGATGCCCAGAGTCGTGGTGCGGATGTCGAACGTTTCAAGTTCGAACATCCTCACCGTCTCGAGGATCTCCTGGTCGGTGAACGGCATATTGGAAGACCTAAACGCGGTGCATGAAGCGGAAGACCTTCTCGTGCATCACGCGGACGACGTAGTCGCCCTCCCCGCCGAGGCACTGAAGCGCGTCCTTGATCGACGAGAACTCACGGCCTGGGCCCACGGCGCAGGTGAGCACCATGTGGAAGTGAGCGCCCACCGTTCTCTGGCTGATGTCGCGCACGTCGCACTCGGCCTGGGCGAGGGCGGAAGTCACCTCGGCCAGCACGCCCGCACGGTTTCGGCCGACGACCGTCACGACAAGTCCGATGCCGTCCGTGGAGATCGGCTCGGGGAGGACATCCTGGGCGCGCGCTGCGTCCGGACCGCGATCGGGGATCGGGGGCACGTACGGCCCGCTCGCGCCGATCAGTCGGATGCCGGCGGCCGCAGCCACTTCTGCCGCTTGGGGCGTCACGATCGTGCCGCTCTCCACCTGGATCTCAGAGCCGCCGAGACGCTTGACGTCGTCGGCTGTCAGGAATCGTTTCGTCATTAGCCTTCACTCCCGAACAGCTCTGGGCCGTTCGCTCCGAGCCGCGACACCGTCGCACGCCCGCTTTCGATTTGGACGACGTACTGGCCGTCCTGTGATTTCATGCGCGCCCAAAGGTCGGACGGGATTGGACTGCCCGCTGCCCCCGAGCTGGATCCGGCGGCGTCCTCGTAGACCACCTTCATGCCCCTTGCGAACGCGAGGTCGAGGGCCGCCGGGGTCGCGATTCGGTGGCCACCGAGCACGAGTTCCCGGGCCCCGGACGCCATGCGGCGAACGTCGGCTTCGGTCACAAGCTGCTTCTTCTGGGCCATCGATGGAGGTCCGAAGACCTACAGGTGGGCCGTGAGGTCTGGGTGGGGCTTGGCGATCACGACGTGCCGTGCGAGTCGCGCGGCCGACTCTGCGCTGCGTGCGCCGGCTTGCACCGAGCTGCGCACGTCGCTGACCTCGCCGGTCATCGAGACGTAGCTCTTGCCACCAAGGCCGTTGGCGATCCGCAGCTCCAGGAGCTCCACCTGGGCTTCCTTGAGCGCGATGTCCGCAGCCTGGATGCAGGACGAAACCGTGGTGGTCTCGATCACACCAACAGCATCGAGCTCGGAACCAGCGGCGCCCGCCGGCTCATCGCGGCGCTTAAGAGCGTCACAAACCCGAGGATCGACCTGGGGAATGAGGAGCTGATCCACGAGGTCCCCGCGGGCCACTTCGGTGCCGCGACGCAGCGCGCTCCGCAGCGAATCGATCGAGCCCGTGAACAGCACCACGTACTTGCCGGGCTGGACGTGGGTCGCGAAGAGAAGCTCGATGTCAGACTCCCACAGGATGGCGTCCGTCATCTCGATCCCTGCGGCGACGCTCTGCGTCTCCAGCATCGCGATCGCGGGCTGGATCACCGCGCCAGAGACTGTTGGGTTGTAGTCGTTCTTGTTCATGGTCTTGGATGAGGTCGCTCTAGGGTCAGCCGTCGTAGTCAACATGGGGACCGATCACTCGCCCGTCAGCGAGATCCATGCGGTCGATGATGCCGGCGATCGCCGTTTGGAAGCCGATGTCATGGCCCATGCCGATGACGTGGCGCGCCGCGCGGCCGTGCACGACGAGCACGCGCTCGCCGATCCCCGCCCCGATGGGATCCGCAGCGATGATGGTTTCCGCCGACTCCTTGCCGTCGGTGGTGAAGGGTCGAACCACAAGGAAGCGAAGCCCCTGCAGCGAGGCGTCTTTCTGGGTGGCCCAAACGGACCCGATGACCGTGGCGACGTGCACTACGCTTTGCCTCCCTTGGCCTTCCGCGCTTCGCGTTTGCCTTCGGGGCGCCACGACTCAGGGGCCCCAGGCGCGTGAACGTCGTCCACGATCCCCACGACCGCCGCCTCGTAGGCGAGATCGCCGTCACCGCCGCAGGCGACCCGCGCGGCCTTGCCAAACGCGACGATCACGTGCTCGCCAATCCCCGCACCGACCGGGTCAACGGCGATCACGGGCGAGACCTTCGAAGCACCGGGCTCGCGCAAGTCGTCGAGGGCCTCCACCACGAGGAGGCGCTTGCCCTGGAGGTCGGAGACTTCTTTCGTCGCCCAGACCTGCCCAACAATTTTGCCGAGGAACACCGCTAGCGCCCTCCGGCCCGCGGATCGTTGCGGCAGGTCTCAAGGGCCAAACGCACGGCCTTGACCGCGGCTTCGATCTCGGAGTCCGAGCCGCAAAGACGCAGACGGCCGACCGCGCCGGTGGTCACCATGGAAGCGATGCGAATCGGCGCCGCCTTCTCGGCCTCGTTCGCGCAGCGCACGATGTGCACGGCAGGCGTCACCTCGAGCGTGTAGAGAGTGTCATCTCCGAGGACGAGCATGCCGCCGCGCGCCTGGTTGAGCAGCGTCGCGTGGTGCGGGGTGACCTTGCGGATGATCTCGTCGTTGAGCACCTCAGGCGCGGGCTGATCGTCCCAGTGGCGGCCGATGGCCTTCAGGATCTCGGAGCCCGCCTGGAGCACTTGCCCCTGGTCTGGGCTGTGAACCTCCAGAGAGCCGAAGTGGCGCTCGGTGGTCAGTGCACCCGGCAAGACATCGCAGCGCTTGAGCGCAATGTCCAAGAGCCGGTTCACGACGATGCCTGGACGCACCTCCAGCCAAAACGCGCTCTCCCCCTCCACGGGGAAGTAGCCGTCTGACTTCATCGCGCTAATCGCGGCGAACTGTGGCTGCATCTGGTCGAGATGCACAGCGCCACGGAGTTCGACGGAAGTGAGGGAGTTGGACACGCAGTCGGGTGACTAGGGAGAAGCGAGGGAGGCGCGTTACGCCTTGTCGCTGGGGAGGTAGCCCTCGATGTCCGACGCCGGGCGCGGGATCACGTGAACGCTGACGAGCTCGCCGACGCGGCGCGCCGCAGCGGCACCAGCTTCGGTCGCGGCCTTCACCGCACCCACTTCGCCGCGAACCATCACGGTGACAAGGCCAGCACCGGACTTCTCCTTCTGTAGGAGGGTCACCTTGGCGGCCTTGCACATTGCGTCGGCCGCCTCGACGGAGCCGATGAGTCCTTTAGTCTCGATCAGGCCGAGAGCGATTTCAGTTTCGTTTGCCATGGGAGTCTTTGCTCTGGATAGGGGCTCTACTTAGAGCGATTCAAGCTGGATCTGTGAACGGATCAGGCGTTGCAGGAGTGAGTCGACGCGTCATGGTGAGGACAGCCGCCGCACGGGCCCATCGGGCAGCCGGCGCCGGCGTTCTGCAGCATCGATTCGATCTCTGACGAGGAAAGCGCGATGCCTTGCTCGACCTGGGTGGATGTACGCGGGGGTGAGCCGCCGGGAGCGGGAGCTGGGGCCGAAGCGGGAGCCTGCGCCGCGGGCCGCGGGGCCACCGGCTGGGTAGCGCCCGTCGTGAAGCGAGGCGCTCCCCCCGTGCCAGCGCCTGTCGGGCGGAGGCTCGTCCCCATGCCGATCGGGATCGGCCCCGATGGAGCAGGCGCCGGGGCCGCAGGCTTGGCACGAACCACGGGGCGGGGCGGAGGGGGGCTCGACATCTTGGGAGCCGGACGCGAGGGCGCGTTCGCCTCGGGGAGATCCACCGCGGAGACTTCGGCGCTGCGCCGCAGGCCAGGGTCTCCGTCCATCATCGAACCGCGGGGCATGCCCGAGCCGGTCATGGCCGCAGCGCGCTCATGGGCGCGGCGCTCGCGCTCCTTCCAATCGCTGGTGGCAAAGGCCACGCGCTTGAGGTTGACGAGGTGGCGCGCCGTGATGTTGTCGCTCGTGATGTTCCCCGCCTGGGGGCCGCAACCGAGGGAGAACGAGGGGACCAGGTTGGTCGAGAACCCGACGGCGCCCATGGACGAGGGCCCGTTGGCGACGATGCGGCTGGCGGGCTTCGCGAGGAAGAACTCGTCGAGCACACTACGGTCACCGGCGTGGACGCTCAGGGTGTGGCCCAGGCCGCCAAAGTGCAGCATTTCCTTGGAGACACGGCATCCTTCTTCCCACCCGTCCACGACGTGAACGGAGAGCAGCGGACACAGGATTTCGATGCTGAGCGGGTGCTCTTTACCGACGCCGTCCTGGAAGGCGAGCAGCACCGTGGTCGACTGCGGCACGTGGAATCCGGCCCCCTCGGCGATGCGCCAGGGATCGATGCCCACGATGTCGGCGTTCATGCCGCCGCCCTTATTGCAGTACGCCTCAAGCTTCTTGCGTTCGGCGTCATTCGCCACGTGGGCCCCGCGCATCTGCATCTCTGCGAGGAAACGCTGGGCGATCGGCCGGTCGAGAACGAGGGCTTGCTCGGAGCAGCAAAGCGTCGCGTTGTCGAAGCTCTGGCTGGAAACGACGGCTTCGGCAGCGGCCGCCAGATCGGCTGTGCGGTCCACATAGCACGGCACATTGCCCGGGCCCACGCCGTAGGCGGGCTTGCCGCTGGAGTAGGCCGCGCGTACGAGGCCCCCACCGCCCGTGGACAGAATGACGGCGGTGTCCCGGTGCTTCATCAGCGCGCCCGTCGACTCGATCGTCGGGTTGGCGAGGCAGACCACGAGGTCCGCGGGGCCACCGGCGCGCTCGATGGCGCGGCGCATGATCTCGACCGTTTCACCGATGCAGCGCTTGGCGCGGGGGTGCGGGCTGATCACAACGGCGTTGCGCCCCTTGACCGAGATCAACGCCTTGTACATGGCCGTCGACGTGGGGTTCGTCGTGGGCACGATGCCCGCAACCACCCCCACCGGAGAAGCGACCTCATGGACCCCGGTGCGCTCGTCGCGGCTCACAAAGCCGACGGTGCGCTCGTCCTTGATGGAGTCCCAGACGCCTTCTGAACCGAACAGGTTCTTGAGGATCTTGTAGTGCACCCGCCCAATGCCGGTCTCTTCCACGGCGAGCCGAGCGAGGTCGTGGGAGGCAGCCGCGGCTGCCTTCGACATCGCCTCGCAGACGCGGTCCGTCTGCTCCTGGCTCCACGTACCGGCGATCGCCTGCGCCTCTTTGGCACGGCGGACGGCATCGCGCACCTCTTGCAGCGCGCGGAGATCGGGATCGAGCCCCTTCAACAGAGTCTGTAGTGAGTGGGCCGGAGGCCTACTTGCCCGACATCGGCGGGAGGATCTTCATCAGCTGCTCGTGCGGGCGCGGGATCACGTGAACGCTCACGAGCTCCCCCACACGGCGGGCGGCAGCCGCGCCGGCATCGGTGGCGGCCTTCACGGCGCCCACTTCGCCTTGCACGAAGAAAGTCACGAGGCCTGCGGAAACGCGCTCGTGGCCGGAGAGCTCGACCATCGCGGCTTTCACCATGGCGTCGGCGGCTTCAATCGCGCCGACCAGACCTTTCGTCTCGACCATGCCGAGGGCCATGGGCCGCTTCGCTGACGTGGCGGGCTTCGCCATCGGATTTGGGAGCTCTGTGGCTCGTAGGGTTTCAGGGGGGGAGAGCGCTTGCCCAGCGGGCAAACGAGCTGGAGAGTCTAACGTCTAGGGCGCCCTGTGAGGCTCCTCGCCCGCGAATCTAAGCCCAGGCCCGGTTGTGCTACGCCCGGGCCACCCGCTCCCGCTATGGTCAAGGGCTCCATTGATGCAGGCATCGATCAAATCCCTGAGCCCCGAGGAGCACGAGGCCATCCGGACCTCGGCGCGCCTGCAATACCAGCACTTCCGGGCGCTCGGCTCCGGCCCCGTCCGGCAGAAGGCGCGACTGTTGTCCGCCAGCGGGCGGCTCAGTGACGCAGACCTGCATACCGAGGGCGTCACGGTCCTCGCCAACGACGGCGGAAGCGTGGGACGGGTCCGGCTCATCTGGAGCGACACCCACGCCGGACGCTGCAGCTGCACCGCCTTCGCCCGCCGGGCCACTTGCTCCCATGTAATAGGCCTGCTCGACGCCGTCATCGCGGCTCTCGGTGGATCGGTCAAGTCCACCGGCCCAGCCCCTGGGGAAGAACCGCTTGGGGAAGACCTGCTTGGTGAATCAGACGCAGGGGGCCAATCGGCAGGGGGCTCCGGGGACGACCAGCGCTGGCTGGAGCGCCTCGAGCACTTCCGCGAAGTCCTCGACGCCCATAAGAATGCCACGCCCGATCCGTGGGAGGCCCCCTTCTCCACCAACCTGGAGGTGCGCTACGTCCTGCGGCTCGTCGATCGTCGGGGAGGGCCGGTCGCCCAGCTCGAAGCTCAGATCCGCAAGCACCCGGCTGCCGGGCCCGCCAGCGACAAAGCGTCCTCACCGTGGAAGTCCATTCCGTTCTCCGACGCCGACCGCAGCGCCAAGAAGTCCCGCAGCGCGTCCGCGAGCAACGCCCCCACCCAGCTCGGTGATCTCGGCGACGCCCACGCCCGGGTGGCCGCCATCGCCACCGGCGTCCCGGACTCTAGCTGGTACCTCGAGTCCCTCACTCGGGACGTGGCCCTCGCCCGCGTCGAACGGTCCATCGCCGAGCCGCTCCTGCGCACAGCGGCCGAGGCCGCGCCGCTCGCGTTTTCGTTCTCCAACCGCGATGCGCCCATCCCCATCGAGCTGCGCCTCGGCGGTTACGCGACGCTGGAGCTTTTTGCTGAAGACGAAGACCAGCCGGTGTGGACCATCCGCGGCCAGGTCAGGTTTCCCGACGGCGGCGTGGTCGACGTCCAGGACATCGCTGCGATCACCACCGACGGGCTCCTCGTCACGGAGCGCAACACGGCCGACAGCGCGGCCATTCTCACCGTCCTCGATTCCCCGCGGGCGGCCGCCGTCGCCCTCGATCTCTCCGGCGCACCGCTCAAGGTCCCGGCCTCGGACATTGAGACGCTGTCCGTTCTGTCGGGGGTAACCACCTTGCTCGGCGAGGGTCTCCAGGCGGCTGCACGCCCGGTCGAGCCTATTCCTGCGCTGCGCGTAGACGCGCCGCTGCGCGCCGGACGCGGCGTCCGCATGGAGTGCTACCTGCACTTTGAGTACGCGGGTAGTCGCGTCAAGTTCGACGACCCCACTCCGCTGGTGCAAACCCTCGACGGCCGCGCGACCCCGCGCCAAACGGAATTCGAGCGCACGTGCATCGAGCGGTTCTTTGACCTGGGCGGCAGGCGAACGCAGACCGACCGCCGCGAGGAATGCGACGCTTCGGTCCAGGGCCAGCACTTCCCGGGCATGGCCGCGACGCTTCTGGATGAAGGCTGGAAAGTCGTCGCAGAGGACCGCCTCCTCCAGGGCCCCACCGCGGTCAGCGTGTCCGTGCGCTCCGGCGTCGACTGGTTCGACCTGGAGGGCGGCGTCAAGTTCGGCGACGAGGTGATCCCCTTCCCGATGGTGCTGAACGCTGCCGCCCAACAGCGCGGCTACGTCACGCTCGGTGACGGCTCCCACGGCCTTCTTCCGGACACTTGGCTCTCGCGCTGGAAGCTCGCGACGATCGGGAAGGAAGAAGGCGACAAGATCCGGTTCGACGAGAGCCAGGCCTGGATGCTCACGTCACTCGTGGACGAATTGGACGGCTCCGTCGACGACCCGTTCACCCAGTTGCGCGAGAAACTCAGCTCGCTCGGGACGCCCGCAGCGATCTCTCCGACCAAGAGCTTCAAGGGCACCCTGCGCCCCTACCAAGAGGAAGGTCTTGGCTGGCTGTCGATGCTCGACGAAGTCGGCCTGTCGGGGTGCCTCGCTGACGACATGGGCCTCGGCAAGACCGTGCAGCTGCTCGCTTATCTCCTGCGCCGCCGCGAGGGGATCGCCAAGCCCAAGCGCGGCGAGACGGCGCGGCATTCGCTCGTGGTCGCGCCGTTGTCCCTCGTCTTCAACTGGATGGCGGAGGCGAAGCGCTTCGCGCCGTCGATTCCGACCGTGGACTTCACCGGGCCCTCGCGGTGGAAGCGCCTAGAGAACGCGGAGCCCGGATCGCTCCTCGTCACCACCTACGGTGCGCTGCGCCGCGACGCGCTCAAGCTAAAGGACATCGAGCTCGACGTGGCGATCCTGGATGAGGCCCAGGCCATCAAGACCCGCGGCAGCCAAACCGCCAAGGCCGCGCGCGTTCTGAAGGCACGACGCCGGGTGGCCCTGACCGGCACCCCCATCGAGAACCATCTGGGCGAGCTTTGGTCGCAGCTGGAGTTCCTCAACCCCGGGATGCTCGGCGCCGCGAGCGCGTTCGAGCGGGTTGGCGCGCCGCGCAACAAGGAGGACTTGATCGACGAAGGCCGCGAGCTCCTCGCCCGCGCGCTCCGCCCGTTTCTGCTGCGCCGCAAGAAGGCCGACGTCCTCGACGATCTTCCGCCAAAGACGGAGCAGATCCTGCGCGCGCCGCTCAAGGGCGCCCAGAAGACCGCCTACGACCAGCTGTCGCGTTACTACCGCTCGGAGCTTTCGAAGAGCAAAGGTGAGCGCAAGCGCGAGAAGTTTGAGGACCCCGACAAGCTCGACCTCAACGTGCTGGCGGCCCTTACGCGCCTGCGCCAGTGCGCGTGTCACCCAGGGCTCGTGGACTCATCGATGGTTGCAGAGCGCTCGGGCAAGCTCGACATCGTCATCCCGATGCTCACGGACCTCACCCGGCGCGGGTCGAAGGCCATCGTGTTCTCGTCCTTCACGCGCCTCCTGGACCTCGTGCGCACGCGGCTAGAAACGGAGCGTGTGCCGTACCTGACCCTCGACGGCAAGACGCGACGCCGCGGCGAGCTCGTCGAGCAGTTCCAGACGGCGCCGAACGGCACCGTTTTCTTGATCAGCATCAAGGCGGGCGGCGCTGGCCTCAACCTGACGGCCGCCGACTACGTCTTCCTCCTGGATCCCTGGTGGAACCCCGCGGTCGAGGCCCAGGCGGTCGACCGCGCACACCGCATCGGCCGTACTCGCCCCGTCAACGTCTACCGTGTGCTCACCGAAGACACGATCGAGGCTCGCGTAGTCGACCTGCAGGCCAAGAAGAGCGAGCTCGCCGAAGAGGTCCTGAGCGGCGCGACGTCTACGCTGTCCGACCTGTCGACAGACGACCTGGCCTTCCTACTTTCCTAACTTCATGAACCAAGCCCCCCGCCAGCTCAGCCTGTTCGACGCCACCATGCTGGTGATGGGAGGGATCATCGGCATCGGGATCTTCTTCAATCCGGCGGGGATTGCGAGCGCCGTTCCGGACGAGAACGCGTACCTGTTGATGTGGGGACTCGGCACGATCGCGGCACTGAGCGGAGCCATGACCTTCGCGGAGCTCTCCGCGTCATTTCCCCGCACGGGCGGCTGGTACGTTTGGCTGCGCGAGGCGTTCGGAGGCATGACCGCGTTCCTCTTTGCTTGGGTCGTCTTGCTGGTGGTGTCGACGGGGGCGTGCGCTCTTGTGGCACGCTTCATGGGAGCGCAAATCGCGGCGCTCTTCGGCGGAGGACTCGCGGTGGAGGTCGGCTCCGCTGCTGTCGCCGTCATAGGTGTGACAGGTCTCGCCCTCAGAGGATTGAAGAGCAGCGCTCTCTTCCAGAACGTATGCATGTTCATGAAGCTCGGCGCGGTCTTCACCTTCGTAATTGGGGGCTTGGCCCTTTTCGCCGAACCGCCCGCCGCCGTGGAAGTGGCCGACATCGACCGCACGTCGACGTCGCTCATCGGCGGCATGCTCGCCGCGTCTCTCAGCGTGCTCTTTTCGTTCGGTGGCTGGCAGCTTCTCAGCTACATCGCCCCTGCGGTCAAGGATCCCCAGCGCAACCTCCCGCGCGCGATCGTGATCGGCGTCACGGCCGTGGCGGGCATCTACTTCCTCGTGAACCTCAGCTACCTGAGGGTCCTCGGCCTTGGCGGCCTGGCCGTTCAGGACACCGGTGAGGTGGGCTCGATGGCGGTGCGCATGGCCGAAGCGATCCTTGGCGAGGGCCGCGGGGCGACCTTCGTCAACGCCGCCATCGCGGTCTCGGCGTTGGGCTTCCTGGTCGCGACGCTGATCACAACCCCGGGGATCTACGTTGCCATGGCCCGAGAGGGACTCTTCGTGCGTTCCTTTGGCGTCGTCCATCCGCGCACGGGCGCCGCATCACTCGCCCTGATCACCCAGTGCGGCCTCGTCCTCGCTTACCTCGGCTACAGCCTCTACGACAGGGACGCAATCGACATGCTCACAGGGGCCGTCGTGTTCGCCGAATGGATCTTCCACTTCCTTGCTGGCGTCGCATTGCTCGTTCTCGTCAAGCGCGGGGCCGCGGACCGCCCCTTCAAGAGCCCTCTCTATCCGCTGTTCCCGGTGACCTATGCGGTCATCGCCGCGGCCGTGGTCATCGGCAACCTCCTGACCACGACTCGCTCCGACCCTGGGGTCACGCTGCTCGGCGTCCTCGTGCTCGCACTCGGAGCAGTCACCTATGTTCCGTGGAGCCGATCGCTCCGACGCTCCGAGCACTAGACTCGCCGCCAAAGGAGCTCGCGAGCAAATGGTTGCCAAGCAGCGCCGACGAGCTTCGTAGACGCTGTATTCCAGTAGCAGGGCAAACCGGGCCACCACGGTGCATGATGACGATCGGCGAATGCTACGACGATTCGGTGCCGGAGCTCCGAGCGGCTGGTTGCCTGCCACCAAGGCGGCAGAAGAAAGTTGCCAGTCGACGGAGACGCCGATCAATACCTCGCGCGCAAAGAAGGCGTGCTGGTTTGTATGTGCGAGCCACGCCCCGGCGTGCCGGCGCTCAGTCCTTTGCTGCGCCGCACGCAGTACACGTCAGGCGCGCACCACGAAGTCGATCCGCAGTTGTAGACCGCACAGGCGCTCCGCCCTTGCAGCTTGGGCAATCCACCAAGAACGACTGCGCGTCGCCCCAGAGAATACGTGTGCTTGGCGTTGTCAGGACAACTCTTCATGGCGGCTGTACGATTCTCTACCGGGTACAGGGCGCGATGACTCTTCGTCGCTTTCCGGCTGAGAAACCGTGAGCTGCTCATTGAGCTGCCTGCCCCTCCTCCCGGGTGAGCTAACGAAGACTCACCGGCGTCGTATCCGCGTCTGGCTAGCGCTTGATGACGGATGCGAAGCTGGATCGCTTCAACACATCGCCTTCATAGATCTTCGCCATGATCGCGTAGGGACCCGGCGCAACGGTTGGGTCCGGAAGAATGGAGTCGGGCAGGACGAACTCTGTGACCGTGTCGTTAGGGGTTCGAGTCAAAGGCGAACCGAGGGGCTGCCAACCGTCCGCGGGCACTGACGATCCCGCCGGGAGATCGCCGGGGCGAATCCAGAGCTGGATCTGGTAGTGACCAAAGGGGAGACCTCCGAGGCCAGTCACCTGAACGAGAGTATTGTCGGTGTAACCCGTAGCGTTCCACCTACCTCTCACGATGCTCATGCCAAACGGCGTCCCAAGGTGCCCGATGTAGGCGCGAGGGAAGCCGACCGCCATGTCGATGGAGGCGGGGTCAGGCTTGGCCGTGAAGACGCCGCGGAAATCTGATGGGAGCCCCTCGCCACTGAATCCGTGGGAGCCTCCCCTCGTGACCTTGATGCCGGGATCAATCGTGCAGACGCCGTCGATCTCGTCGTCGTTGGCCTGGCCATTGTCGCCAAGCCCGGCCCTCTTGGTCACCCGACGAGTATTGCCGTTGTTCATCTTGTCCTTGAGAGCGCGCGACGAAAACTCTGTCGCGGAGCTCCCCAGGAACGTCTGATAGATCATTAGTTGGCTGATTGGCCCGGACACGCTGCCGTCGAAGCTGCTATCGACCGACGCCGAAAAAATGATCGTGCCGTTGCTGGGATCGACTTCTAGGCCGTCGAGCTCACTGGTTGGATCCAGGCCCAACGTAAGGCCGTTCACGTAGATCTCCGGGTCACTCCAACCCGCGCCACCCGGCGTCCACGTGATCCTATAGACATCGACACCGTTAGCTGGCACGTTGGCGCCCGCTCCCGCAACCCTCGGATCGTGAGCGAAGGGATTCGGCAGGCTGCCTGCTGCGGCCGAGGAAACGGAGAAGTAGTACTCCACATCGTTGGAGAAGAACACGTTGCTCGGCGGGTCGTCGAAGGTCACCACCCCCACCCCGTAGTCCACTGCGCTGAGGTCGTGGCTCGTGTCGACGTCTAGACCAAGGTCGATTCGGGAAGACTCAATGATCGGCATGCCGGCTAGGCCGTTCGCCAAGCCAAGACTCTGCTTCATGTAGTAGGTCACCAAAAGGGCACCCGCAGAATCGCTGTGGACCTGTTCCTCGAAATCCCAGAAGCTGCCCGGAAGGCCAGATCCGGATCCGATGGTGGATCCGCCGTTGTTGGCGATGGAGATGGTGACCCCCATCCAGTTGTTGGTGATGATGGGTGCACCGCTGCCGTCGTGACGGGGAATGACGCCGTTGCCCGTGGAATGAGCATCGATGGTGATGACCGAGGCAACAGCCGTGCCGAACATCGCCTGCAGACTGTAGTCCGGGGTCGAAGCGTTCTGGCCAGGATCGCTCCAAGCAGCCGGCGCGGTCTGCTGGTCGCCCGGGTTCTTGAGTCGCATACCGGTAAGCGGCGGGGCCCCCCCTTCGATCATGACTCCAGCGGGCCAAGCAGATGCAAGGCCGCGAGCAGGTCCCAGGGGTGGACTGCCTTGGGGGGTCGCCCAGACTGTAGGCATCGATGCGGCGAGTAGTGTTGCCGCAAGAGCCGGTGAATAAGAGTTACGGGTAACGTGTGACGTCAGTTTGGCTCGCATCCGAGTTCTGTTAGGTAATGAAAAGTTAGAGAAGACGAGCATCCACCGATTGTCCATTGCGCACCACCAAATGGCAGCGGCTACGGCCCCTCAGCGTTGTCGCCAGTAACGATCACCTTTTGGTGATCGAGAATGTTGTTCACGTATCGCGTTAGGAGCTCTCGGACTCTGCGATGAGTGCATTCGAACAGCACCGTACTCTGCCGTCGGATTCTTGACAAGTGCATGGGAGTACTGATCCAAAGCAGTTTCCGCCCTTCCTCACGGCGATCACAGCGCGCTACGACGACTGGTGGAATCAGCTACGGTCAAGTACCGCGGATTCGGACCTACTGCAGGACGACAGGAACAGGCTTCGCCAAGTCGGAAGTTCCGTTGGCTCAGCGGTACCACGTCTGGAAGTTGAGCGTGTCGCCACTCAGCGGTTGCATGAGCCCCAAAAAAAGGCACCGGCGCTCTTACCTCGTACCGGAACCCAGGGAAGGCCAATCCACCCGGCACCCGAAAGAGCGGCGCAGAAAGGCACAGCGTCTCGGGGGCCGTTGGTAGGACACCGGCCCCGTCCGCACCACCAGTCGTCGATCGGCGGGTGGCGGAAATCAACCTAGTACCGTACCTCCAACACGCTCCGAACCCGGCGTCACGCGGCTCGGCGTCCTCGTGCTCGCCCTCGGCGCTGTCACGTACATCCCGTGGAGCCGGGCGCGCTCCCAACCCAAGGTTTAGGCGGCAAGGCCCCCCCAACGCGCTTCTTGCACCTCGCCGAGTCGTGACGCGTCAGCGCCCGCTGGTCGCGACGTGAGAGCATTGGGAAAGGAGATCGTCGAAGAGTTCCAAGCTGGACCCCAACGATGCGCTTCGGCTCGCTCTCAGTTCAGGCAGCGAGCGCACCACGGCGACTTGGTCTCCATTCGTCAACGACGGACCTCGTCCCTTTCCCAAAGGGTGAGGGACTCTTCTCTTTCCAATCCTGTCGCCACCCAACCAACTCGCTCGTTCGCAGCCTCCGCCGAGCGAACCCGGCTAGTTGACCAGGCGACTCCGAGTCGCGATTGAACCTCGGCCTGACCCAGTTTCGTCTGGCGCAGTAGAGGCCTAGGTGCAGGTTCAGAAACTCGCACTTCTTGCTCACAAGCCATGACTCTCTCCGGACTCGCCCGGTGAGGTCGCGCATC
>CALHGQ010000191.1 GCA_938030175.1 uncultured bacterium | reverse complement strand
TAGGGGTGTCAGCCAGGGCGCGCCCGTACTCCACCAGCTTGATTGCGCGGGGCGCCACCAGTCCCAGGGCCACGAGGCTGAGCGCAGGCACGAGAAAGCGCAGCGCCTTCGTCCCGCCGCCGATCGGTCCGTCCGTCTCGTCGACGGTGCCCGGATTCAGGATCGCCGGGGAAGCCACTACGCCGAAGATCGCAAACGCGATCGCAGGCGCGGCAGGCCCGTAGAAGAGCGGTGAGTTGAAGAGCGCGTTCACCAGGATGGCCACGGCGGCGAGCCCGAAATCGCGCTGGGTGCTGTCCCCGCCCCAGGTGGCCCGGGTGCCGCGCCAAAGCATCAGCAACAGAAATAGAACGATCGCGCCACCGCCGACCAGCCCGTGCTCGACGATGGCGGTGAACCAATCGTTGTGGGGGTGCTCCACCTCGATGGGGGTGGGCTCCTTGCGCGCGAACGACGAGAGCTGGATCTCGGCCGGGTCGCGGAACGGGGGGAAGGTCGCCTGGAATTGCCCTGGTCCCACGCCGAGGGTCGGGTGGGCCTCCAGGACCTTCGGAAGCCGCGCCCAGGTCAGCCGTCGGAACTCAAAGCCGCCCGTGGTCGTGGCGTCGGGCTCCTGGGCAGGGGCCTCGATTGCGGAGTCATCTAGTCCCGTCTCGGAGGCTTGGGTCACGCTCTCTCCGCCGATTCCGATCGTGCGGATCGCCATGGGGGCGACTCCAACGAGGAGCGCCACGAGCAGAATCCTCAGGCGCTTGGCCGAACCTTTGCGGCCCGACTCGCCCCCGTGCCTGCCCGCTACCGATCCGAGCCCCGCGACGAGCACGGCGGCGCCCAGCGAGACAAGGCCCGCGTACACCGGCACGAAGCCCGAGTAGAGCGCAAACATCAGGATCGCTGCGAAGCCCACGAAGGCAAGGAGGCCCGTGGCTGTGAGGAAAGCTCCCGCGCCGAGGATGGCGCAGGGCAACGCGGCTTCCGATAGGTCGCCTGTGTTTCCGAGGGCTCCGGTCCAGGCCAGTCCCATCGGGGAGGAAGCAAGGAGCACGACCGCGAGCACACCGAGGCCGCGCTGGAGCACTCGTCTTCCCGACGGCCCCAGGCTCGCGGCGCTTACGGTGAACCCGGCCGCCGCGGCGAGTCCCATGATGCTGCGCCACGCGCCGAACGTGTCGCTCATGCGTGGGAGCAGAACGGCTCCCGAGATCGCGGCGATCCAGAGCAGGACCACGAGGAGAGAGCGGTCGCCGCGTCCGCGGAAGAGCGCCATCAGGACGGCCGGCAGCACGCCGAGCACCGAGATGCCCGCGCCAATCGACGTCGTGTCGGGAGCTCCATCGAAGAGGCTGTATCCCGGTGGCGCACAGAGCACGGCGAGTGGCGCTAGAACGAGCCAGCCGTGTAGTGCATCAAGGGGCGATTTCTTCTGATCCATGGCGAGTACTGAGGCTTATGCGAGCGCCCGAAGTCTGTGGAACAAACCTCGGGCGCTGCGTTCTATGCCGTGTTCAACCCGTCAAGGAGATGGCGGGTTCAAGGTCCGGGGGGGGACGAGCCTCGTTTGCTGATCGGTCAGTGGGGAGCTTGGGGCTCCCTTTCAAAGTGGCAGGCTACTTCGCTTCCGCGAAGCGCTTGGCGACCGCGTCAAAGTCGACGACGTTCCACCATGCCTTCAGATACTCGGGGCGACGGTTCTCGTACGTCAGGTAGTACGCGTGCTCCCAGACGTCGTTGCCCATGATGACCTTGTGGCCTTGGCTCATCGGCGTGTCCTGGTTCGGCGTGCCGACGACGTCGAGCTTGCCCTCGGGGGTCATGACGAGCCAAACCCATCCGGATCCGAACTGGCCGCCGCCCGCGCTGTTGAACTTCTCCTTGAAGTTGTCGAAGGAGCCGAAGGTGCTCTTGATGGCGTCGCCGAGCTCGCCCGTGGGCTCGCCGCCCTTGTTCGCGCCCATGATCGACCAGAAGATCGAGTGGTTGACGTGGCCGCCACCGTTGTTGCGAACGGCGGTGCGGATGTTCTCCGGGACGGCATCGAGGTTTTGGATGATCTCCTCGGCGCCCTTGCCTGCGAGATCAGTGCCTTCGATCGCGGCGTTGAACTTGTTGACGTACGCGGCGTGGTGGAGTCCGTGGTGGAGCTCCATCGTGCGCTTGTTGATGTACGGCTCGAGAGCGTCGTGGGCGAAGGTGAGTTCGGGAACTTCGAAGGCCATAAGAAGTGGAGAGTCTGGGGAAACGGTCTGCGGTTCGGGTTTCGAGGCAGCAAGGATCGCCGCCGCGGCGCCAATCTTCAACCCATAACACGCTCCCATAATTTCTTTCGTTTCGAGGGCCGCTTTGCCCCTAGGCGGTCCCGACCCGCCATGATGCGCTCGCCATGAACGCTTTCCGCTTTCTCAGCCTACTCACCGTAGGATTTAGCCTTCTCGTCCTCGTTTTTCTTCTGAATGCGACACAGGGGCGCATGGAGGCCGAGGCGACCCGTTGGGTCGAGGGCCCCGAGGTCCTTTTGGAGCCTGGCAACGAAGTGGAGTGGACGCTCAACCTGGGGGCCTCCCGGATCGAAGTCTCTTGGCCGGCCCCCCAGCGTCAGCCGCGACTTTTTCTCGTTCCTCTGGGCGAGGATGGCTCGACCGGGAGTCTCGCTGACGCCCAGGTGGTTGTGGACGCCATGTATCTGGAGGAGAGCGGCGCGACCCACCCCGCCTTTGTGGCAGGGCCAACAGCGTCGGGAGTCAGGGGCGAGGCGCCCGCTGAACTGGCCTTCGGTCCCCTCTGGATGAGCTGGGAGCACGACCTGACGGTGAAGGCCAAGGTGACGTCGTCTTCCAACCCAAGCGCGAAGGCCCGACTGGTTCTGCGCGGGGAGGCGACGAAGGACTACATCGCGGCCCGCTCGATGGCCCGCACGCTTTGGTTCGTCTTCACCGCCATCGCAGTCGTCGGGTTCGCTGGTCTGATGATGACGCTGAAGGATCCCGCATTGGACCCCGCCTTGAACCCACCGGCGACGAAGCCGGAGAGCTAGCGGAAAGGCGCCCATCGATCGGCATGTCCAGCGCGAATTCAGAAGACGAGGGCGGTAGTCGTTGGGGCATAGGTCTCTCCGCTGTCCTTCTGACCGGCGCGTACCTCGCGTTCTGTGGCTGGGTTCTACCGTCTCCTGTTGGCGTACCGGAGGCGAGAGCTGCCTTCGAGGAGCGCCGTTCCGCGCTTCGCGCCATGGCGCGGCCGGTCTCGTCAGCTCACTCGCCAGAGGCACTCTCGTTGTTCGTGTCCCTTGGCGAGCAGTTGGAGTCAGCCATAGAAGCCACCGGCTTCGATTCGGCCGTCGATCAAGTGTTCCTTGACCTGCAGATGGGGGGGCCGCTGGGCGACGTGAGCGATGAGCAGCTGGAGGCAGTTCTATCCAACGCGGCTCTTCAGGAGATCCTGACGTCGTGGAGTCGCAAGCCCGACTCCGAATGGGCCGGGCTCTTCCGTCCGCACACCATCATCGCGGTGGTCAAGCTCGTGGGCCTGCATCTGATGGACGCGGACCGTCGCGGCGATGCTCCGAAGATCGCTCTTTGGTCGGGCAGGCTCCTGGAGCTCGCTGAGATCTCTGCGTCGAGCCCGGAGGTCTACGGCTGGAACGTCGGGGCGGTCACGGTCGAGACGCTTTTGGCCGTTCTCTCGGTGGAGTCGATCGGAAAGCTCACCGCGAGCGATCGACAAGGTTTCCACCAACGTGCCGCTCGGTTGCAGGCAGCATTTCCCTCGGAGCGAGAGGCCCTTGTCGCGTTCCTCCTTGACGTCAACAGAACCTCCGAAGAAGAAGCACTAGAGCTTGAAAGCGATCGAGAGCGTGGGGCCTACCTGGGAGAAGCCCGTGCCGTCTGGACCCTCGACGATCGCTTGCTCGGGGTGCTTCAGATGAACATGGGCGACAGAGAGAAGGTCGCTCGCACGGCGCTGGCGCGCGAGTACGACCGCGTGAGGGACACGAGCAGCTTCCCTCTAGTGTTCCGCCCCAACCACTCGGGCTATTTGGCGGAGACCGCCACCCGGATCGAGGAGCTAGTTCAGCGGTTTCGCTGAACCCAACGCGTGATGCCGTGGGGAACTGAGGCCCGTTACGGCAGCACCGTGAACTGGAGCCCTTCGCTGAGTGAGCTGAGCTCTGGCGTCGTGTCGCGATACCAAACCTGGCAGTGGACCTTGGAGCCAGGCATGAGGTCTGGGTGTGCGGGCGACCCTAGGATCGCGCCGAAATCGAAGATGGCTGAGCCGCTGCAGGCGCTCGTTCCGTCACTGGAACTCGCAGGAAAGACACGACCAATGGACGGGCCTATGCAGAGTCGTCCCCCGGCCAACGGCACGTCGAAGACGTCGAGGCCGTACACGAGCATGCTCGTCGTATTCCTCCGCAGCTGGCTTGCGACCACAGTAAAGGGCTGGGTCGAGGCGACGCTTGGCGTACCCACCGGCGTGAGCGTCGCGACGCAGCCTTCCCCATTCACGCTGCCGATGCAGAAGTTTCCGTCCCACGTCGAGTCGATCAGCGTGAACCAGTCCTTGGCCACGCCCGCGTCATCCAGGAACCGAACGTCGATCCGCCCGCCTAGGACGTCGAGCACCACGGACCCGAGCTCGCGCTCTGACCAGACCATGGCAGGGTGATCGAGGGTTCCGTTGGAGGAAACCTGACCGGCGTTCCCCGCCACCATATAGACGGCGCCTCCGTGGGGACCCGGAGCACGGGAGTATGCGCCGACGCCGTCCACTTCGCGTCCAAGCCCGGGATCCACCGCGTGTATGCCGATCGAGAACGTAGAGGAATCTCCGTAGTGACGGTCCATGAGGTAGGAGCGCTCGTACGTGTGACTGTGGCCGGACAGCACGATGGCGACGCCATGGTCCTCAAGGAGGGGCGCATAGATCGTGCGCATGTCGATGAGGTTCTGCTCTAGGTCTGAGTCGTGGGACCCCTTCGAGTACGGCGGGTGGTGGAAGTACGCGATGATCCAGTCTTGGGTCGTGGACTCCAGGTCCGCTTCGCACCACTGATACATCGCGCCAGCGGTGGACCTTTCCGACGCCCACGAGTCGAGACAGACGAAGTGAACGTTCGCGTAGTCGAAGGAATAGTAGTCCTCAACGCCGGACGGTAGGCCGCCGGACTGCGCTTGGTCTGCGAGCGTGAAGGCCGTGAAGTACGAGTTCTCGATCAGCTCGTGGTTGCCCCGCGTGCTCCATGCGGGCGTGTTGCGAATCGACTCTTCGTAGGTCTCAAAGAGCGCGACCTGGTACTCCAGATCCTCCCCGATGCGGTAGGCGTTGTCGCCGAGGAAGAGCATGAGGTCCGCCGGGCGACCTCCGGACGTCGCGTGGAAGGCATCGCGGACCCGCCGTTGCCTATCGTTGTAGGTACCGGAGTCGCCGAGGGCCCAGATGCGAACGGGGGTGGCCGAGCCCACGGGGGGAGCCGTGCGAAACCAGTGATCGTTGTCGCCCCCGGCCAGCGTTCCCTGGGCGTTGCCGACGGCGTAGCTGTACTTGGTCGCCGGCTGAAGGCCGGAGATGCGAATCTCGTGCTCTACCTTGGCCGGGCCTCCGCTGACCACCTGGTTGAGACTCGTAGGGGAGTCCCCATAGGACACTTGGCCCACGGTGGGCGTGATCGTGCGAAAGCGAATCGTTGCGGCGGTCGGGCTCGTCATCTGCACATAGGGGCCTCGAATCACGGAGGGCTCCCGGTGTCCGATGAGCTCAAGGTCGAACGTGCAGTCGGCGGTGGTGGGGGCAAAGAGATGCACTTCCACCGCGATGACGTTGACACCCGCGACAAGATCGAACGGACGCTCGTAGTACGGGAAGAAGACCTCTTCGGAACCGCCCCCCGCAGGGCGCATGGCCCGCGTCTCGTAGCTGACGGGCCCCTCGTCTATATTGCTGCGCACGATCTCGACCCCGTTCAGATAAACGATGGCACCGTCGTCCCGCTGTAGCCGAATCTCGAGCGCTTCGAACACGTTGGGGTCGGCGACGTCGAACTCCTTGCGGAAGTAGGTCGTGATGTGCTTGTCGTCTGCCTTGGGACCAAAGTCGATCAGGGTGACCTCATCTCCGTCCCCATAGCCAAACTCGGCGGTTCCCGTCAACCAGCCAGAGTCATCGAACTGCGGAGCAGACCAGACGGAACCTTGGTCCGATCCATCGTCGAGGTAGCGCCACTCCTTGTTCTGGGAGACGAGTACGTCCTGGGATTGAGGGGCGGCCAGAGCGAGCGTAAGCAAGAGAGCACTCATCGCTTGCCTCCGAGGCGCGCCGTCAGTTCGCCTTGCAGTCGTAGCGCCGCGCGGGTCGTACGCCGACGGGGGGGCAGCTGGTCGAGTCCCCCAAGGCCGGCTTTCCACGAGAGCCTAGCGGCAGAGGTGTCCCCGGCATCCCGGAGTACGTCACCCTTGAGGAGTCCATAGCGTCCCTCGCTCCAGCCCTGGGTGCGCAGCTGATCAAGGCGCGCAAGGGCGTCATCCCATCGGCCGAGCGCTCGTTCGTGCTCGAAGGCCGCGAGGAGCAGCGATGAAGCAGGTCCGCGTGACTGGATCTCGGCCTCGAGGGCAGAGAGCGCACGAACCCGCCCGTCTTCAGGGAGTTGCGTGCATGCTTCCGCATGGGCGAAGACCAAGTCGAGCGGTCGTCGTGGGGCCAGGGTTGCTGCGCTGCCGAAGTCGTCGGCGGCCAGCTGAAAGAGGCCCATTTCCATGCGTGACCTGCCCCGTAGTGCTCGTGCGTCCACGTCAGTAGGGTCCACTTTGAGCGCCGCACTGGCCGCTTTCTCTGCGGCTAGGAAATCCCGCTGCAACATGCGAACTTCAGCGCGTCCAAACGCGACCTCTCCTGCTCCCGCGCCGAACCGCAGGGCCCGATCCAGGTCGAGGAGAGCGGCGTCTAGATCGCCGAGCTGACTGTGGATCTTCGATCTCTCCACCAAGAGCGAGGCCGGGCTCTGGCTGCCTTGGATCTCCTGATCGAGGGTCGCTCGATCCTCGAGGAGCTCCGCGTGCGGGGCCGCCGGAAGACGGGTGGAAAGGAGAAAGGTCGCACCCAGCGCGATCACGAGTACGAGCAAGCGAGCGGATGATCTCGTCGCGGACGAAATCAGCATGGAACCTCCATGGGAATGAGAGGATGGACAAGTTTGCACCGTACCCCGAGTCGCGACTTTCGACCAGGGGAGGCGACAGAGGAGACCCGCCATGGGGAGGCGCGGATCTGTGCGTGTTCGAGGCACCGCCGCCGCGACCGTGGCCCGATGCGACGGATTCAGCCTTGCCGGATCGAACTTTGCGTTGCACATTGGATGTACGAGGAGCGCCCGTCGCGCGCTCCGCAGCTCAACTGGCCCAACAGACACGGAGGCAAGGACCATGGCGAACCACGACAACGCAACGGCAACTGCCTCCAGCTCGCGCTGATCGCTGCTCCGATCACCGAACCCGCGCCATTCGGCGCCCGGGTCCGGTGAGGACGCTTCGCCTCGATCGCCTGGCTGGAGGACGAATCATGTCTTTCTCGGGGGACCGGTATGTCTTGACGGAAGCGCGCGCTGCGCCCGTCGCCGGCTCCTTATCTGGGCCCATGACGCGAAGCACAGCCCGTTCACACTGAATGGCTCGCCCCAGGCGTGCCAGACCCATGAACGAACCTGAATTCAACGAGAGCAAGTCTCGGATGATCGAGCGACACCTGCGGGGCGCAAAGCGCTTCGAGCAACGGAAGGAGAATCTAGCGGAGAAGAAGAAGCGCGGCGGACGTCCGCCGCGGCGGCGTAGCCACTCACACAATGACGAAGACTGGGACGCGAGCTGGGACGACGACCAGCGGCGCCCAAGAGAGCGCGGTGCCCTTCAGCGACCGCGTGAGTCAAGTCGGGCAGGGGCTGGCCGCAGCGATGGAGCGCAGGCGTCATGCCGGGTTTCGCGCGTCGCGCGCACTGAGGTGCACGTGCAGGACGGCCAGGACGGGCAGCGTGACGAGCGCGTCGTGCAGCTAGCGCCCGCCTTGCTGGCCGCTGGCGGCGTGGTCGTTGGCGACCTGGTCCAGCTCGATGCCAAAGGGCGCGTGGCTGTCAGACGAGAGCGCTATTCATGGCTCGAACGTAGGGCGCCGGGTCAAGGCCATCGATCCAAGCTCATCGCCGCCAATGTCGACCTCGGGCTCATTGTTCTGGCGCCCAGGGAGGATGGCCTTTCGCTTGGGTTCCTCGATCGCGCGCTCGCCGCAGTGCGCGGCGGGGGGATTGAGCCTGTCGTCGTCGTGACGAAGATGGACCTCCAGCATGCGTCGGAAAGGCGCGAGGAGATCAGAGCAGAGCTCCAGCCTTGGCAAGCTGCGGGCTATGGCGTACATCTCGTGGCTTCGCCCACAGGGGAGGGCATCGCCGGGCTCCGCGAACTCGTGACGGGCCAGGTGACGGTCCTTCTCGGCCATAGCGGGGTGGGGAAGTCGACGCTCGTGAACGCGCTCGACCCATCCGCCGGACAGCTCACCGGGGAGGTGCGCGAGGAGGATGGCCGGGGCCGACATACGACAACGTCCAGCCGACTGATTCCGTTCGCAGACGGCGGCGGGCTAGTCGACACTCCGGGCATCCGCCAGCTCGTCCCTGAGGTCCACGACCCCGCGGAGCTTGCGGCCTCGATCCCCGAGCTTCTGCCCTTGCTAGGTCGATGCCGGTTCGCGGACTGTGCCCATGGGGCGGAGCCAGGCTGCGCGGTGAAAGCTGCGGCGGAGTCAGACCCCAGCGTCGCTGCGGCGGTTCAGCGCTGGCACCGGCTCCTGGAACCAGACGGGTGACTCGGCTGGATGTACCAGCCAACTAGCCCAGCCAAGTCACCCAGCTGAGTAACCCAGCCGGGTCACCGAATCGGGATCTGCAGTCGAGTGACTTCGACGGCAGATCCCGCCCCCGAGCCCCAGTGCGGTCGCATGTCACCGTGGCTCGGCGCGGCCGGGGCACCAGCTCAAGGAGTCCAGTTCAGGGGGGCAGTTCAAGGGGTCCATGTGACGCTCACTGCGTCGGAGAAATTCGACGTCGGAGCGCCGCCCACCAAGTCGCGGTACCAGAGCTGGAAGTTCGACGTCACGCCGACGGCCGCGGCATAGGTTGCCGCGCCCTCCGGAATCGCGGCGACGTCCCACGCAGCAAGCTGGGTGTCGAGCAGCAGCACGCCAGCCGGACCTGAGTTCTCAATCTGGCTTGGGCTATCGAAGAATCCGAGCGTTCCGCCGAGGCAAAGGTTGCCGCTGCTGCCCATGAAGTTCGGAACGAACGCCTGGGTCTGTGAGGTGATGAAGACGCCCAGGCTGTTCGGGGAAAGGCTCGCGTTCAGAAGGAGGTTGTTCGCCGCGCTAGAGTTGCTTCCGGTGAGCGGGCGTGCCGCTTGAGTTCGCGGCGGCCATGTCTCCTCGGCGCGATAGGACTGACCACTTTCGCCTGTGCCGCACTGTCGGCGACAAGCAGTGCTAGCGTCGTCGCGCGGTCCAGTCGAACGTGCCACATCACCCACGATCGCCTTCCGTTCGACACCATGTCGGGCTTCGAGGGCCCCGGGTTCATGGAGCTCTACCTGGATATCTACTTGAAAGGCACGCCGGCGACCTCGACGAAGCCCCACGCGTTGATCACGTACAGGAAGTTCTGGTGGTCCGACACGGCCATTCCGGCCCCGTTCGGTCCTGGACTTCTTGCTCAGTAGCAAC
>CALHGQ010000190.1 GCA_938030175.1 uncultured bacterium | reverse complement strand
CCAGGTCGTGTCGCGGCGCGCCCAGGTGCGGTGGTTCACCGAGCTGTTGGCGACGCAGCGACGGGGCACAGACGGCCTTCCGCCTGTGGTGCGTACCCACGCCGCCGTCGCGCTCGGACGCTTGGTCCAAGACGCCGAGCTCGACGTGCGAAGCGCAGCGCTTGAAGCGCTCACAGATCTCGCCACGTCGCGGCAGAGCCGCGTCAATCTTCGCACCGCATCCTTCATGGGTCTTGGCGAGGGCCTCACGGCCGGTTCCGATCCTGTCGACCGCGAGGGCTTGCGGAGCCTCGTCAACGTGGTTCGTTCTGGCCAAGTCCTAGAGCGCCACTTCGCCGCCATCGCGCTGGCCGAAGCCACGTCGCGCCAGGGCAACGGGCCACTGGTCGACGACGGCAGTCTCCCGATTGACCCACAGTTCGACCGGGCGTTCAAGGACAACACGGCGGGTTGGGAGGGCCTCGAACTCGGCCGCCGCGCGCTCATGCGCCACCTCGCCCGCGGTCGCGCCGACTCCATGCCGTGGTTTGCCCTCGCCCTCGGCGTGCAGAACTGGCACCTGCAGCGTGCCGGCCTTCCGTGGAACCCAACGGTGGCAGCCGCGATGCGCGAGAAGATCAGGACCACGCGCAGCGCCGCTTTCGTGGGCGCGTACGCCATCGCGTGCGGGCTTGTGCACCAGGGCGCCACCGACAGTGCACTGGAGAAAGCGGGTGTCCAGGTACACAACGCCTTCCGCCGGACCCGGGACCCGCGGGCGCGCGGCCAGGTCGCGATCGCCCTTGGACTCCTAGACTACGAGCCCGCGCGCAAGGATCTCGTGGAGCTCCTCGACTCCTCGCGCTTTCAGCCGGAGCTACTCTGGAGCGCATCGGTCGCTCTGATTCTCAGCGGCGATGCGACGGTGATCCCCACCCTCATCGACACGCTGGAGAAGGCCCGGAGTTCCGCGAGCCGCGGTGCAGCTGCCGCCGCCCTTGGCCGCGTTGGCGACTCCCGCGCGGCCGCACCGCTCCTTGAGCTCCTCAACGACACCAGCCAGGCCACCGCCGCCCGCGCGTTCGCCATCGTGGGCCTCGGCCTCCTTTGCGAGGCCACGCGGCTTCCGTGGCGAACCCCGGCGGCCCACGCTAACCCCTACTTTGAGGTGACTGGTACTCTACTCGGGAACGGCAAAGGCCTTCTCGACCTCAACTAGCGTACCTCCCCGATGGCGATCTCCCTCCGCGCGGCTCTGCCCGCAGCATTCTTCCTTTCGAGCCTCGTGCTCATCTCTGCCAACTGGCTGAAGAGCGAACCGGGCCTGAAGTCCGCCGCGATCACCGGCGAGGGCTGGACGACGCTAACGCTCGCGGACTTCGTCAACGTCAACGGCGACGAGTCAACGTGGCGGGAAAAGAACGGCGAGATCCTGTGCAGCGGCCGGCCGATCGGCGGCGCTCGGTCGCGGGAGTCGTACACGAACTTCGAGCTGGTCTTGGAGTGGAAGCACACCGTTCACGCGGGCAACTCAGGTGTCTTCCTTTGGTGCCCCGAGTCTGCGTTCACCGACCTGCCGCCCGGTACGCTTCCGCGGAGCGGTATCGAAGTCCAGGTCCTTGACCTCGGCTACGAGACGAATCACCTTGAGAAGAACGGCAAGCACTCGGACTGGTTCACCAGCCACGGCGACGTCTTCCCCGTGGGCCCTTCGTCCATGACGGCCTTCACGCCGGAGATCGACTACGAGGCCCCGGACGGCACGAGCTACCACGTGGGCAAGCCGAACAACCCTCGCTCGTTTCCGACGGAGCGCCTGACCCACGGCATCGGGGAGTGGAACCACTACTACATCCGCGCCATCAACGGCGAGGTGCGACTGTGGGTGAACGGAAAGGAAGTCAACGGTGGCAAGGACTGCTCTCCCGCCACAGGCTACTTGGCCCTCGAAGCCGAGGGCGCGCCCATCGCCTTCCGCAACCTGCGGATTCGCAAGCTGCCCTGAGTCGGGACTACCAGGCGCTGGGAGCCGCGGCCTGATGCTTCACGCGGCGACGCAGAAGGACGAAACAAGCCGCGAGGAGCAGCCCTAGACCCACGGACGCCAGGGCCACGGCGGCGACGCGCGACATGGGCTTTGCGCCAGCGTTGAAGAGCAAGAGCGCGCTGTCGTTGATGCCCCAGCGGTCCAACAGAAAGTGACGGACATGGGGCGAGAGGTCCGATGCCTCCGCTCGCAGCACCTCGCAGGGCCGACGGTCGAACACGACGTCGAGGAGCCCTTCATCGAGCTCCCCATCCTCGCTGACGAGGGCATGGGCCTCGGGGAAGCGTGCTTTGAAGTCCTCCGGCATGAATCGAACCACGGCGAGTGACTCGGGGCCCTTGGCCTTGGGGGAAGACTCGGGTGTCGGCCCAGCCACGGCCTCAGAGACGTAGGGGACGAGGTAGGCGATCGGCGAGGCGATGCCGGAACCGTTCGCCACCTGGGTATCGACGACGAGCTCCGTCATCAAGAGCGTTCCTTTCTCAAGCGTCAGCCACTGGCCGTGCTCTTGACCTACTAGCACCGAGTCGATGGACGCGCGGCTGGGGTGATCTTCGCCGCCAAAGAGGGCGGTGTGGGACGTCGTCGCGAGCGCGCAGGCGCCAGCAAAGAGCCCGCAATAGGGCGCGACGGATTGCACGAGCCGAATAAGATGAAACATGGCCTCCTCCTGATCCTTGGGGACGGGTGACGTGAGAGGGCACGTCCCCAAGGCTAGAAGGGATGAATGCGCGGGGACTCCCCGCGGAATCGATGCTTCTTTACGGCCGTATGATCATCGGCTTAATGTGAGTCACAGGTCATCGAAGTCCTTCGCCAGGCGGAAGACCTTCGCGGCGGACGAGACCTGGGCCTCTAGGCGATCGATCACATGGTTCTGCGTCCAGTCATCGAGACGCGCCTCGGCGCGGTCCCACAGAACCGCGCGCTCTAGGCCGCGGATGCGGGCATGCCACGGAATCGAATCAACGCGCTGCAGCGCGCCCTTGTTGATCTCGCGCTTGAGCTCTTCGACCACGGCGATGGCGGCCTTCTGGTAGCAGTGCACCGCGGCGTAAAGCCACTCGAAGACCTTGTTGAGGTAGGCGTGCAGCTCGGCGCGGGTGGCCGGGTCCTGGCGCTGGACCATCAGCTCTGCCATGTGCGTGCGGAAGTTCTTGTCGGCGTCCGGTAGCACGGTTTGGTTGCTCAACTCCTTCGTGAGGCCGCCCGCGATCTTCGAGATGATGCGCTCCGCGTTGCGGATGAACTGGAAGGCCTCGTAGATATACAGGTCCGTGGCCGTGGAGCCCTTGGGCACCTCGGTCTTCTCGAAGTCCTCGGCCACCAGGGTCCCGAGGAGCGGCGATTCGTCCCCGGTGACGAGCGTCGCGCCGCGCGTACTCGGCCCGCCCCCGTCCTTCCAAAGCGCGGCGACGCTAGACGCCATCGTGCCCGCCAAGCCGTCTGACTCTTCGAACACCGGCTGAACCGTCAGCGTGTGGCCCCCGAGGGTGAACCGCCGTCCACCGAGAAGCGTCGGCCCGTCGATGCGCTTGCCCCCCACGAACGTACCGTTGCGGGAGCGGCAGTCCTCGAGCATCGTCCCCGCGAAGAGCCGCGCATGCTGCCCACTGACGAACGACTGGCTCAGGACAACGTGGTTGTCTTCGCCGCGCCCGATCGTGACCACGGGGGACACCTCAGGGCTCGGAACAACGACCAGGATTGGCTCGTGTCCCTCTTCAGTGATCTTGAGCTGCATAGGAAGGAGGCTGCAGTCTATCGACTCCCTTCGTCCCCAGGAAGCTGAGGTTCATCCGATGGATTCGTCCGGCTGCGAACGCGCTCGGAGATCTGGTCGACGATGGCGTCCCGCGCGCCGTCCTTCGCCTCCACCAACTCGTCCACCAGCTTGAGGATCTCGGGCAGCTCCTCTTCCCCGTTCTCTTGGACCCAATCCCCCACCGCGGCGCGTACTTGGCTGCCCGCGAACACAGGACGGCTATAGGTCTCGGGTGTTCGCAGCGCCTTGAAGAAGGACACGCCGCCGAGGACCACCGTCAGTACGGCGAGTGCCGCCGCGCTCGGCCGGTGCCGCGCCCAGCGCAGCGAGCTGCGCACTGGGCTCGACGCCCACTCCTTGCCGACGCGGCCTTCGATGAAGTCGATGACCTCGCCAGCGAGGTCGGTCGCGGTGGCGTAGCGGTCGTCAGGCCGGTAGGCCATGGCCTTGGCCGCAATGCGGCGCAGTTCCTTGGGCGCACGCGGCGCGACGACGTCCAGCGACTCGGGGCCGTCCCCGTTTCGGTGCGCCTCGATGATCGCCATCACGCGCGGGTTCTCACCGTTCGCCATGAAGGGCGCTGAGCCGCTCAGGATGTGATAGAGAATCGAGCCCAGCCCATAGATATCGCTGCAGCGATCCACCGCATCGAGGTCGCCCACCGCCTGCTCCGGCGACATGTACGTGGCGGTTCCGAGCGCGTCGCCTTGGTCCGTGATGCCGTCCCCTGCCCGCGCGTCGAGGTCCGGGCTCGCCGGCAGGTCGGCGAACTGGGTAATGGCCGGTGAAACCTGGCGCTCGTCGCGCTCCACGCGCTTGAGCAGCCCCCAGTCCATCACGTAGACCTCGCCGAACTTGCCCACCATGATGTTGGCGGGCTTGAGGTCGCGGTGAATCACGCCTTTGTCGTGTGCGTACGCGATCGCCTCGCAGGCTTTGATGAAGGCGCCGAGCGTGCGCGCGAGATTCCAAGAGCCGCTGCGCCGATGCATCAGCTCCATGACCTCGCCGAGGGTCTTGCCCTTCACCATCTTCATCGTGAAGTACGGGCGCCCGGTCGACGTGCTTCCGAAGTCGTGCAAAGGAACGATCCCCGGGTGGTCGAGCTGCGCCGTTAGCTGGGCCTCGTGCACAAAGCGCGCTTGCGCCCGCCGTCGCTGGCCCGCGTCAACGCCGTCCACCGGGTCGACGTACTTCTTGTGCAGGAGCTTGAGCGCAACCTGCCGCATGAGGTCCTCGTCCCATGCGCGATACACCGAGCCTGCGCCGCCTTTGCCGATCTGCGACCAGTCGCTCGTCAGTCCCGTCAGGTGGTACTTGCCAAAGATCAGCTTGCGATGACGGACCTTCTCCATCATCGCGCGGGCGCGGATCTCGGCCTCCTTGCCGGGGCGATTCGTGCGATCACCGATCGCCGTACGATTCACATCGAGGCCTTCACCGAACGCGAGGCCGCCGGCCGCCGCGCCCTCTTCTTGAGCGATGCGCCGAGTGCCAACGTCGAGCTTGCGAATCCGCTTGAGGTACGTCGCGAGCATCGGGTGCTGGACGCAGAGTGCCTCGAAGGCCGGCCCATCGGACGGCTGATGCCCCGCGACGCGCCAATCGGCGTACACCTCCCCCGCGTCCTCGAGAAGCTGGTCGTCACTGTCTTCGCTCATGGCTTGCACCACGATCGTAACCTAGGTGAGTCGCTCACCTGGCCGAGATCGAACGGAAGCCACCCCTCGCCCTTCGCAGCGCTGCCTTGGCATGGGCCCTGCACGACGGATTAGGCCGTCTTGGGTCAGGCACTTCCCGCCACGCTCCAGGCAAGCGGCCTTCCCCTCTCCACCTTTGGCTTCTTCCTTGCGTCCCCGGCGGGCGGATTCGCTGCCACGCCGGGCGATTCCCAGGGCCACCTTTGCCTCGGTGGCGCGATCGGACGGTTTGTGGCTCCGGGGCAGACCGGAAGCTCAGGCACGACCGGTGTTCTCTCGCTAGAGATCGACCCTAGCTCGCTGCCTAGCCCCGACGGACCGATCGTTCCGGCCTTCGGCGAGCGGTGGTACTTCCAAGCGTGGCACAGGGACGCGAACCCGCTCGCAACGTCCAGCTTCAGCGACGGCGTGACGGTTCGGCTCTTCAAGGACACCGGAGTTCCACTCGGCCTTCGAACGGGCGCGCTATTCAAGCAAGGATAAGATCGCCCATCCAACGGCGCTGCCGGCCGAGTGGACTCCGTCAAAGAGCAGTTCCACCACGCCTTCTGCGCACCCTTCCTCAACGGCTTCCCGCAGGGCGCTCTTTCGAGTCACGATGGGCTCGAGAGCGCCCGGATGGGCGGCGAGAAAAGCGCTCTCGGGGTTGAAGCCTGCGCCCGGATCCATAGCGAACTCGACGGACCGCCTCAGCTCGTCGTGGTCGAACCAGACTCCGTGGCGTCGACAGGCGTCGAGGACGATGTTGCTCGTGAGCCCAGCGTGCCGGAAGTAGAACCGCTTCATCTCCACGCCGCAGGTAAGACATGGAAGTCGGTCTTCGCTCGGCGAGTCCTCTGGTTCTTCTGCGTGCGCTCCGATCGTTGCACGGGACGGGCTCTGATCACTGGGGGCCGAGGCTCCGCCGATGAGGTGGTCGAGAGCATCGCGCTGCGCCCAGATCCCGCCGCAGCCTGTGCACTCGATGACGGCCGCTTCCCTGCCGAGATGAACGCATAGATCGCCATCGCAGCGTGGGCAGCGACCGTCCCGTGGAACGGGCGGCAACGCGGACGGGTGAAGTGTGCTGCCGCATCCCTCGCAGTGGCCCGAGTCGTCGAGCCGTCGTGCGTCACACGACGGACAGATCTGCGCCTCCACCTTGTCCTGTGCGGAGAGCTTTGTGTGACACGACGAGCAATCGGTGTCCCCATTGGCCACTCTGCTGCCACAGTGCCCGCAGGCCGTCCCGCGCGTCTCTACCACCCTTGGGTGGCCGACGTTCAGAACGGTACCGCAGACGCAGCGGATCTCGTCGCCGAGCCGCAGAGACGTGACGTCGAATTGCCGCTTGCAGGTGCCGCAGGAAAGTAGGTGAATCGCCATGGAGCAGGGCCCTACTCGCCTTCCACTGGGGTATTCGAAGAAATCTGCGCCAGCCGGATGACCCAATGCCAACGCAGCGGCGTCGATCCCCGGATCACTCGGCCGCCGTCAAGCTGAAGTCCCGGAAGTTCGCTTCCAGTGCCATGTCCTTCACCAACGTAAAGTCAGCGACGGTGGTTCCCTCCCGCGGGTCGATCCTGAGAGGCGCGAGGCGCTTTTTGCCAAGCCGGGCCGCTCTTGAGAGTTCCTGGAGGGTGTGTCTCAGCTCGGACGCGGTCCCCATACGACGCGGTCCCAGCGCGAACACGAGTTGGCGGGTGCTGCGGTCGAAGTAGAAGGAGTCCAGAGCTTTGCCGCTCCACGGCTCCCCCATGGGAGCGCTCAGCTTCGTGCCGGGGTTCCGCACCTTGATGGTGACCTCCATGGCAGCCGGCTCCTCTAGGATGCGCTGGTCCGCAGCATCAGCCTCGGCCTTCACCGGCTGGTCCGGGACCCGGATCAGCGACAGGTCCAGACGGCCGTGTCGCTGTTCGCCGTTCTCTCCCTTGTTATGAACGTAGATCGTCGATTGGTGCAGGCGCCAGATCGGGGGCTCCGTCACGGCGCAGTCCGAGATGAGGTTCTGGACGTGGTTCATCCCGGCCGTTGCATCGAGGTGCAAGAGCAGGATGCCCTCGGTCAACTCACCGAACTCTTCGAGCCCTGGGAAGACTCTCGACTTCATCTTGCCAGCCTCGGCGCTCAGCCACGCACGTAGCGCCTTGCGCTCGTCGCTCTTCAGCGGGTTGAACAAGACCTCCTCGCCAGACATGACTCGCCCGTCCCAGAGGACCTGCAGTTCCGCCGCCACCTCGGGCGCCTTGGCTTCTGGCATCGACGACTGGGCGATGGGCAGACGTACGTCCGGCGTCGCCTGCTTGGCAGAAGGGCGAGGAGCGCGGTTCGAAGCGTCCTGGGTCGAGTGCGCAGATAGCGAGCCTACGAGTGCGACGGACGTGATCAACGTAGCCGGGAAGAGGGAGTTGAGCATGGGCGAACCGTAGCAGCACCGCCCTCGGAGCGGAACCCTTCCGGGCTGGTCCCCAACGCTGGGCTCGTAGCGGCGCAACCCGTTCGTGGGGCGAAGCTTCGGTTGCTTATCGGGCCCGCGGGCCATGGTCGAGCCGGGAGCGATGGAAAGGCAACGGCGACAAGGGGTTCCGACGCGCTGAGCCCAGCGTTGGGGACCAGGTCCGAACCCTTGCGCGCTGTGCCCAGCCGCAGCGCGCCCGTCGCTGACCCGCGCTCGAAGAACCAGGCCGCTAGTACGCGCCAGACTCGAGGTCGGAGAGCTCTTGTCGCAGCACCTCCACCTCTTGGAAGAGCTGGCGCGCGTCCTTCATGCCGGCCAGGGAACCGAGGCTACCTGCGGCGCTCTCAGGCGCGCCGAGGATGCTCAGGATGAACTCCTTCGCTGTCGCGCCCATCGAGTCCCGCACCGCACCGATCTCGGCGGTGGTTCCGGTGAAGATCGCTTCCTTCTCGGTCACGCTCGCTTCGATGGCGATGCGCCGGTCGTCGGCTTCTTTGCGGGCCTCTGTCCACTTGGCCTCGGCGTCCTTCGCCTCGGCTTGGGCGGTCTTCGCAAGATCGTCGGCGTCGGCAGCTTCAGCGCGGATGGCGCCGAGCTCTTCTTGCCGCGCATTGATCTCCTCGAGGCCGCTCTGGAGAGCCACCGACCAGAACTTCCAAACGGGTTCGTCGGTTGCCGGATCCAGTGAGGCTTCCGGGGAAGCGCTGAGCTCGGCCCCGCGCGTCTCGTCCATCACTTCCGTCACCGGGGCGAGGGTCGTGCGCAGTGCAGACGTCGCGTCGGTGAAGGCCGCCTTGAGGGCCGCGAGGCCCTCGTCGCGACGCTTGGCCGATCGCTTGAACTGAGCGGCGGCCTGGTCGGAGGCTTCCTTCCTTTCGCCAGCGATGCGTTCCAGCGGGGTGAGCTCGTCCACAAGACGTGCTCGAACGTTGGGGAGCTCGGTCTCCAGCGACTTCAGCGTTGCGTTCAGCCGCTCCTCCTTGGCGATCAGGTCGATGACAGCGGTGCCGCCGGGCACGTCGGCGATCCCGAGCGCGACGTGGCGCTCGACGGCCGCAGAGGCGAGGTCGTCGACGTAGGCGTCGAGGCGGTAGGACACTTCGCCGAGGCGTCGGCTCTTGTCCTGGACCTGGCCGATGAGCGCGCGGATCCCGCTCGGGTGAACGGCGGGCACTTTCTTGGCTGCCGCCGGGGCGGAAGCCGCGGGAGGAGACACCGAGGAGACCGATGCGCCCTTTGACTTCGGAGCCGGCATGTTCAGCGTCGGTGCTGGCTCCGCGGCTTTCTGCTTCCCCTTCGGAGGGCTCGGCTGGGCGGGCTTCGAAGGCCCTTTTGGCTCCTTGACCGGCGCCCCGTTGGTGGGCCCACTGCCGTTGGCCTTGACGCCGTTGGTGGCCGTTTCGAGCGTCTTCGCTGGTTCGTTGGCTGGTCCACTCGCTGGCCCGTTGACCGACCCGTTCGAAGGCTTGCTCGCCGACCCATTCACGGACGCCTTCGAAGGAACCTTGTCGGGTGCAGCTACCACCGTCGGGGGTGCAGGCGGCACGGTCGGCGCCTTCGCAGCCGTCTTCGGCGTCTCGGCGGCCTTCTTCGGACCCTTCGCGTCTTTCGGGGGCAAGAAGTCCGCGGTGGCCTGGGCTGCCGCGGCACCGGTCAGACCCAGCGTCAGCTTGACCGCCCGGTACGTCCCTTGCTTGCGAGGGCGACCCAGCTCGACCACGTCGCCGTCACGCACGGCCTGAAGGCCCTTGGTGCGAAGACCGTTGATGTACGTACCGTTCGTAGAGTTCTTGTCCTCTATGCACCAGCGTCCGCTCTCGAACGCGAAGCGCAGGTGGAAGCCCGAGACCACCTTGAGCCCTTCCCCGTCGATGACAAGGTCGTTGCTGGGCCGGCGCCCCACGAGGACCTCGCCTGGGCCGAACGTCCGGCGCATGGGCTCCTTGCCGCCCACCTCCAGGGTCACCTTGAGCTCGGACAGTGCGGCAACGGACCTGGGAGCCGCCGTCGACTCCGCCCGACTGATGTGTCCGAAGCTGGCGGTGCTCGAGCTGATCGAAATACCGTCAGCGGTCGTCGTGGTTCGTTTTGCGTCTTTGGACATGGGACCAGCCGGTTAGAAGCCGTCGGGGAAGCGTCGCGCCATCTTGACGGACAGTGCCGCGCGGGCGCGGACGTGCTTGGTTTGAGCCGCACCCGTGGTCGGTGCGCCGGTGGCCTCCACGATGGTGGCCCAGTCCGCTTGCGCGTAGTCGCGCAGGAGGATCATCTCGCGGTACTCGTCGTTCAGCTCTTCTACGCACTCATCAACGATGCCGCGCATTTCTTCGCGCCACGCACGGCCCTCGGGCAGCGTTTCATCCGAAGCGGGGTCGAAGCTGCTGTCACTAAAACCCAAAAGATCGTCGAGACGGGCCAGGCGGCTGTGATCCCGCTTGCTGGCGTTGGCGTGGGAATGGGCGTCGCTGATTTGGCGCTCGGCGATGCGAGCGAGCCACGCGATGATCCCCGACTCGTGCCGCAGCTCGAACGCGCCGAACTTGTCGTGGGCCTTCACGAACGTGTTCTGGACGAAGTCCATCGAGTCCATTTGGCTCGCGTGACGGAGCTGCTTTCCAAGGCGCATGCGCACGATGCGGCGCAGCGGCTCTTGGAAGTGCTGGAACAGCTGGTTCAGCGCTTCCGCGTCGCCGGCTTGCGCGCGCTCCGCAACGGGCATGATGCCGCTAAGCGCTGGCCTGCCGTCGAACGTTTGCTCGAGCGGATCTACAAGTTCTTCGGACTCTTCGGTCATGGCAGCGGTTCGCGGCAGGCGAGAGATGCAGGGGGGGCAGCGAAAGAGAATCAGTCCTTCAGGTAACTACCGGAAACGAGCCAACGAGGAGCCAACTCCGCTCCCGCTAGACTGCGATTGAAAGCTCCAGACGACACTGAATGCGCCAGAGGAGTGCACGTTGGACGCCGACGGGAACGACACGCTATCTCCCTCTCGGCTGACTCGCACTTCCGTCGAGGCCGTGGCGAAAGCGGACGCGCCTGCGCTGTTCACTGCGAGGTTCGCGCGGCGCGCATAGACCTCGAACGGCGAGGAAGCCATGCCCGGAGTCTGACGCTGACGGTAGATCAAGGTAGCCCAGCCGTTCGTATCCACCAATAGATCGACGGCGGACTCCACCGGATCCGTGGGATCGATGACGGGAACCATGGTGAGGTCCACCGGGGTGTCCCACGACATGCCAGTGGTCGTCGCTGGCTTGTAGATGCTCGCGAAGATCCCCCCGGATTGGCTGTCGATCCAGCGCACAATGAACTCACCGTTGCCGATGGAGGTGGCCTTCGGTGTCGTGCGACGGATGTCCCCGAGAAGATTTCGGTACCGGCCTTCCGCAGCCCGGGTGGAGAAGTTGGCGAAGGTCGGCGATTCAGGAATCGACGTCGTCCCCATAGGCCTCGACTCTATGCCCCACGTCATGCTCGTGAGGTCAAGGTGCGTAGCAGCTGGGCCCGTGAGCGAGCGGCTAAACACCACCAGCTCGGTGCCATTTGGGCCCGCCACGTAGCGCAGGTCGGTGATCATGCCCAGTGGCCCAGTCGTCGATGGAGAGACATCGACAGCAGGGCTCCAGCCGCCCGTCGCGCTCCAAGATGTGAGCCAGTACTTCTCGATCGTCCCTTCGAGAACGTTCTGCAACGACGAAGCGGACCACCACATAGCAATGGCGCGTCCATCCGGAAGCTGTCGAAGCAGGGGCCACGAGTTGAAATCCTCGCCAGGATCCGAGAGCTCCACGGCGGGATCCCAGACGGCCCAGTCGATCGAGCTAAGGCTGTCACCAACATTGAAGGGCGCGACACTTGCAGCGTTCGCATACACCTTGGCTTTTGTGTACTCGTTGTTGCCGTCGAGCTCGGTCAGAGCCCAAAAACTAGCGGCGACATTCCGACCGTCCGCAGCGAAGGTGCCGTTGAAGGAAAAGTGATCCGTCGTCGGCCCGAATGCGGCGCCGGGGCGGTCCACGAGGCCCGTGGGGTCATCTTTCGAAGTGACTTCCACGGTCGGGCCGAACTGGTACCCGCGCACGTCCTCCGAGAAGGAGCTGTCCAGATACGGGCCCACCGCCACGCGCAAGTAGCTGGATTTGTTGATCGACTCCGGGCCGAGGGGATGGGATTCGTGAACCCGAATCATGCCCACCTCGTCGAAAGCAACGAGGGAGCCGGTCTGGGGCTGCAGTCCGCGCTCATCTGGCTCCTCGGCGATGCGTCCATAGACCTGAGGAGGACTCAGCCAAGGAGAGCCGAACTCCGCAGAAAGGAGGTAAGCTCCCCACACCTTGCCTTGCCCGCTGGGGCTGTCTTCGTAGTTTTCGTAGCTCTCGAGCGTCGAATAGTGCTCCAGGTCCCCCGCGATCGTGACGCCACCAGAGAAGCCTCCCCCGCTCGCCGTAATGAACTCGGGCTGCTGCCATTCGCCGTCACGGACCACAAAGTACGCGTTGGTCGTCGGCACCTGGACAGCGCCGCCCGAAGACATCAGGCCAGCGACTCGCACGCGATACAGGCTGTTGTGAAGCGTATCGCCGCTGAGAGTCACCTCGACCGCGTTCGAGCCCATCGCCCTAGCTTCGACCACCTCGACTGGAATGAAAGCGCCCCCCGGACGCTTGATCTCCACGCCGATGGCGTTGGATGAGAAGTTGCCCTGGATCGCGTCCGAGAACTGCAGCACGAGCTTGTTGGAGGGCTCCGCCGGGACCGCCCCGGGGATGACCTCGTTCGCGCGTGTGGGCTCCTGGAACTGGGTCAACGACAGCACGGGCAGTGAACCATCGAGGTCGAGCCGGGCCCCCTCTGGCTGGGGGTCGTCACCGGACGAGGCTGCACTCGCTCCACCTGCGAGGCCGGCGCCGCAGCTTGCGCCAAGAGCCGCGATGGCGACGGATGCCACGGCGAGCAAGGCGGATCCGCCGAGTGAGCGAATCGGTTGGGTGTGGTTGGAAGTGGTCATGTCGTCTGAGGAGTCGAGAGGAGGGCGGCCGAGGAGCGGGCCTGGGGGCAACGTGGCGGGGTCAGGGGCAGTCGCTTGGTTCGGGACTGCGCCGCGCGTCGCGCGATAGGAGGGATCGTGGGTCATTGCCCTGTCACCGGAGCCTGAAGAGTCGAGCTGGTATCAAAGACGGGGCCCGCCTGAAGCGCTTCGAGTTCGTCTTCCGAGTACACGGCGGCGAGGTCGAAGGTCCACGACTTCTCGCGGAAGCCGCGGCTGCCGAGGTCCTCACCGAGACTGAGCTGAACGGAGTCGATGGGAACGAGGGGGGAAAGATCCGCAAAGCTGGCGGAGTACGCGCCGACCTCCATGGGGGCCGGTAAGTACAGCGTCATCGCTTGGTCGAAACCCTCAGAAGAATCGCCGACAGGCACCATGGAACCCAGGACGGTCTCGTCACCGGCACGCTGGATCACCATCTTTTGCAGGGCCGCGCCGGGAGGAAGCGGGTCGGCCTGGAAGGCAATGGAGTAGGTTCGACCCATCACGCGCACCTGGGGTCGGTCGAAGGCCGTGGCTGGGCGCCGAATCCGAGCGGTGAGCTCGAGGACACCCTCCATGGTCTCGGAAGCGCGCAGGTTCGCGGTCTTGGCGTCGAAGAGCAGGCCGGTCGCCGAACGCGCCGGGCCCACGATGTACGCGTAGTCGCCTTCGACGATCTCGCGCGCGAGGTCTTGGGCCAGCGCGATCGCCGTGTCATCCGTCAGACGCTCCGCGAACGCATCGGAGTCGCGCTGGAGCCATGCGGAGGGAATGAACACCGACGTCCAGAACGACAGTCGACCCGGACCGCCGCCCAGACGGTCGCCGAATCGGAACTTCATGGACGGGGGCGACACGATGAACTGGCGCAGCGTGCCCTGGATCGCGCCGCCTTGGATCGGTTCGAACTGGAAGTCCGAGGCGGTGGCCAACGCGTCGCTTGCGACGGCGCCGTCCGCGGCGTCCGAGCCGGCCAGCTCGACCGTCTTCAAGAGGTGGCGCCGGTCACGGTAGCGGGGCGCGTCGAGGCCCTCGATGTCGTAGAGCGACGCCTCAAGGTTCACGCCCTCGAAGTAGTACTCACGATCCGGGAACAGCAGCTCGACCGGACCCGCGAGGAAGAGCGCGAAGCTCAGGAGCTCGGCGCGGCTCTTGGGCTTGACCGGGTAGCTGAATGAGTCGATGTCGAGCAAGAGGTCAGCCTCCGCCTCGCGGGCCGCCGCCACCCAGTAGCTCGGGAGCAGCCCCGCGGCGAAGAGCGCGTCGTACTCGACGGCAGACGGTCGGGGGAGCACGGTCACCTTGCGGAACGCGTTGGTCTCAAGGACCCCTTCGAGGCGCTCTGTCAGGAGGTCGAAGTCACTGCGATCGGCTTCGCTGTCGGCGCTGAGCGGCTTGAAGTCGAACGAGAACGGCGCGCCGGAGCGATCCTTGCCATCGGGGAGCGCCTCCACCTTCGAGGAGTCGAATGGAACGACTGCCACGTGGTACGGCAGCGGCTGCCAGTCGGCGGGCATGTCGACCATCTTCTCCGGGCGATCCGTGGTGTAGGAAGCGCACGAGGAGAACGCCATGGCGGCGCAGGGCACCAGCCAGTGGATAGACGCCGGTAGGGAGAGACGGTGAGTCATTGGAGAAGGCAGGGATTGCAGGCTGGCAGTAGGCGAGCACTCCAGAGGAGGGGAGGCTCGCGACGGCCCCTACGGCCTTTCTCCAAACGAAATCGGAGTTCCTACAGGAGTACCCTTGGAAGATCGGGAAGGCGGTCTGGGACCCGGGAGCGATGCACGCTCGCCTCCCAATGATATCAGTGTGAGGACTTCGCGCAGCGAAATCCCACTCTGGGCGCGGATGGCGCGAGCTGCCAAGACTCTCTCAGTTGGAGACGATCAACGACGCGGTAGTCGTGCGGAGGCATGACCAGTTTGTATCCCTTCCATTTGCCGCCCCCAGGGGCCCAACCTGCGCCCGCGACAAAGAAGAGCGGACCGCCGGTGCCGTAAATTCCGCCGCGCTCTGGTGAGAACATCTTCAGAAGATCTTCGATCGTGACGCCGCCGTTAACATGTTGGGCGCAAAATGCGGCGCTGTCCGACTTGAAGGGAAGCATCGGCTGCGACGTCCAGTACGGCGTCTGGGTCCACTCGGCCACGTTGCCGCCGAGATGATAGAGGCCTTCGGGCGAACGGTACGCGGGGTCATCGACCTCAGCAAATTCACCTGCCTGAGTGAGGTAAGCGCGCGCAGCATCCGGCTGGTCGCTCGGCTCACTCGCGAAGATCCGTCCCCCTTCGCCGCGCACGGCGTACTCCCATTCAAGGAGCGTGGGCAAACGCTTGCCGGCCCATTGGGCGTAGGCCATGGCCTCTTCCCAGAGCACCCCCGTCACGGGCGTCTTGTCGCGCTCGGTCGCCTGGCGCAAGCTCAGCCACTGGGTCCTGCGCGACTGGATCTTCTTCGCGGTCGGTGAGTCCGCGATGCTCGACAGGAACGGCCAATTCTGAATCTCGCGGTACCCGTCGTTGGCCTCGACAAACTCCAGGAACTGCGCCTGGGTCACTTCGGTCTCGTCGAGGTAGTAGTCGAGCAGCTCGTCTGGATGGATCTGGATGCTCTTCTCGGTGCGGAAGAACGTCGCCTGTTCGTCGAGGTAGTCGCGGTAAGGCCGGTCGTCCACGAGGTAGGGCACCCCCGTCGCGCGCATCTTCGCGAGGAGCTCCCCCGTGGGCCCCGTCCCGCCCTCCGCGAACACGTAGTTCTCGGACGAGCTGGGTCCGCGAATCAGGCGCATGGTGCTGCCCTTGAGCTCCTCTCCGGCGGGCAAGGTCGCCAACATGGCGGGCCGAACTCGACCGATGTTCAGAATGACCTCGCGCTCCGTCACCATCGTCTGGTCGTCCGCTTTCGCCACGGCGACCAGCACCTTGACGGACTTGCGCGACCAGCTGCGATCGAGCGGCAGCGCGAACTCAACCTGGGCGTCCTGGACCGAAGCTCCGTCCGGTGCCTCGGAGACCAGCGGCATCGGCTGATCTTCCCCGTCGACCACCAAGGTCGCTGACGGAGGCCAAGCGATTCCGTTGGCGTCTAACAGTCGACAGCTCGCTGTCACCACCTCGAACCCCTCTGCGGACACCTTGAGGTTGTCGAGCACCGGGTGCTGCGCCGCGACGGAGAAGGCTCCTGCCTCCCGGACAGACTGGTTGCCCGCCTTGTCTTCCAGCGTCACGAGCACTTCGTAGCGCCCGTCTTCCCACTGGGCATTCTTGAGCATGATCCCGGCCCAAAGGTCGGGGGACAGGATCCATGCGCCGTCGCGACTCTCGCCCTCAAGCTCGTTCAGCTTCAACACTGCGGTCTCGGCGTACTGATCGTTCCTCCGCAACCGGACCTTGATGCAGTGCAGAGACTCCGGCTCGGCCAGCCGAACGACGAGCTTTGGAAGCAGCTCCTCCGTCACTTTGGCTTGATCGATCCGGACGCTTTGGGTCACGTCGAAGCGGCAATCATCGACCGCAACATCGGCCACCACGTTCACCGCCAGCTTCGAGGTCACGATCGGCGTCGGGCAATCCGGCCCGCTCAGGATTTCTGATAGCTTCGACTCTTCGAGGCCCCCTTGGGCCGCCTTGGGCCCGAGGCTGTTGCTCTCGAACTGGCGCAACTCGTAGGTCAGCTCGCCGCGGAGATCGGAGTCCACGTCGAAGACGATGCGACGGTCTGGCGCCGCGCCAAAAACGGCGCCCTCCAGAACACCGGATGGGAACTCCTCCGTGATGCGGTAGAGGCCAAAGTGCGAGCTAGGATGCGACTCCGAGATCTTCAGGGTCGTTCGTCCGCCCATCACGTAGGCAGCAGCCTGCAGGGGCAAGGGCTGCGACTGGCCGCGGGGCCCCTCCAACGAGATCGCCACCGCGTCGCCGACGCGGAAGAAGTTCACCGTGCTCGTCCAGCGAGCGCCGACGCCCTCTCCCTTGGGCAGCACCCCCGCATCGAGCACTTCGAGCCCGAGGACGAAGCTCTTGCCCGTGACCCCCCGTGCTCCGTCAGCCCCCTCGCCGCCACCGAGTTCACTGTAGGGCACAGAGAATGAGAAGCGTCCGTCCGTCACCTTCGCCGACTGCGGCTTGCCAAGACCCGTGAACTCCACTTCCACGGAGCGCTCGTTAGCCCATTCGCACAGTCGCCCCGACACCTGAATGCGGTCGACTTCGCCGGTCAATGGCACCCGCTGGTTTCGCCTGGTCCCAAGCGGAACGGGGGCGAGCCCCTCCGATGCACCGTTCTCGACGCGAATGAGCTCGATGGAGTCCATCTCGATCGTCGACGCGGCTTTTGTGAAAGCCACGGGCAGGGACGCGCCCATCTGGACGATTCGGCCAGCACGATCTTCAATGATCACCTGGAGCTCGCGTTCCGCGACGCCCTGCTCGGCGGCTTCCATGGGGAGCGTCTTGGGGCGCAGTGTGACCGTTGCTTTGTCCTTGGCCAAGAGGGGCGCGAGCTGCAGCCGCTCGCCCGTCTCGTGGTCGAGGAAGCCGACCATGGCGATGCGCGAGAGGTCCCCGTACACCTCGGCCTCGATGGAGTGGCTGGTATCCGCCCAAAGGAGCAGGTTCTCGCCCCTGTCGAGCTTGATCTCGTCACCCTCAGGACTCTTGAGCTTGAACTCGACCGGCACGCGCGGGAGCGCGGCCGTCGTCGTCAGCCGAAAGGGCGGCGTGGCCTGCAGGGCGCTGGACCAACGCACAAAGACGTCCGTCCGGGGCAGCGGCTCTGACCCCAGGACATGGAAGACGAAGCGCCCATCCATCTCCTTGAGAATGACATCCCCCAGGGGCTTGGCGTCCGGGTCATCGGGGCCCTCGCCGCGGAAGAGCTCGGGCGTTCCCTTCGGCGCCTCCTTGCCACCGAATCCAAGCGCGGCGGTGCTGCCGAGGTTGTCGAGCGCGAGGTGTAGCGCTTGGCCACCTGCGAATCCGCCGAGGGAGTCCGTTCGAGTCGCCGTTCCGGCGGCCCCGGAGAAGTCCTCTGACGCGGCCACCCTCTCGATCTCAACGTAGTTGATCTGGTCGTAGTCCGGCGCCTTGAACACCGCGTAGAGCGCCAGGGCGATCAGGGGCAGAAGCATCACCGGGGCCGCAATCAGGAACGACTTCGAAACGAGCGGCTGCATTGCGCGCTCTAGCGCTTCCCGGGCCTCCGCCGCCGATTGGAAACGCCGCTCCTTGTCTTTTTCCAAGCACCGATCGACGACGCCCGCGAGGCGCCGCGGCACCTTGGGCCGGACGTCGCGCACCTTGCGAGGGGGCTCCGCCAGGTGCTGCCGGTAGGCCTCCTTGAGCGACGTCGCCTTCTTGGCGAACGGATAGGTTCCCGTGAGCGCCTTGAAGCCCACGACCCCGAGGGAATAGATGTCAGAGCGGCCGTCGAGGTTCTCGATGTCGCTGTCCTTGCGCAGGTGCTTGCACTGCTCTGGGGAAGAATAGAGAACGGTGCCGCCCTTCGCGCGCCGGACCTTGCCCTCGCCGCTCGTGCCCAAGCGGCTCCCGGTCGCCGCCTCCGACTCCTGCGGGCGCGAACGTCCTGCCTCGGGGAGCGTCGCGTCGCCGGTGCCCGACTCAGACAGCCCGCCGCGCGGCGCTGGGAAGATCGTCCGCTCCAGGAGTTCCTCGCCCTGCACCGTGTCCTCGGCGACGGTCTGTCCGACGTCCGCAAATTCATTGCTGACGTTCTGGCCGATGCCGAAGTCGATGACCTTCGCCGTTTCGGCCCCGCGCTCGGCGGCGCCGAGCATGAAGACGTTCTGGGGCTTGAGGTCGAGGTGCAGGAGCGCGCGCCCGTCGGGGACTTCGTGGGCACACTGCAGCGCCGCAAGCACGTCGAGCATGATCTTGCCGACGCGCATCGGGTGAAGCTGCTTCTCCTCCTTGAGAATGTCCGCCAGCTCGCGGCCCTCCAGGAACTCCATAACGAAGTAGTGGATGCCCTCGGCTGTCTTGTCGAACGTCATCCACTGGACGATGTTCGGATGGCTCAGGAGCGTGAGCCGGTTCGCCTCCGCCAGGAAGCTCTTGATCGCCTTCTTGCTGCCCTGAATGTTCGAGTTCAGGACCTTGATCGCCACCTTGGCGCCGCTGGACTCGCCGAGCTCCTCAGCGAAACCGAGGTCGATCGCCTGGTACACGGTGCCGAAGCCGCCCTTGCCGAGTCGGCCCGTGATCAGGTACTTGCCGTTGAGCGTCTTGTCGATCAGGTCGTCGCCGCGGGCGAGGGACTCGAGCTTGGCCTTCGCTTCGACGGGGGCCGCTTCGAGGACGTGCTCTTCGAGTGCCTCAAGGGCGCCGGTCATCTCGAAGACCGGAACCGAGGCTTCGGAGCCACCGGCGGAAATCGTGGCGCTCGGGCGCGACGGGTCCACCGGGGCGGAAGAGTCCGTCAGTCGAGACGACTTGTCTTCCACGTCGACGTCTTGGGTCTGCTCGATCTCCAGCTTGCCGCCACGATTGGTGAACACGTGGGGCAGCTCGTCGGCGGCGAGCGACTCCTCCGAGATGGTCTGGGTCAGCGTGAGGGTTCCAAGGGAGTCCAAGTCGGCGTCGTCGGGCATCGTTGAACGAACTCCGTCGCCCCGTGCGACCACGACGTTGCGAGCGAAGCGGTTCGCGAGCTCATTGGAGTCGAGGCCGGTCGCTTCGCAGGCCGTGATCAAAGCCCGCTTGATGCGCGCCGTCAGGATGCGATCCATGTCCCCTGGCTGGCTCACGTTCGAGAGCCCGTCGACGATGTCTTGCTCCGCGCCGCTCAGGCCTGGGTTCAGGATCGCTTCCCGCAGCTTGCGCGCAAAGACCGAACGCCCGAGACTACTCGGCTCAAGCTCAAGCGGCTCCATGAGCTGATCGCACACGTGGCTGACGAGCGCGTCGATGGGGTCGGAGTCGTGACTCCCCGGGAGTGAGGCAGACATAGTGGTTCGGTAAGGCGGAAGTTCGCTCAGTCCACGCGGAGCACGAAGACGGACACGGTGCCGGGTTCGAAGAACTCGTCTGCGGCACTCTGGAATTCTATGCGGAGGGTCTCGCCCGCGACGTTTGGATCGATGAGACGCACGTCGACCGTGGAGATCGGTTCATTCGCGTCAAAGCGATCTATGAGGCGCTCGCGGTCCACGCGGGCGCTGCCTTTCATCTGGAAGCCGATGGGGACTCCGTTCGCCACGGCGACGATGGCGCGCAGGCCCTTGTCGCCGGACGGGATGACGAGGTACTGACGGCCGGGCTTCCTCAGCTCGACCTCGCCCCTGAACGTCCGGCTGTAGTGGCCTTCCGTGGGCAAGTCGATCGAGGCGGCCGCGATCTCTAGCACCTTGATGCCCACTTGATCCGCGTGCTCTTCGAGCTCCCCGCTGCCGTCCTGGAAGATCTGGAGCATGCGAGCCACGATCCTCGGCCGAAGCTTGGTCCAAGCAAGATCAGCGCGGCCCTCGACGAGGGCGCGAATCGTGTCGGCGCGAGGACCGTAGGACGTCCCGCCGATCCCCACGCGCCCGCTCTCCAGCTCCGAAATGACGTCGCCCGCGTTGATCAGGCCCACGACCTCGCCGCGGGCGTTCACAATGGGGCTACCGCTCGCGCCGCCGACCACCTCGATGTTGTACTCAAGGCAGTGGGCCAACGACACGTCGTCGGCCCGCCCAAAGAACGGGTCGATGACGCGGTTGATCGAACCGAGAGCGGTCTTCGCCGAGGGGCGAACGAGGTCGGTTCCACCGCGTATCAATCCCTCTGCGGGGAAGCCCACGAACGCCACGGGCTGGCCCGCGCGGAGCGCATAGACGCGCTCGTCCGGCGCGAGGGGCAGCGGAGCGGCTTGCTTTTGTACGTCGTCTGGGTGGACCTCGAACAGCGCCACGTCGTAGGCCGGGGGCAGCGTCAGCACCTCACTGCTGCTCTTGTCGTACGGACGGATGCGCGCGACGAGGTCAGAGAAGCCCTTGTATCCCGGGTGGACCTTGACGCCTACGATGCGTAGATCCACCGAGGGCAGCGCGTTCGAGCGCGCGATGAGCGTCTCGCCCGGCGCGAGCGAACGGAAGAGGTCCGCGACGTGGCCGTTCGTGCCGAGGAACCCTTGACGAATCGAGAACGCGGTGCCGCTGCCGCTCTCGACGATCCGCGTGCTGTCCCCCTCGCGCTCGGTGCGCTTGATCACGACGTAGACCGACTCGGCGACGGACTCCAAGACCGCCTGAAAGTCATCGGTAGGAGCCTTGGCCCGTGAGGCGTCTGCCGCCAAGCGGCCGGTCTCCGTTCGGATCTCAGCCAGCTCGGCCGAGTCCCGCGCCTCGCGGCGCAGGAAGTAGAAGCTCGCAGCGCCAAAGGCCACGATCAGCAGCACAACCGCGATGGCCAGTCGCCGCTCCCGCTTGGCGGCCGCCTGCACCATGCTGCTCATGGTGCGGAGACCGACGGGCTTCTTCTCCGACTTGCCTTTCGGCGGCTGTTCGGGCTCGACTTTCGATGGCGGCGCGCTGGATCGCGGCCGAGGAGCCGGAGCAGCGCCCGGGGCCGGCGGTCCTTCGACCGACGCGGGCTTTGTCACCTCGATGCTCGGGAAGCTGCTGGTCGTTGCGTTGCTGTCTTTGGCCTCGCGGTGAGCAGGCGGGTCGGGGATCGCCACGGTCCCCGGAAAAGTCGTCTCCAGGTTCAGCCCTTCGCCGTCGATCGTTTCGAGCAGATCCACCTGCGGCCCGACCAGCTCGGCGGCGAGCACCGGGCCCCCCTTTCCAATGACCACGCGGTCACCGGGCTCAATCGCGACTCGACCGGTGAGCCGTGCCCCGTTCACGATCGTTCCGTTGGTGGAGTCGAGGTCCTCGACGAAGAGGTTGACGCCGTCATACTCGATGACGAGATGCCGACCCGAAGCGAGCGCGTGCCGCGGATCAAGCACCAGATCACAGTCCATGCGACGCCCCACCACGACCCGCCCGGCGGGGAACACCTGCTCGGTGCCCTCCCCATCGAGGTTCGAATGAAGCTGAACTTTGATCTCTTGCATGGCTGGCCGACGTGCGCTGCGAGAGCTAGCGATTCTGGAGCGCCACGATCGTGGGCTCGATGAAGGACCAAACGAAAGGTGAGCCGGCGTAGTCCTCTTCATGGAGCTGGCTTGCAAAGAAGCTCAGCAGGGCACCTGCGTCTTGCTCTTCTGGACCGCCCCGCGAAACGAAGATCCTCTTAGCGAGCTCTGGGTCGAAGTCTGCGATGAGAAGCCACGCAGGAACCGTCTCGGGGGGGAAGCCTTCGCTGTAGATCTCTTTCCCTAGCTGATCCACGCGCTCGGTCATCCAATCCCGCACCTCGTCTTCTGACAAGATCCCACCCGCCTTCGACTCTCTCATCATCGAACCGAGGCAAACGGTGAGGCGGTCGATCTTGCGGTCCGTGGTCAGGCCTTCTGCGAGCTCCTCGTCCGTGTTCTCCTGGAGGTAGCGAATGGCTTTGGCGCGCCGCGCGCGGTCCTCCGTCTCGTCCTTGAACGAGGAGGTCAGGGCAGCCAGTGCATAGGCCTCACGCGAGTGAATCCTGGCTCCCTGGAACTCGCTGTCCGCAAAGTAGAGGATCTTCTTCTCTCGCTCTCCTCCGAGTTGCCGGCCGAGGTCTGCGCCGCAGAGCACTGCATCGCTGACGCAGCCGATGTGACCGCGCTTGGCGCCGTTCACGTAGTGAACCTGCGCTTCCTCAAGGGACATGGCAACGCCAGCGAGTCCATCGCTGCAGAAGTGGCCCATGATCCAATCGGCCTCACCCGATGACCTCTCGCCAACGGCGGCCCTGAGCAGCTCCAGCATGTTCTCCGTCTCGAACCACACGGGAATGTCCGGCTCTGACATCCCCCGGTCGAGGAAGTTCAGGTAGAGCAGTCCGAGCCACGCGGCCGCCTCGCTGTCCGAGTCAGCGCGTGCCGCTTTTGTCAGCGAATCCTGGGCCCTCTGGCCAAGCTGTTCCTTCGGGCTAGCGAAGTACTCCATCACCTGCAGAACCCCTTCGAGCAGCTTCGAGCGGGCTCGAACGTCGTCGTCGCCACCCTGGTAGGCCATTCGCAGCAGTCGATAGGTCGTCTCGCGGCGCTCCTCAGCGACCTCGTACAGAAGCCCGTTGTACTCGACGCCGAGCTCGGCCGCCGTGATCGACGTAACAGGGGCCTGGGTGCTCATGACCTGCGCAAGCGCCAAGAGCGCAGCCTCGCCGTCCTCATCCAAGAGGCCCGACGCGCTCCCGAAGAGGTACGTGTCCTGGAAGTCTGCCGAGAACCTTTCGACAGGCTGCGCAAACGCTGCGAGTTGGTCGAGCTGCTCTGCCTCTTCAGCCTTCCTGAGAAGCGCGGCGTACCCCGCGCCCCATTCACCCGAAACGGCATGCTCGCGCACCTCAGTCTGGGTGGATGTTGCGTCAAAGATCACCTCGGACGATTCCACCTTCGACGGGCTCATGGCCAGTTCGCTCGGCTTCGCCGTTCCCGAGGACTCATTCTCCCCGCCGAGGATTCGCTCCACCACCCCGTTGGCGCCTCCCTCCTGCTCCTGGAGCATCGACCAACCGATCCCGCCCGCCGCCGCGAGCAGCATCGCCGCTGCGACCCAGCGCAGCTTGGACTTGGGCGCTTCCGTCGGGGCAACTGCGCTATCGGACACGGGTCCAGCGGCGACGCGCGTCAGCCCCTCCTTGATGCGCGTGCGGACGGCCCGGTTCGGTGGATTCACACCGCGGGCCTTCGACGCGCCCGCGTGATCGTCGGCCAGGTCAACCGGTCCGCCGAGGGCGTCGAGCACCTCGGTCATCCGCAGCGCGAGGGCCGCGCCGTCCTGGGGCCTGTCCTCTGACTTGAGCGCCGCGATTTCTCCCACGAGCTGCACGACTCGGCCGTCCATCTCCGGGAGCGTCTGGTCGAGGCCCGCCACCCCCTGGACGCAGACCTGCTGCATGATTTCCGGCACGGACTTGCCGTTGAACGGATGGCGACCCGTCAGGAGGAAGATGAGCGTCACGCCGAGCCCGTAGACGTCGGAGGCCTTGACGACCTCCTCGGCGCGGCGGAATTGCTCCGGCGCCATGTACATGGGCGTGCCCAGGATGCCGCCCGTCGCGGTGAGACCCAGGTCGTCGTCGACGACGCTCTTGGCCAGGCCGAGGTCCGCGAGCTTCACGCGCCCCTCCCTTGAGATCATCACGTTGGCTGGCTTGATGTCCCGGTGAATGAAGTCGAGCCGGTGGGCCTCCGCGAGGCCGAGGGCTGAGTCGCGGATGATGGTCAGAGCCTCGCGGGCTCCAAGCGCCCCCTTCCGCGCCACCCGCTCGTCGGCGTCCTCGCCGTCGATATAGTCCAGCACCATGTACTGGAGCCCCGAGACCTCATCGACGTCGGTGGCCCGGACGAGGTTTTGGTGCTCGAGCTTCGCTGCGACCGTAGCCTCACGCTGAAAACGAGCCGCGGACGTCCCCACGGGCGCCGTCCGGATCTTGATCGCGACCTCGTTCTCCAAACGGATATGAACGCCCCGGAAGACGTTGGCCATCCCGCCGCTGCCAAGCTGGGCAAAGAGCACATAGCTACCCAAAACGGGGTAGCCCTCCGCCCGCGGCAGATCGGCCAGCAGGGGGTGTTTCAGGAGCTCTTCGAGGGCGTCCCTTTCGACCAGCGTCTCCACATAGGCGACAGCCGTCTTCTCAAAAGTCTCTTGGTTCAAGGTCGGGTCGCTCAATGAGCGCCATAGGTCTATCCAGCAGGGGCAGTTGGGCTCCCATGCTACACACGAAGCTGGAATTGCTCTTCAGGATCTCAGCATCGGACCGAAGAGCAGAGGAAGCCGTGGGCAGCACTCGCCCGTGCGTTATCCTGTTGCCGCGATCAAAGATTGCCTGTTTGGACCGTGAGGAATCACGCCTGCCTGACCCTTTGAGGAATGCCCATTCCCCCAGCCTCATGAGCCTCCACCACCCCGCCCAGAACCGCCCCTTCGCCCGTCTTCCGATCTTGCTTCCGGTGGCTGCTGCGCTCGTGCTACCCCTTGGATCCTGCAACGCTACATCGGGCGCAGCCATTGGTGGCCTGCTCGGTGCGGGCCTGGGTCAGGCCGCCGGCGGCGACACGGAGTCGACGATCGTTGGCGCCGTGATCGGAGCCGGAATCGGAGCCGCGATTGGCTTCAACGTCGAGAAGAAGCGCGAGGCACGCCTCGTAGCGAGCCGCCAGGCCAGCGCGGCCGAGCGTGAAGCGGCCGAACGCGCAGCGGCTGCCGTCAGCGCAAGCTCGCGCAAAAAGGCCATCGCCCGCGCCGAGGCCTACGCGAACGAACACGGGATCGAGCACCGGGCTGCCGCTGTGGATGCCGACCCCGCGAAGGTCGCAGCCCTGGCTGCGGAAGAGCCTGGCCAGGCGGTCGTCCCGTCGCGCAAGGCCCCGGAAACGGAGCCTGTCGAGCGCGCCACGGAGGACGTTGCCGCGGAGGACGTCGCCGCTGAGGAGCCCCCGGTAAGGGAGTCAGCCCCCGCCGAACCCATCGCCGCCGAGCCCATTGCCGCGGAGCCCGTGCGCACTCTCCAGGCCACCAACATCCCTGAGAGCACGATGATTGGCATCGTCCCGCTCCCCAGCGGCGAAGGCGTGATGTTCACCGACATCACGACGGGCGAACTCGTGGACCAAGACGTTCACCAGCTTGAGGACATCAAGGACGTCTCCAACGACTCGGTCAAGGAGATGAAGGAAGACGACGACGCCAAGCCGTTCACGCTGATCCTCTCCGACAAGAAGACCGGCAAGACCCGCCAGTACACCGCGATCTACAACGTGTAGGCCGTCAGGACATCGAACGACGCCGCTGGGCTCCTCGGAGCCCAGCGGCGTTTTCTTGTCTCCACGGATTCGCCCCGCGGTTCCGCGGCATGCCGCATCGGCTCCGTGCTCGCCGCCCCAAGACATGCGTCTGACGGGCAAACTCAACGACTACCTCATTCGAATCCGACGGGAGAAAGAGAGCTAGATCCCTATGTCCAACGAACCATTGACCTCCGACGCAGACGCGTTCTGGGAGACCGGCCTCATCCTTAGGGTGCGTACGGGGTCCCGGGCTTACGGCATTTCCCTCGACAACAGCGATGAGGATTCCCGGGGCGTCTGCGTCCTGCCCGAGCGCTTCCTTCTCGGTCTGGACGAGTTCGAGCAGCACGAGTCTGAGTTCAAGGACCACGTGACCTACTCCCTCGCGAAGTTCGCGCGCCTGGCGCTCCAGGGGAACCCCAATATCATCGAGACCCTGTTCACGCCGACCGAGCATGTACTGCACTTGGATGAGCTGGGTGAGCGCCTTCGTTCCGCGAGGAGCCTCTTTATGTCCCGGCTCGCAGGGGAACGCTTCGGCGGCTACGCGCGGTCGCAGATGGGCAGGTTGGAGCGTCACCGCAAGTGGCTCACCAACCCACCTACGTCCGCCCCGGACCCGATGGAGTACGGAGCCGAGGTGGTCCGCGGGCAGATCAAGTTCCTGGACCCGCGCCGACGCAAGGCCTTCGACGCCGCCCAGAAACACTGGAACCACTTCGTCACCTGGCGCAAGGAGCGCAACGAGGCCAGGGCCAAGCTCGAGGCCGACCACGGCTACGACACCAAGCACGCGGTGCACCTGATCCGCCTCCTCCGCATGGGGCACGAGATTCTCGCGGAGGGTCAGGTCCTCGTGCAACGACCTGACGCAGAGGAACTCCTGGCCCTTCGACAGGGCGAGTGGAGCTTCGAGAAGGTCGTGGAGGAAGCGGAGCGCCGCAGCGCACAGCTCCCCGAGCTCATGCGCTCATCCACCCTTCCGGAGCGGCCGGATCATGCACTCGTGCAGGAACTCGTCGTCGACCTGCATCGAGACGGTTTCGGGCGGTTCCAAACCTGAGCTCCCTGGGCCAAGGGCGAGTGGGCAAGGAAGAACCTCGCCCGCTCGCTACCCCAAGTCGGCTCAGGGGCAGAACGTAATCTCGAGCGCGTTCGTCGTGTTTGTGCCCGCGCCAAGCCCAACGTCGCGATACCAAACCTGGATACCCCAGGTCGAGCCCGCGGTGACGGTGCCGGGTCCGCTCGCGAGCGGCGCGCTGCTGAAGTCGAGGGGCAAGATCATCGCGGTCACGTTGTTCGCAAGACCGGGAATCGGGAGGCGGTACAGTCCGCCCCCGACGCACAGCAGCCCGTTTCCGAGGGGAGCGTTCGCGCGCGACGGTCCGTAGAACGCAATGCCTGCGGTGTTGCGGGGCACTCGCTGCACGAGAAGCTCAAGCTCATCCGCCGCAATCGACGGGCTACCGATCGCAGAGAGTTGCGCTCCGAAGCCTTCACTGTTCGGCAAGCCCTCGCAGTACGGAACGATCGGCGGGCAGGAGCGGACGCGGTCCACGTAGTCCACGATGGTCGCCAGCGTGACGTCGACCGCGTCGCTAGCCGCCGGCCAGGTCACGTTGACTCCCACGTGGACATGGCCCGCGGTAACGCACCAGTCCGGCAGCGTCGGGTCGTTGTTGCGCGCCTGGTACCAAACACCGAGGTACGCGATGTACTCGCTGAGGAAGCCGCCTCCGCTGGCAGTGTAGCAGATGTACGGCGCGACCCCGACGTTGGCGGCGGCCACGGCGTCCACGATCTCCTGGGTAGGAAGCGCCGTGAGGCGCAGCGCGTCCGCATCAAGCGACGAGTCAGGCGGCGTCATGTCCGGCTGGCGAGGGACGATGAAGTCGTCGAACCAAACGTTGCGGTTGAACTGGTTGGACTCCACTTCCCAGCTGTTGCCGGGAAAGCCGCGGCTCAGGGTCAGGATCGCGATCGGACGGTGGAGGTCGGTGATGACCTCGAAGTCCGCGGTGGTGTCCTGGTAGTCCACCTCTAGGTCGCCGAAGCCAACGCCGCAGTTGCTGCAGTTCGGGTTCGCGAACTCCGGGAAGTACGAAACGATGTCGTAGCCGCTCCCCATCCAGTCTGAGCCTTCCCAGCCGCCGGGGTTCTTCGCCGGGTCCTGGCTGAACCGGCGCACCGCTTCGTTCGTGGGCGGCCAATAGCCGGTGACGAGGATGACGGGACGCGAGCCGGTGGCGCTAGACGTGACGGGGACCGGGGGCAAAGACCGGTCGGCTCCTTGGAGCAGGCCTCCGACGGGACCCAGCGTTGGGGCCGTCGCACTGGGACCGGTGCGCCGGGGACGCTCGTCCCCCGACACCTGGGAAAAGGCAATGGATGGGAAGAAGGCGAGTGCGGCGGCGGGAGCTAACCGGCGCATGCGACCAAGCTGCGAGATTTGGACGTCGTGGTTCATAGCCCTATTCGCGCCTAGATCCCGCTGATCCGCAACTCCAAACTCACCCCCGCCGTCGAAGCGCCAGATTTGAGGCTTCTCCCGTGGGCGCTAGCCTTCCGGCGGAACGGAACGTGCGCTCCCGACGGCGATCCGCCTAGGCCTGAAGAGGGCCGCGCCTACTCGCCGCCACTGAACCGAGGCAGCTTGGCGACCCACTCTTCCGATCCAAAGAGGTAGAGCGCTGCGACACCGAGAGCAAGGATGAGCGCAAAGGCGAGCAGCTTGGGCATCCAACCCGAGGAGGTGGCTGCCCGGTAGGACATGATCGGAGCGAACTGTCGGACAGAGCGCGCCGCGTCGGCCCAGTCATTCGGGGACGCCGTCCCGTTGGCGAGTAGCTCGTCGCCGAGGAAGCCCGAGGATTCCTTCGCAAGAACCATGGCGGACTCCACGTCGGCGTTGGTGAGCTTGCCGGCAAGGATCAGCGCATCGGCCACTTGGAGGTCGAATGCCGCGGGGACCCGCGTGCCGTCTACGTTGTGATCGACGCGGAAGACGGCTTCGATCGGGCCAAAGCGAAGCGCAGAGTCGAGCTCCAAGCGATGGGCGATGTTGGGCCGCAGCGTCTCGCGGTTGAGCACCGTGTGGTTCGAACTGCCGAGGTCTTGGATCTCGAACGCTTGGGTCGAGGTCGAGTACGAGAGCGCCGCGTGCTCGCTGGAAACCAGCTTGTTGTCGATGCGGCAGCTGACGGACATCGAGCGGCCGATGCTGTGGTTCAGCTCCGTAAGACGAATCGTTCGGGGATTGGCCTCATCCAAGAGGATCAGGCGCGCCCCCATCTGCTCGAGCGCGGGAGCCCTGGGGACTCTTCGCGGGCTCGCCGGTGCAACGGGCGCGACCGCGGCTTGATCGGAGTCCATCCTCGCGGCGGCTGCGGCGGAATCCGGTTCCCCGCCCGCGTGATGGGGACTCGTGCTGGCTGAGTCGTCAGCTAGTTCGTCAGCTGGGCCGCCAGCTGGGTCAGCCACCTCCTTGCCGACGATCCGAGTCCCAACGACCCCGAAGCGCAGGGAGGCCCCGTTCGGAACGGAGTTCCACTCCCCCATGACCAAGCGCGGGCCCCCATCGACGGTCGTACCGTTGGTGCTCCCGTGATCGCGAACGAACAGCGCATCGCCGCGAACCTCGATGGTGGCGTGACTCGACGAGGCACTACCGTCGTCCACGAGGATGTCATTGCGACTGGCGCGGCCCACCTTCATCGTTCCAGCAAGCTCGATCTGCTGGGGTTCCTTGCCCGCGAGGGCGGGCAGAATCAGTGTCCATTGAACGGGCATGGGATGGGCTGAACGATCAGGCAGGGAGTTCGACGGCGGGCTGGCGCGACCGGTTCACACGTAGATCCAGCCGTTGCTCTCCTTTTCTATCGGCCAAGACTTGGCTCTCCGTTCACTAGGAACCCGAACGAAATCGCGTTTCGCAAGGGCGGCTCGAACCAGAGCCTCCCGGGCCCGCGATCCGATGCGCCAGCAGTCCAACGAAGGAGGTCCCATTCCTCGCGCTACGCATCCGTCGCGCTACACTGGGGAGCGGCGCCCCACGCCCCAGAATTCGGTGCTTCCTGACCGAAGACCCGTCGCACCGCCCCATAGCTCGATCTCTCCGTCCCCCCGCTCTTGGCAGCACTTTCCCCAGCGCCGATCGCATGACCAAGGCCAACATCTTCATCATCGACGACGAGAAGCTCGATCGATACCTGTTCAGGCACGATCTGAAGAAGACGGGGATCGACGTCAACGTCGTTGAGTTCAGCGGTGGACTCGATGCGCTCGCGTTCCTTGAAGACTTCGAGGCGCACCAAGGGAACGGAAACGACGGCTTCCCCCCAGAGATCATCTTCCTCGACATCAACATGCCGCGCCTTTCAGGTTTCGGCTTCCTCGAGCGCTTCGCGCTGCTTCAGGAAAAGCACGGGGACTACGGGCGCTGCGCGGTGATCGTGATGTCTTCTTCGGAGCATCCGGATGAACGCGAGCGGGCGCTTGGGCATCCAGCCGTGGCCGGATTCATCACAAAGGGAAAGAAGAACACCGCCGAGCTGGGCACGAAGATCAGCGAACTCCTCGAAACCGTACGAAGCTCCGGCGCGTAGCGGACTCACTCCGAGTGCTTGTCACCGGACAACCAGGCTTCGAACAGGCGCTGCTCGTCCTGGGGCATCGGCGACGTCGGCTTGACGTCCGCATGGTAGCGACGAAATAGGGCGGCGAAGCCACCGGGGTCCTCTTCGAACAGCGACGCCGCGCGTGACGAGCCGGCAATTAAGCGTTCGAATCGGAGCTTGACCACCAGGAGAGCCGCCATGCGAAGTCCGTCATGGTCCACCGCTTCCAAGCCGCCCGCAGCCTGAAGCGCTGAGGCGGGGTCGGAGTCGAGAAGCGCATCCGCGAGCAGGGATTCCCAGTGCGCGTTCCCGAGACCCTTGCGGCGGGAGCTATCGCCCGACATGGCGCCTCCCCAGCGTCGCGCGTAGGCGAGTCAGCTCCTCGCGCAGGATGGCCACATCGCCGGGCTCGACGGTTCCATACATGCGTTCCAGCGTCACACCGCGCAGGGAGGAACAGCGCGGCAACGCGGTCTCCAAGAGCTTCCAAGCCTCCTCAGGGACAGCACCGTCATGGCTGTCAAGACGCAGCTGCATGCCCGAGGCAAGCCATTTGTCCTCCGACCAGCTACCACCGGAAACGTGGGCTTCGATCACGCGATCAAGCGGAAGGAGATCCAGGTATTCGTACGGATCGAAGCCGGCGTTGAGCGCGTTCGCGTAGAGGTTGTGCACATCGAGCAGCAGGTGCGTCCGCGGGCCCGTCAGGCAGCTTGAGATCCAGGCGGGTTCCTTCAACGGATCCCCGAGGAAGTAAAGAAACGCGGTGTTCTCGAAGCCCACGTCGGGAACGTGGGCGCGCAGCTGCTCTAGCGAGGCGCGCACTGCCCGAGCCGCTTCTTCCGTCTGCGGAACCGCCATGGGCATGGTGACCTCGATCCCGTCGAGCACGCTCGCTCCGAGGTGGTCCGTGTACCACTCGTACTGGAACCGCGCCTGGTCGCGACGAATCGAATCTAGCCAGCGTCGCCTTCGCACGGGATCGGGCTCGCGGGTTCCGATCGAAAGACCCACGCCGTGGGCCACGAACGGCTTCGAGAGCTCTTGGCCTAATCGGTGGAAGCGGTCCGCGAATCCGTTCGACGCGAACGGGCCCTCCTCGCCATCCCCGAGGCGGCCACGCCACGTGGTCTCGGGCGCGATCTCGAAGTAGTCCGGCTCTGTGCGGAGCACAGGATCTAACAGCTCGAGGAACGCCTCGTCCGGCTGGAGCGAAAAACCAACGGCGACGCCCATCGCGACCGGCTAGCGACCCTCGGCGGTATACGCGTCGAGGAAGAGCCTCGACGTGGGCATGACCACGGCCATTCCACACGGTGGGCAGGGGTCAACCTCGGGGTAGTGATCAGCCCAGTGGGCCCCCACGGGGTTGTTCTCGTAGAGACGCAGGGCGGCGGCCGATGCCAAGAGCCCGCTCGCCCAGCTCTTGTAGGCGTCGTCCGATGAGTTCTGGATCCCGTGGTACAGCAACGCGGCGCCAGCGTCTGCCTCGGAGATCTTGAGGCGCGGTGCCGTCTGGGGCCCTGCGTTCCCGATGCGCATCATTCGCCCGTAGCCCGCTCTCCCGCGGTAGAGCCGTTGAACCAAATCCGACTGCTGGTCTGGGGTGGCGACGAGCGTCTCGCGGAGCGAGTGAAAGAGCCTCTCCGCGGTGAGCTCTTCGCCCTTCGCCCACGGAATCGGTCGCCACCCCTGACTCGACGAGATCCGGACGATCGCACAGTGAGCCTCGGCCTGGAACTCGGCCCCGCTGGGCGTCTCCGCAAAGACGAATTCGAACAGGGCCAACAGGCCAAGATGCTCGTCGTTGACGGTCGAGAACAACTCGCCCCAGACCCGCTGAAGCTCGTCCACGTCGGACCCAGCCGCGGAGACCGGGATCAGGACGAGGGGCTTGCCCCGTTCGTCGGCTCGTTCCGAGACTTCGCGAAACGCCTGCCCGCGGCCCTTGGAACCTGCTTCAGCCTGGGCCCCAAGGGCCGCGCCTGCGGCCCCGAGGGACACCCCCGTCAACTTGAGAAATCGTCGTCTATGCATGTGTGGCTCCCCAGGAGCGCATCTCCGTGTCGGATACGTCCTCCCGTCTGTCCTATCGACGCCACGCACCGGACCCGCCTTGGCGGAATCCGGTTTTTCCACGCAGACCCTGGGATCAGTCCTTCGAGCCGCGGAGCTCGGCCGCGATGCGCTTTGCCCCGTAGACCTGTTCCAGGGACCCCATGATCCCACGACTGTCCACCGACACAGACCGGGCCTCAGCGTCCGAGTAGGCGTAGTTGCCGATCAGGCTCTGGATGTTGCCGTCGAAGATGAGACCCACGACCTCGCCCTCCGCGTCGATCACGGGCGAGCCGGAGTTGCCGCCGATGATGTCGTGGGTCGAGACGAAGTTGAACGGAGTCGACATGTCCATGGTCTCGGCCGCCTTCGTCCAGGACTCGGGGAGGTCGTACCACTCTTCGCCTTCGCGCTCACTGGCCTTCTTGAAGACGCCGCCGAACTCGGTGAACGGGGGAATCGTCTCGTCGCCCTGGGTGTAGCCGCTGATCGCTCCGTAGGAGAGACGCAGCGTGAACGTCGCATCGGGATAGACACCGTCGCCAAAGACGGCGAAGCGCGCCGCAGCGATCTTGCCGTAGGCCTCGTTCTCCACCGAACGAACTTCGTTCTCGTAGCGAATACGCAGCGCGCGGGCCGGTGCGTCGAGGGACTGAACAAGCGCGATCAGCGGATCGCCGCAGTCCTTCAGGGCGTCGGCGCCACCCTCGGCGAGGCGCTTGCGCTCGTCGATGTCCATCAGCTTCGAACCCAGGATGCACTCCTCCGCGCGGGCGCGGGGGGACTTGCCGGCGAGGGCTGCGACGACCAACTCATGGTCGGCGCCGAGACGCTCGGCCATGGCCATCAGCGCGCTCTCAAGCTGCATGATCTCGAAGTCCTGGTAGATCGGCGCTGGTGAGTAGAGACCCTGGTAGAGGGCCGGAAGACCTGCGTCTCCGAATTCGCGCAGACGCTCCGCGCTCGGCTTCGGGAGCTCGTCGGCCAGGCGCACGATCGTCGCCGCGATGGATCCCATTTGTCCGCCGAGGCTCACGGTCGACGCGCCCACCGCAATGTACGGCTCGCGGATCTCACGGGCTGCGTCCTGGGCCTGGGCGATCTGGTCCCATGCGTCGCCGTACGCCGCTTTCCACTCGGGGTTCGCGTCGACGGCCGCCCGGAGACGAGCCTCTTCCGCGCGCTTCGCCTCGAAGATCGCAGGGTCGAGCAGGCCGCTCTGACGCCCCACGTAGACCTTGCGGCTGTTCTGGACACCGAAGAGCATGCCTTCCGCACGGCGGCGGTGCTCCGCGCTCTTGCCTGAGAAGATTTGCAGCATGACTTCGCTGCGCATCAGGCTCGTCATCGAGTCCGGCACGCTCGTATCGCGCAGGTACTCGAGGTGCGATGCGGTGTTCAGGCGCTGGGTGCGGCCGGGGTGTCCAGCCACGAAGGCAAGCTCGCCATCGGACACGCCGTCCTGGCTCCAGGTCAGGTGGTGCTCCGGAACGAACGGCTTGCCGTCCTCGTAAATCCGCAGGAACGTCACGTCGAGGCAGAAGCGCGGGTACTCGAAGTTGTCGTTGTCGCCGCCGTAGAAAGCGATCGACTTCTCGGGCGCAAAGACCAAGCGAATGTCCTCGAAGCGCTTGTACTGGTACAGGTGGTACTGGCCCCCCTGGTAGAGCGTGACAACTTCCGCGTGCAGACCGGTCTCGGCCTTGGCCGCGTCCTCGATCTCCGTCAGTGCTTTGCGCTTGGCCGCGCCAGCCTCGGCCGTCCCGAGGCCGTCCGCCGCGGCGTTGACCTTGGCGGTCACGTCCTCGATCGTCCACAGGACGTCGACGTGCACGTCAGGGCAGACCAGCTCGTCCTCGAGGCCTACGGCGTGGAAGCCGTTCTCCAGCAGGTTGCTCTCTGCCGTGGAGAGCTTCTCGATCACGTCAGACGCGACGTGATGGTTCGTCATCACGAGGCCTTGGTCCGAGACGATCGAGCCAGAACCGCCGGTCGAAACGCGCACGGCTGACTTCTGCACGTGCTCAAGCCACTCCGGCGTCATCTCAAAGCCGTAGCGCTCAGCCAGCTCCTTAGCGGGCGGGTTGGTAAAGAGCCACATGCCTTCGTCGACCGGGTCCACCGCAGGCGCTGCGGAGGTCGTCGAGAGAAGCGCGGCCAGGAGAGCGCCGGAACCGGCGAGGGGAGCTAGAGCTTTAAGCATCGTCTGATCGTACGGAGAGTGGTAAGCGAGTCCGCGTGGTTCTAAACGGAGCACGACGGGGGCGCCACCCATCCCCCGAAAAGCTCGCGGGCTACGACCTTGGATCCTTCCCAACGGCCATCAGATGAACGTTCGCTCAGGGACAGAACGTGGTCGTCGTGGCGCTCGTGAAGTTCGAGCTCGCGCCGTCGCGGTACCAGGCCTGGAACGTCATCGTGGTACCTGCTTCGATCGCGCCGGGGCCGCTCACGAACGGCGGCGCACCGAGGTCGAGGGGGAACGCCGTGCTCCCCGTCGGCCCAGCAAACTTGACCCCGAGCCGGATGATGCCGCCCCCTACGCAGAGGCGTCCGTCGGCCACTGGAACGTCCACTGTCTCCGGGCCCATGAAAAGGAGCGCTGGCGTGAGCGCCGGCAGCGTGGCCAAACCGATCGAGACGTCGTTGGCGGCGAGCGACGTCGATCCGTTGAAGCGTAGGACGGCGGGGCCACCCGTCGCGTTGGCTTCTCCGAAGCACGTGGTGGCCGCGCCGCAGTCGCGGATCATCCGGTAGATCGTGCCGCTCCCATGGTCCATGAGCAGCAGCTCGCCATCGGCGTCCTCCCCGAACGTCGACGAAGTGATCGGCGGAGCGCCCGACGGACGCAGCTCAAGGGACCGCTCCACCGTTTCGAACCCGCTAGCGCCCTGGGTGATCGTCCAGGTGCGCCGCGTGCAGAAATCCGTCGCCACGTAGCTGCCCACCATCTCGGGCACGTCCGCCCCGCGGTACACGTAGCCGCCTGTAACCGAGCAGCCAACGTCATGTCCGTAGGCGAACGCGGGAGCGGTGTAGATCGCGTCGCCGCAGAGCGGCGCCAACGGAACGCAGCCCGCACTCGCGTGGCAAAGCTCTCCTTCCATCACGGGCCAGCCGTAGTTGATCCCCAGCACGCCACTCGGCGCGAAGTTCACCTCCTCCCGCTCTTCTTGGCCCACGTCACCGATCCACAGGTCCCCCGTGAGGCGATCGAAGCTCCACTTCCAGGGGTGACGAAAGCCCACGTGCGCGATCTCGGGCGCATACCCAGCCACTCCCACAAACGGGTTGTCCGGCGGCACGACGTAGGGGAACCCGCCATCCACGTCGATCCGCAAGACCTTGCCGAGGAGCGACCCTGGGTCCTGTGAGCGGCAGTTCGGATCGTGCTGTGCGCCGCCGTCACCAGCCCCCATCCACAGCATTCCGTCGGCGTCGAAGGCGAGGGTTCCGCCGCCGTGACCGCGTACGTCCTGGGGAATGCGAAGGAGCTCGACGTGGGAAGCGGGATCCACGCGGTTGGGATCCGCCGCATCGCGCGTCATCCGAGCCAAGATCAAGTCGATCCCCGCCGCGGCGTCAGGCGCGTCGTACCACAGGTAGAAGAACCCATTGGCGTCGTAGTCCGGATGAAAAGCAGTGGCCCTAAGCCCCGCGAGCCCCGTGGCGATCACGAGCGCCGAGACGTCCGCGAAGGGCGCGGCCTCTACGGTTCCGTCGCGCACGATGCGAACTGTCCCGCCGATCTCGGTCACGAAGAGACGATCGTCTCCGCTTCGTCCAGTCACACCCACCGCCTGCAGGAGAGTGGGGCCAGAACCGGGAACCAGAATTCGTTCGAAGACGAGGGGCTCTTGGGCGCAGAGAACTAGTGCGAGCGTGGCGATCATGGAATTCACTCTCCAGGGATGTTCGGGAAGGTACGCCCGGGACAGGGCGCACTGACGGGGAAGACCCCGCCGCGGTGAAAGCGTCACGGCATCCTGCGCTGGCACGGTGCGAGCCGTGCCAGAGCGAATCGGAGACCCCCGACCGTGGGATTGTTGCATAGTTCGGTGCAATCCGGTTCGGTGCCACTCGGGCGTCGACGGGTCGAGGAGCGCCGGTGAGGCAACGCAGAGCACGCCTCCCTCGAACCTCGGTCAGTTTGGGGCCCCGGCCACCATGGAGTCGCGGCCGCGCAGGTAACCCACAAGCGCAAGACAGCCCCGTGGGACCCGCGGGCACAATCACCTCGGCGCGGCAGCGGCGGATTCCTTCACCGCAAACGGAATCACGTACGGACCCTCTGGGATGACCGCGATCTCGTGGTCGCCCTGGCGCGCGATGCTCTGGGCGATAGCGGCTTCGATGGACTCCGCCATCGTCACGCCGGTCAAGGCGCGGTCGTGCTCGGAGAGGCCCGTGCTGTAGAGCGTGATCTGGGCGCGGGACTGCGGGCGTGTTTGCATCTGCGTCTGCCACTCATCAATGGATGCGTGGCTCTTGGCGGCGATCGCGTCGAGAAAGGCGTCCATCCCCTCATCGATGTAGCGTCGCTGCGCCTCAGCGAACTCAGGCGAGCCGAGGCCCTCAGAGCATTCGGACGCGATGATCAGATCACCGCCCTCCTCCAGGATGTCGAGGGGGCCGACCATCCCCTTGACGGTTTGATAGTAGGTCGCGTCGAGGGGGTAGCCGGCGGCGCTGGTGAGGACGGTGCGGAAGCGTCGCGGGAGTGTGATTTCGGCGTACTCACGCACGAAGTCCACCGCCAAGAGGTGGCTCTCGACAATCTCACCAAAGCTCACGAACGCTAGGCGACGGCGATCGTCGATCACGGTGTTCAGCGCCAGTGAACCGCCCACCATCTTGACGATAGCCAGCAGCTCTTCGTGCAGCGGGTTGCCTTCCAAGCGGCAGTTGGTCGCCGCTGGATCTGACATGAAACGATGGTTGTGGAACGTCGTGATCGTCTCCGCGTGGGCGATCCCGGGGGCGATCACCTTGCGACCCCCCGAGTAGCCCGCCATCAGGTGGGGCTCCACCAAGCCGGTTGCGATGCGCAGATCGGCCTCGACGAAGCGTCGGTCCAACCGGACGACCGTCCCGCGCGGCGTCGTGCCCACGAGCACGTGGCCCTCGTCGTCACGGGCGAAGTGGTTCACCACGGAAACGTTCTCGAGCACCCAAGGATCGCCCACAAGCTCGGCGAGCTCGTCCCCTTCGTTAGGACGGTGCAACCCGGTCGCCACCAACACGGTGATGCCACCCCGCGGGACGCCCGCCGCGAGCAGGCGTTCGATCAGTGGCCGAAGGAACAGACCGTTCGGGACGGGCCGGGTAATGTCGCAGACGAGAATGCAGGCGGTTTGCGCGTCGCCCGCGAGCGCGTCAAGTCCAGACGCGCCGACGGGGGCGTCGAGTGCGGCCTTGATGAGCGCCACCGGATCCGAAGGGATCGGCATGTTCGGCTTCTCGATGAGGACGGGCTTACACCCGTGGGGCAGCGAGACGCGCAGAGGCGCGCGGCCGTAAAGAAGTTGGACTTCGTAGGACATATTTAGACCTAGAGGATACCCCAAAGGCACCCATTTCGGGCGAACGGCGCTGGGCCAAAGAAGCAACTCGTTGTCTTCTATCGACGCCCGCACAGAAGTCGTGTTCCCTATCCCAGGAGCGATGCCGTGTCCATTCCAGACTCAACCTTCGCGCCCTTCGACGAAGCTCGTTTTCTAGACCTCCAGAATGCCCGATGGCGCCCGCGCAGCGCGTTCGTTTGTCCGGTTCCAGAGGGCGCCGCGTCGCTGACACCCTACTCGCTGATGGAGCGCGGCAGGGTGATGGGCCTCCAACTCGAAGAGGTCGATTCGGAGCGGCCAGGGGCCGTCAAGCTGCGCTTCAACGACCTCTACCTCTTCCTGCACGGCGGAACCCTCAGGGTCGACCCGCGGGAGGCGTGCACCGAGCCTCCACTCGACGCGGACCTCGCGAAGTCACTGTCGTCCTCGGAGCAGTTCCTCACCATCGAGGTGATGTACGACTATCCGGTGCTGCGCCGATTCCACATGGTGCTGCAGCTGATCTGCCACCTCATTCCAGAAGCCCTTGCGGTGCACGACTCGGCCCGCGCCGTTTGGATGACCCGCGCATGGATTCGAACGGCCGCCGTCAACCGGGCGCTGCCGTCCCCCGAGCAGCTCTTCTCGATTCGGGTCCTTGAGGAGGACGGCTGGGTTTGGATGCACACCCAAGGGCTCATCCGCTGCGGCGCCATCGAGTTGGAGGTCCAAGGACAGATGAGCGGCGCCGAGACGGAGGCGCTGTGGCGACTCCTGCGTATCGCTGCGGTACGACTGACGGAAGCCCGCGACCCTGACGAGAACGAAGCCTTTGATCTGGGGCCGAGCATCCGAGTGGCCTGGGTCCGATGGGATGCCGCCTACCCCGATCGTCCAGCGGGCTCGCTCGGGGCCCCGGGGCACAGAGCCGGCTGCGGTGGACTCGTGGCCTCGCTGTTCCGGGCCACCGGCTCTGGGGAAGACACCGAGTTGCACCCGATCACGAGCCTCCTGCCCGTTCTGATGGACACGCCGCGTTGGTACGCCACGAAATCCGAGATGGCGCGCACGTCGATGCTCGCCTCCAAGCACTGGGCCGACTTTCGGCGGGCCTTCAAGCTCAAGGGCAGCGCACCCGGCTGGCGCTTTGAGGTGGGACTCGGGTACGAGCCTGAGGGCGCCGAGCTTCCACCGAACCATGTCGAACAGCTCTGGTTCGTCGTGCACAACATCGATGGGGCACGGGTGGAAGCTACGTTGCTGAATGCGCCGCTACACCTCGCGCACATGGAACAGGGCGAGCGTAAATGGCACGCGGTCGATCAGCTCTACCAGTGGCGCGTGGACACGCCTGGAGTGAGCTTCGGACCCGAGCGCGCGGCCGAGCTGCTCGCGAAAGCCGAACGACCCGAAGCCTAGCAGGCAGTTGATCAACGGCCGGCTAGGCCGCCACCGTTCGCGCAGCGGCTGCCTCAGCGCCGAAAGTCGACGGGCACCTTGATGAAGTTCAGGAGCGGCGAGCGCTCAAGCGGGTCGTAGCCGTCGCCGGAGACGTCCAGCTCGAACCGGACCTCGAAGCGCAGGAAGTCCCACGGCTGACCCGATAGGTCGGACACTTCGGGGGTCCAGCCGCCGCCCAGTGAAAACGCGGTGGATGCGTCCGCCGTTCCGTCCGCACCTGCTCGAGCTGCATCGAAGGTGATCGTCACTCGATGATCTAGGCTGTGAAGATCGCGCGTGACCCACGTGTACACCTCAAAGGAGCGCGAAACCACCTCGACCCTCGTGCTGGCGAGGTTCGGGAACAGCGCCGTGAGATCCCAGGGCACGCAGTCGCCAAAGAGCCCCGGGAGGTAGCAGCCGCTCCCGACTCCGACGTCCACGGATGTCTCCCCCGCGATCGCCCCAAGGATCCTTGTGCTGAACTCCGTGCCTGGCTCAGGGTCCGGGCGAATGCGCATGCGGTCACCTGTCAGCAGTGACGGCTGGGCCGCGTAGAGCGCCGTTGGCTCCAAGAGATCTCCGAAGGATAGGGTCAGACCGCTGCTGCTGATCGCGACGGGCGCCAACGGCCCAAGCGACGGAGGATCGAGCACCACGGTGCCGCCTTCGGCGCGGACGACGCCGGCTGCATCCGTTCCGGTGAAATAGAACGTGGGCGTCTGGGGCGTTCCCACGCCGTCGTGCCCTGCTCGCCCAATGGGGTACCACTTGGAGCGCACCACCGAGACGCCGCTCGGGGTCTCGACGCCGGCGATCAGCCCGCTACCCCAGAATCCGCGGGGGGCATCGAGCACCGAAACCGTGTCCTCCATGGACCCCGGCTCGTCGCCGCTCAGGAAGAAGTTCTCGTAGATCGCATCGACGCGACTGCCAACCAGGTTCGCGTCCGACGCGCCCTGCAGCGGGAGCTCCTCGTAGGTGGCTGCGGGCAGCGACTGACCCACGAGGTCCGCGAAGCCTTGATCCAGGCGCAGCCGCAACGGACGCGTCGGCGGGAGGCTACCGATCAGCTTCAACCGCACCGCGGAGCCGCGGCGGCCACAGCTGGCCACGGGCTCGGCGCGGCTTGGGATCGGTCGCCACGTGCCGTCGAAGAAATCGAAGAAGTCGATGCCGATACGGGCGAGATTGCCACTGCTGAGCAAGATCGGCTGATCGAACTCCAGCACGATCGCGATGCGGTTCTCTGGGACGATGTAGTGATTGAGAGGCAGCCCGAACGGAAGCAAGGAGCTGAAGTCTGGATCCACCTCCACCTGTCCGGAGGGGCTGCGTCGCAGCAGCACCGACACCGGCAAGAACCCGCCGTGCTCGATCCGCGTCGTGTCGGGATCATCCAGCGGGACCCCTGACTGCCCGCGGAATGACACGCGAGGAGGACCAGGGACTGCGTCGTAGAAGAGGACCGCTGGGTCGTCGCCCACGGGCGTCGAAAAGGTGATCTCGAAGGTCGTCTCCAGCTCCTCCCCCGCCGTCGAACGCATCGGAAAGCTGGAGGTGTCGGCCCCGCGCACCGTCAAGACGTACTCGACGCCCTGCGCGAAGCCGGAGGGGCCACCGTCCAAGAGCGGACAGGCGGGCTGGAACCGAACCGACGTGGGATCCGATACGCCGGTCACAGGGTCGAGGCCAGGACCATAGGTACCCGAAACGGACGGCCCCCCTTGGAGCGGCTCTATGCTCACGCTCTCGGTGTGCACCGACCCAAAGTCGAGCTCTCGGTTCGTCAGGATCGTGATCGCCCGATTGAGCTGCCAAAGGTCCCCGTCCGCGAGGGATTCCGTCGAAGCGACGAACGCCCCGGGCTGTGAAGGTGGGCCCTGGGAAGCTCTGGAGCCGCCCCCGCATGCTGGGAGGAGAAGCAGCGCCACCAGGAGCGCAAGCGCGGGGCCCATGCCCAGCGAGACAATGCCCAGAGAGCCAGTCCCCAGCGAACCAGTGCCCAAGGAGCCAGGGTTCAGCGATGCGAGGCGAATCGAGGGGGCTCGGGTGTCCATGCTGGTCTAGTGAATCCGTGGGGCCGCGGTCACAGCAATTCTGCGACGGTCCCCCACAACAGTACCGGGCCCCAAGCAGCAGGCCAGCCGTCAAATGTGGTGCAATCCAGCGATGGGATCCGTCGGCTACAAGTACCTAGGGCGCAAGGCAAGCGCGTTCCGATCTGATCACTGCCGCCACGACGAGGCGGTGGTCGTCGCGAAGCGCGTGCGCTCCTGGATTTGGATCACCGTCCTTTGGATCCCCGTCCTTCCGGTGGGCTTCAGGAACCGCTGGCTATGCGATGACTGCGGCGAACCGACGGCCGCAACGCCGAGGACTCGACTGGGCGTCAAGATCGCGATCGCGGTGTTCCTCGCCGTGGCGTTCCTCGGGAGCTTCGCGCGCGAGCCCGAACGACGTCCAATGCGCAAGGACGTTGCGCTTGAGCAAGACGACACCCCGCTGTGGTTCCTGCGGAGCGTCACGGGCGCGATGGCGATCGCGGCGGCTGTGTGGAGCCTCCGTCACCGCCCGATCCCCACCAGGGCGAAGCTCCTCGAGGGCTTCGAGCCAGTCGCGTTCGAGAGCTGCCCCCTGTGCGGCGGACAGATCGAGGGCACGGGACACATGCGCTACTGCGCGGCGTGCAGCTCGGAAGAGTGCTTCCTTCCACTCGCGTAGGTTCCAGGCGAATCTCGCGGCTAGTCCAGCGGAGCCACCTTTCCGAAGGTCGCCACGGCTCCTCGCCCCGCAAGCACCAGCACACGCACGCGCGCCGCGCGTCCAAGCCACGGGGAAACGTCCCACTCGACGGAGGTCGCCGTTGGATCGAGGCTCCCGTCGGTGGTTAGCACCACCTCGCCGCGAACCACGAGCTGTAGCTGCGCCTCCCCCGGCGAGGAAGACTGGAACTGGGTGCTAAGTGCGGGCACATCGACGACAAAGAGCGGCGTCTCCGCGGTCAGCGACATCTGCTCTTGCTCCGGGTCGATGCGAACGAGATCCCCAGGACCCTCCCGCATGAAGGGCGGGCCGTCGAACGACGGCTCAAGCATGGCGGGCTCGGCGCTGATCGGCTGGGGCGCAAGATCGGGGTTCCAAGCGGACGTCACGGCTCGGTAGGCCTCGATGGACTCTTCGTAAGGGGGCAGCGAACTGGTTCGAACGAAGAGCCATGCCCCCATCGTCCCTTGGAAGACAAGTTCGAAGCCCTCGGGGCGATAGGGCGCGCGGAGGAGCACAAGGTCCGCCTCGGGCGGGAACTCACTGTCCCAGGTCGACATCGCTCTCTTCGTGAAGTCCGGGGCTTTGGTGACGAGCCCCACGAGATCGAGTACGCGGGTGCCCGATTGGAACGCGAGGTAACCGGGCTCCCACGTCAGGAGGGTGAGTTCGTGGAGGCCCGTTCCCCGGAGGAAAGCGGCGATCTCGCCGTAGGCCGCCTCACGTCCCGCGTACTGAAACGTACGGCTGAGCTGGCGGTGTGCAGCGCGCTGGGTGGGGACGGCCGCCAGAAGAGCGAGCAGCCACCAGCCCCGGGTGATCACGGCCGGAACTCGCTTCCATGGGCTTCGCTCGAGCACGGCGCCAAGTCCGACCAGCGCCAGGAGCAACGCGACGTAGTGCAGCGGCGCCCGGTGCCAGGCGAAGATGGGACCCGGTGCGAGGTAGATGAGGCCGGCGAACACGAACAGCGCCCCCAGGGGCAGCGCCAGCGCGACCATCGCCCGCGCTTTGACGAGCCGCACCACGCCAACCAGTCCAAAGATCCCCACGAGGACCGCCAAGATCCACCCGATGATGTAGGGCTCGCTTCCGGATCGAACGGGCCAAGCTAGGTTCTGGGGAAGGTCCTGGAACGAACGCTCGAGGTAGCGCAGGTGGGAGACGTGACCCGCCTTGGCGCCCGCCGTCGATGGAATCGGGCTGCCGTAGTAAGCCCAAGCCGTGGCGAGCCATGGCACGGTCACCGCGGCGATCGCAATTCCACCCGAGCGCAAGGCGCCCATGGCGCGCCCCGCGAGGAGCATGCAGGCCAACGCGGCCGCGAACCCGTAGCCCTCGTACCTCGTCAGGCATGCCAAGCCAAGCACGAGCCCGCACCCGACGTAGCGGCGATCCAGAACCAGCACCCACGCGCCGAACAGAAGCGCAAGGAACAGCGGCGTCTCCATACCCCAGTACGAATGCAAACGCGCAAAGCCTAGGGCGATCGCCACGGGAAACGTCGCTGCCCAACCCCGGGCCGACGATCCGCCGACAAGTCGCGCCAAGAGCACCCCGCCCGTAAGTCCGAGCCCGGCGAGCGCAGCGCCATAGCCGAGGTTAAGGCTCAGCTCGGGGGGAATCCCTAGGGCGATCATGAGCGCCAAGACCATGGCCCAGAGGGGCGACGAAGTGCCGAGCACAGCCTCACCCGACTGGAAGGCAAGTCCCTGGCCGGTGGCGAGGTTCTCGGCGTACCGGAGCGTGATGTACGCGTCCTCGAAGAGAAAGTCGCGGAAGACCAGGTAGCTAGCGATCGCACCCAGGAGCGACGCCAGGAAGAGCGTCCAAGTGACTTCCGTGCTCCTTTGAGGCCGCTCACTCGTCGTATCCATTCGTGCCGGTAGCATACGCGGTGCCCCAGATTGGAGTGGCAGATATCGATTCCTTGAGGCGCGAGCCACGGTGGTCCCCTGGAACGGAGCGTTGTCCGGCACCACCGCGCGCGGCGGTGGTGGAGGCGGCGCTCCGAGGCTATCGTACGGCGATGGCCATCCCCCTCAAGCCCGTCCTTGCCGTGGGACTCATCGCTGTGTCCTCGGTCGCGTTCCTCGAGCTGCGCGAACGCAGCAGCAAGAACGCCGACGACAAGGGTAGCCAAAGGACTAGCGCCAAGGCCGCGCCCCAAGCAAAGAGCCCGCGGAAGGCCGCCCCACCAGCGCGCTCAATCACGAGTGGTACGGTCCCTGATGCCTCCGGCGGAGCGGTGCGGACTCCGACCCACAGACCGGTGGAGGTCGCGCCCCGTGTCTTCGAATTGGACCCCGAGCGTGTCGTAATGGCGTGGCTTACGAAGGAGCCCAGCGCCGGGACTTTGGAACTCTTCGGCCCCGATGGGGCACGGACCCTCACGGAAGAGTCGGAAAGCAGGCACCACCGCATCGAAGCGCTGGACCTCGCACCTGGCACGGCCTACCGCTACCTCATCGACGGGCGATTCCCGGGCACGTTCAGGACACCCCAGGAAGAGGGCCCGATGCGCTTCGCCGTTTTTGGTCACCCCGGCGGAACCATGGGCGCGTTCGACTACCCCACTTCGATGCTCGCCGCCACCCTGCACGACGTGGACCCGGACTTCCTCCTCTGCACCGGCGACGCATGCTTCTATACGAATGAGGCGAGCTACAAGGAGCTCTACTTCGACGTGTTCCGGGAGGTCTTCGCTGAGCGCCCCATCTATCTCACGGCGGCGAACCACGAGATCAGCTTCCCTGAGCGAAGGAAAGTCGACTACTCCTTCTTCCGCACCCTCTTCCCCAGGGATTTCGCCGACCCAAGGTTTCCGTTCTACTCATTCGTTCGCGGCAACGTGGAGTTCTTCGCATTCGCGTACGGCCCCATGACCAAAGCGATGAGCAAGGCCCAATACAAGTGGCTCGAAGAGTCCCTTCAGTCGAGTCAGTCCGAGTTTCGCGTGATCTTCTTGGGGGGCGCGAACACGCCCTCAAGATACGACCGCGAGCGGCTCTTCAAGGTCGCAGCCGAGAATGACGCAGACCTCATCTTCGGTGGAGACGGCGTGGGCTACAAAGAGGAGACCCACGAGGGCGTCAAGTTTCTCTTCGCTGGCGCGAATGGTCCGAAACAACCGAGTTTCTTCCTGGTCAACACGAACGACTATGAGCTGAAGGTGGCGCAGTACCAGTCGCCGATGGGCGCCAAGCAAAAGCAGTGGACCTTCCGCAGTCGGCGACCAAAAGCCACCGTTCTGGACGTGATGGAAGGTCTCGAGCCCGTGCCCGAGACCCGAAAGACGCGCTCCCGAGCCTTTGAGCAACCCTCGACGGACTTCCACGGGATCAAGCTGAGCCTTCGTAGTGGGCTGTCCCACCTCGTCTCGTTTCGCATTCACTACGAGGCGCGCGATGACGTGACCGGGGAGATCACGATCTTCCGCACGCAGCCCCGAAAAGCTAAGCCGGGAGAACTGGTGACGTCCTACTTCGCGCTTCCTGGTCTGGGCCCTCTCTCGGGGAATCCTTGGACCCTGCTCCGCGTTGAGGCGGAGTTCATCGAGAGGCGGCTACCGAAGGAATTCGACATCACGCCCCACCTGCTGGAATTCGCGCTCTTCGAAGACCCGCTCAAGTAGCGCGCAGCGCCTATGCTCTAGCAGCCCGTTGAAGAAGGCCGCACTACCCACCAGCGCCCCTCGAAGCCCTGACTGCGTTGCTTGAAGGGCCCCGAATAGCTCGCTATGGGTGGCTTCAAGCGCCTTGTCAGGACTCCGATGGACGCAGTTGGATAGCGCGGACTTCTTCTACGGGCAGCTAGGGGCCACTCGCACGCTGTGCAGCACGGT
>CALHGQ010000189.1 GCA_938030175.1 uncultured bacterium | reverse complement strand
TGGTCCAGATGCCCAACGTTGGGGACCAGCTTCGAAGAGTTCAAAGAACCCGGCGAAAGTCTGGCACTCGCGGAACGGGTTCGCGCCTTAGTCCACGAGTCAGCCCTGGACTCAACTCCGCCAGGGATCTTCGGAGACGGCCTTGGCGACCTGCCTATTCGGGCAATTTGCCGATCGAAGCGAAGACGGCGAGCAAGCTGAGCCCGAAGGCTTCTGATCACGATGTTGCTCGCCGTCCACGGGCGATGGTCCATCGCCGTCGCGGACATCATGACTTCACGCCGTGGAGTCAGCTCGTCCGAAGATGCCGAGGCACCAAGAAGGAGATCCCGGCCATCGCAAACCGTTCCGGCACTGGAACCCAAAGTCACTTCCCTTACACACATGAAATCCTCCTTCCCTGACCGTGCGCTTTTCGGGAAAGCAGACTCTCGTCTGCTGCTCCCAAACAGACTCGGATCCACGACCATCATCGGAACGCGGACCTTGCTACTGCCTGCCGCTCTCGCGGCGCTCGTCATGGGCGCCCCCCCCGCCGCAGCTCTCCAGAAGATTGCGCAGTCGACGGACCCAGCCGAGCTTCTACCAGACGTTGATCCGGGGCCTGTCGTCCTTGACGGCGACTTCGAAACGGCACAGCTGCCGAATGGCCTGGACCTCACAGTCACAGATCCGAACTGGACGTTCGAGCCGGGCTCCGGGCTCGCGCTCAATAGCGCTGCTGCCCAGGCACTCGGCTTGGACTCGGAGAGCGGCAACGTGACCGCCTTCGCACTCCCGGGGGGAGCCGTCACCGCGGTGAATGATCTTCCAGCTGGTTCCTATCGCGTGCGCTACTTGGCTGCAGGACTCCCCAGCGCATCGAATGACGCCGAGATTCGCGTCGAGTGGTCTGACGCAGAAGAAATAGCCATCGCCAGCGAGACCGTCGGCACACTCTACCAAAACTTCGTCACGCGACCATTCCGAGTAGAGGTCGCTCAAGGCCAGACGAAAGAGATCGGCATCCGCTTCTCGAACGCAGTCGATGGAACCGTAATCGGATTCGACGATCTGCGAATCGAGCGCCTCAACGAATGGGGCGACCCGAATAGCTGGAGGCCAATGGGCGTTCCGACCGCCGCAGATGACGCGCTCATCCTTCCGAACGTCGCCATTTCACTCGTGGGTGACGCACAGGTCGCTCGACTCGAAGTACGAGGGGAGCTTGTCGTGCCCGATGTATCGGGGTCGCTGGCCGCGAATCTCATCCGCGTCCTCTCACCCGCGGTGGACAACGTGGACGATCTGGTCCCCGCTCGCTTCGAGCTCGGACGCGAGGATGTTCCGTTCACCGAAACCTTCGAGATTCTCCTGACCAACGCCGCGGTGCCTCCAGTAGGCATGCTTGAGCGCGAGGACCGAGCGATCTTGGTGGGAAACGGCGCTGAGCTCGACCTTCACGGGACAGGAAATTCGGCGTGGACGAATCTTGTCGAGGACGCGATCCCCAACCAAAGCTACTTCTACGTCGCCGATGCGACTGGTTGGGCCCCGGGGGACGAGGTCGTCATCGCAGGTTCCTCAAAAGAGGAAGCCGAACGGGTCAACCTCAACGAGGGGCACTGCGACACCACAGAGTTCTTCACCCACCAGCACGAGCGGGTCAGGATCGGCATGGTGACGCCGGAGCCAGGTAGGTACCGCGTGGAGATCGACGAGAATCTGACGGCCCCCGGGCCCGGCGCCTTGGCGAATGCACAGACTCTGACGGGATCCGAGCCCGACACCACAGTCAAGACGCTTCAGAACCTGCACGTAGGGTCGGCCCCGATCGAACGCACGCTCGTCGTCGAGGAGTCACCAGGTGACGGCCAACAAGACGATCTATCGTTGACGCTTCGGCTCGATCAGCGATCCGAAGCGGCGAACCTCAATCGATCGATCGTCATTCGATCAGAAGAGGCTGACTATACATCGCCCTGCGCGAACACAAGCAGTCCGTTCACAGGCAGCGGCGGGCACGTGATGATCCTCGGTGTGGGGCATGGATTCGGCCACGGTGCCCCTGAAACAGACGTTGCAGCTGGTGTCGCGCGAGTCTCCTCCGTCGAGTTCAGGGGCCTGGGGCGTACGGGCGTCCTAGGACGCTATCCGTTCCACTGGCATATGGTTCGCGACGAGGGCGACGGGCAGTTCATCCGCGGATGCAGCGTCGTCGATTCGTTTCATCGCGCCATCACCATCCATGGCACCGACGAGACAAGAGTTGAGAGCAATGTGGCAGTTGACACATTGGGACACGCTGTGTTCCTAGAAGACGGCTCCGAGATGGACAACTTCATCGTGGGGAACTTGGTGATAGGAACCCGGAGAGCCAACTGCTTGGAAGAGGGGGTTCTCCAAACGGACTTCGCTCCCTCAGACTTTCAAAGCCGCTCTCCCGCTTCCTATTGGATCACCAACCCCACCAATGTGATCGAAGACAACGTCGCGAGCGACACCGCCGGAACGGGCTTCTGGCTATCCTTCGGGTTCGAGGTCTTTGGCGACTCCGCCGCCCAAGATCCGCAGAGCGGTCCTGACCCCGGACAGGAGCACAACCCCGAAGTCAGTCCACGGGCCCTTGCGCTCGGATCGTTCGCTCGCAACAAGGCCCATGGCTGCAACGCGGGGCTCGACTACAACGACGGCCTGAATGCCCCCGATGGGCCCAAGGCGTCACCCGACACCCTAAAACTAGTCGGCAACCTAGCGTGGGAGCCCCCGGGCCCTGGGGGGGAGGCGTTTCTCGACGACTTCACCGTTTACGGCTGTGAGACGGCCGTGTACTCCGGAATCGCACCTGGCTTCATCACCCATCGACGCCTGGTTAGCGCCGACAACGAGAAGAATCTGTTCCTGGCGTCGTACGACCGCGTCCTGCACTCGTGGATCTGGGCGAACAGCGACACGAATGTGATCCCTGACAACTGTAACGACTCCGTCGAAGCCATCCGGCTCTACGACGGGGCCTCGACCATGATCGACTGTCTCTTCGAGGGTTTCGTGAGTGCAGACGCTAGGTTCTTCGGCATCAATTCTGCGGCGAATCGGAACGTGAACCACCGCCTGATTCGCTGCACCCACCGCGCAGACGCGACGGGTGGGAACGTTGTTCCATGGGCCGAGTTCTCAAGCTTTGACTGCTTGCTTGCATGCGACTACGACCCATCGACGAGCGCCCAAAGCTGCGATAGCTGCGACACTCTTGCGTTCAGTCTACCGGGCATGCTGGTGGATTTCATTCAGCTCCTGCGGACACCCGATGCGTGGGGCATCGTCGTGCACGATGTTGACGGAAGCGTATTCGGGCCGAGTGGCAAGAGGCTCGTCTCCGATGCGCCTTGGATGCTGCTCGGCGACGAGACGATAGAGTCCCCTCTTGGAAGCATCTACGAGTCGCAGCGCAGCTATGGCCTTCTGAAGGTTTATCTGCCCCGCCTCACCATCGACAGCATGATCTTGGCACCCGTGGGCAGCGAGGGTCCTCCCGCGCAGTTCACGCTGGAGCGATGTGAGTTCACACGGCTTTCCAACGTCTTCCCGGAAGCTAGTTACCTCTCAGCTCCCAGCATCCTGGGGCTCGATGCGTGCCCAGGGGGCGGAGCGCCCTGGGGCCCGCCCGTCGAGGCACTGCCCTTCCACCAGATTCCCATCGTGGCTGGCCCTGACGTCGTTACGTTCATGGACTTCGATTACGTGGGGGGGACCGTTCCGACGGAACCCGGGTGTAGTGACGGTGTGAGCGACGTTCGACTCCTCCTCGGCGATCTAGACATTGACGAGAAGGTCATTCTTGGAATCGAGGACATCAGCGTCTTGAAAGGGGGGATCGCAACGGGCGCCGCCATCGAATTCAACGGTGCCCCGCTGATGCACGTGGAGCAGTCCCCGTCGATCTTGGATGCGATCGCCTACGTCGGGGGCATGCCAGAGAGCAGCGCCGCGCTCGTCGCCTCGCAGGATGTTCTCGTGATCGGTGTGGTCAAGGAGAAGGGCCAGATCTCAGCGGAGGAGGTCGTCACAACGGATCACACAGACGTCATCACTGTGATCTTCAACTAAACCGAAGGGGGATATCTACCTGTGAGCGAAGCAGCCCCTACATGGGGCTGCTTCGCTCACAGCTGCGTCGATGGTTCTCCCTTGTGCCCCCGCGCGCCCCTCACCTTCTGGCACCGGCGCGGGGGCATTCCGGGAACCATCAACTCTTGAGCCAAAGAGACAACACCATTGGAAGCCTCACCGCAGGGGGGGGTGGCAGGTCCATCCACATCACTGGACGATCAAGCGACTCGCATTCGGGAAGTTGGACGAACTGGTCCCGCCTCTGTCATCCCTTTGCCAGGCCTGGAAGCTCCAGGTCTGCCTGATCCTTGGTTGTTGCCAGCAGGCCTGAGGTCGATCGGCAAGAGCGGAGCTAGAAGGCTATTGCCACAGTGGCTTCATCGCCGGATAGGACATGGGTGAGGCTTCTCTCCTGCCCAGCTCCGACGACCGAGATCTCTACGGGCCCAGCTGGGACGCGGATCTTGAGCGGCTCATCTTCTGGGACGGTGTGGGTGCCGAACACTAGGCCGCCGCGGCGCAGTTCGATGTCGAACGATCGACTCGGGCACTCGGGGCCTCGCCGAATCACGAGTTCGCCTGCGGGCGCCAGCCCTAGGTCCATCAACTCGTTCGCGCCCCCCCCTTCGATCACGATGTCACCGGCAAAGGCCATCAGATCGTTCGGTCCGACAGCGAGCACGCTCCACATCCCTGGGCTCAGGCCGTAATCATTGACCGCTCCCTGGTTGTTGACGAGCTGGGTCAACTCAAGCACCTCGCCGTCCTCGCCGTGCCGGCGGAACTCGAAACGACACGCCAGTTCTTTTGAGGTGGAAGCTTCAACCGTTCGCAACGAGAGGGTTCCGCCGAGGACGAGCCGTAGCGAGATCAAGTCGTCTCCGGGACGGGCCTGGACCCGCGGACTCTTCCCGCGCTCCCAGTGTTCGGCTGTCAGTTCGAGCTCCGAAGTAGGCAAGGGGCCCAGTCGAAAGCGACCGTTGGGGCCGGTAGTGCCCCAGAAGGCCTCCAGCTCGCCGAGGCTCCCGCGAACGAATGCATGCTCGACGGGCACCTCCGATCCATCGAGCACCAAGCCCTGGATCCAGCTACCGCGATCCAGCTCCAGTCGAAGCTCGCCGGCGGCTGGCCCCCCGTCCAAAGACACCTTCATGAACGTGGGCACGTAGCGGCCGGACGGCAGCGCCTCCTCGTCCGATGGGACCACCTCGATCTGAATGCCAGGTGGGCCGAGCAGCCAATCGCCAGCCGGAACTCGCTCCAGAGCGAAAGCCCCGTCTTGGTCCGTGGTGAAACGGCGATCGTCCTGGGCGTTGAACGGCCCCATCAGCAGGCCCTCGTCGCCTCGATCCCGGCGCAGCACGAGGTCTACGTTCGGAACGGGTGCGCCAACCTGGTCGAATGCCTTGCCCACAAGGCTCGCGAGCGATCGAACGACGAGGTCCACCCTCGCGCTCTGCCCCGGCTCAAGGTCTGCGCGCACGAAGTCGACCGGGACATCCTCGCCCCCCGTGACCGCTGAGGTGACATAGAACTCGTAGTCATCGGCTGCGGGCAGACCCGCGAAGCTCGCCCTTCCCGCCGAATCGGTCGTTGCGCTGACAGAGTGCGTGCCAAGCGAGGCGGACACAGGCTGCGCAGACCCTTGCGCTTGGAGCTCGGGAAACTCCGTCTCGAAGCGAACCGTAGCGGCACTCACCGGATGGCCCAAACTGTCCGAGACGGAGACCTCGAGCGCGACGCCGCGCCGGAGGCCAATGCGATCCGCGTGCTCTCTTCGCTTGGCGACCTCCGCTTCCTCGAAAACGGCCGGGGCGTAGCCGTCCATAATCGCAGCGTAGCGCTTCTGGGCGAATCGACTCTTCGGCAATTCCGCGATCCCGTCACTCCCCACCGCAGCCAGCGCCCGCCTGTCTCTCCACGACTCAAACGCCAGCGGGCCTTCGCTGTGAAGTCGCTGTCCGAAGCGGTCGACCTCAACGATCCGCGCGCCTAACAGAGGCTCATCGGTGACGTGGTCGACAACGCGCACAAAGAATCGCGGCACCAGCAACGAGTCGACGCGAATCTCCAGTTCACGCACTTCCCCGGGCTGGAATGGCTCTAGAAGTCCCTCGAAGAGCTGCGGACTTGGGCCGGAGAACATCACCTCGTAGTAGAACGTGGGACCAGGCTGCAGCTCGACCGTGAGCTGCCCGTCGAGGTCGGTTTCGCTCGCCTCCCAGCGAACGGGCAAGAGCACTGGCCTCGCCGCGCCGGGCTGAACGAAGGGCTCGAAGTTCGGGAAGACTCCGACCACGGGCGCTCCGGTCACCCGATCCAGGACGGTCAAGTCCAGTCGAGCCCAAGGCGCCTCCCCATCGACCTTCGCTGGGACGGGAATCTGGCTCCCAGGCTGCGAAGACGGCGCTAGCGAAGTGCGGTCGGAGAGCACCGTCCCGGCGCGTGCCTCCGCGGCGAGATCGTCGAGCTCAGGACGAAGCCTTGGGTCTGCCGATTCCCCCGCCGAGAGGGCGACGGTCTGGACTCTCCCCTCCCTGGCGAAGTGGAGCCAGAGAGCGCCACC
>CALHGQ010000188.1 GCA_938030175.1 uncultured bacterium | reverse complement strand
GATTCGCTCCGACCTATTCCTCACGGACGCTTTCCTGATCAAAGGGAACGTAGAAAACAAGTACACGCGGCTCTCCAAGCTCCTCGACGAGCACCGGAAGACTTTTCTGCGCGTACGCGACTGCACGCTGATCGACCTCGGCAGCCGAGATCAGATCCAGACGCCACTTCTTCACATGAATGTGGATGAGGTGCTCGTCGCCCACGAATACCTCGACGAGGCGGGCGATATGCCCCTTGCGGAGCTCGCGAAGGAGCCCGATCTCGACAAGGTCCGCGTCTTCTATACGGGCAACCTGAACGTGGAACTCGCAGGCATGATTCGCCCGGGCGCCTACGAATGCACCGACTCCGGCACGCGCCGGTTCTTCGTGATGCGCGAGCCCGAACTGCGCGGCTTCAACCACCGCGATGACGACGAGCTCAAGCAGATCGTCAACATGCCGTACGCGATCGTGAACAAGGCGCGCCTGTCGTACGTCTACGACTTCAACTAGGCCGTTGACGCGAACCTGAGCCAGCGACCTCTCGCGCCCCGCGGTATGCTCCATGGGCATGTCGCGGTCCCACTACCTTGTCTTAGCAGCGCCCTGGGTTCTGCTGCTTGTGTACTGCGCGCTCGCGTTCCTCACAACGCCAGATCCGCGCGGCTACGGGACCCATGAACAGCTAGGGTTTGGCGCGTGCCTCTTTCGCGACTGGCTCGACGGGCCGTGCCCAACCTGCGGTGTGACGACCTCCGCGAGTCACCTCGCGCACGGCGAGCTCCGTGCGGCGTGGCATACGCAGCCACTCGGCGTCCTCTTAGGCGTCGCGGCGGCACTTTGCGTTCCGCTCTTTGCCGCGTGCCATCGACGTCGGGTCGATCTCGGCCAGTGGCTCCTCCGCCACGGCGCGCGGGCCTGGGCGTGTGCGGCCGTTGTCGTAGCCGCTTGCTGGCTCCTCTAGACGAGCCCGAGATCGGGCTCTTCGTCCGGATCGTACGCGGCGTCGGGATCCACTTCGTCGAGCAAGTTGAGGTAGCTCGCGTAGCGCGTGTCGGGGATGAGCCCCGCCTCGGACGCGTCCGCCACGGCGCAGCCCGGTTCGTGATCGTGGGTGCAGTTCGCGTACTCGCAGTTGCGCTGATGCTCGGCAAAGTCAGGGAAGAGGTCGCGCACGTGGCTGCGCGTCAGTCCGTGGGGGCGGAAGACCCGGATCCCCGGCGTGTCGACGACGTAGCCGCCTAGCTCCATCCGATGGAGGCGCGAGTAAGTGGTTGTGTGCTTGCCCTGATTCCAGTACGAACTGATCTTGCCTTCCTTGATCTTGAGCCCGGGCTGAATGGCGTTCAAAAGGCTCGACTTGCCTGCGCCGCTTGGACCGTAGAGCACGGAGACGCGGCCCTTGAGGCGCTCCGTGAGCTCGTCGATACCCCGACCATCGACGGCCGACGTGACGAGGATCTCCAGGTCGGGGACGCCCGCGTACGTCTCACGGTACTTCTCCATGAGGGCGCCCTTCTTGTCGAGGTCTGCCTTGTTGAACACGATGATCGCGGGGATCTCATGCCAGCGGCACGCGGCGAGGATCCTGTCCGTTCGATTGCTGGAGAAGCCGGGGTTCTTGAGGGCGCCCACCATGAACAGCTGGTCGACGTTGGCCACCAGCACTTGCTCGCGCGGATCGTGGGAGGAGGCGACGCGCCCGAGGTAGTTCCGGCGCGGCAGGACCTCCTCGACGCTCGCGGGGTCGGTGGACGGGTTCACCCGCACGAGGTCCCCGACGGAGATCGGGTTTTTCTTGCCGTCGAGCGACTCGAACAGCGAGCCGCGGGGCGCCGCGAGGATCGTCTCGATCGGCGTTTCAGGCTCGCCAAAGCTCGCAATCGGGTCTGGCACGTCCACGTGGACCACTTTCGCGTCTACGCGCACCACTCGCCCCAAGACCAGCTCGTTCTCATCTCCTATCGACATCGCCCACACAGTAGTCCGTATCCTGTGCGGTGTGGACCGCCAAGCCGAAGTCATCCGCTCTCGCACCAACTCCGTCCTGAAGCGAGCCCGAAGCGTGGGGCGCGGAAAGGAGGAAGGGCTCGTACTCGTCGAGGGCGAGCGTCTCATTCGCGACGCATTGGCGGCGGGGCACGTTCCGGAGTTGCTCCTGGTGGCGGAGGACCAGATGCCGAGCGTCCGTGACCTCGATCCAAGCCTAGACGTCCGTGGGTGCGCCGCTGGGCTCATGGACGGCCTCGGGGCGCTCAAAACCGCGCCTGGGTTCGCAGGTATCTTTCAGGTTCCACAGGCCTTGGGGCTCGGTGATCTGGTGGCGCTGCTCGGCGAAGGGCCGGCCCTCGTCCTAGGCGTGGCAGGAATCGCCGACCCGGGGAACCTCGGGGCGCTGGTCCGGGTGGCCGAGGCTGCCGGGGCCGCTTGCGTGGTGGTCGCGTCCGGTGGCGCGCGACCCTTTGGCCCTAAAGCGCTGCGAGGGTCCATGGGGAGTCTCTTCCGCGTGCCGGTGGTGGAGGCCTCGGACCTCGCCGACGCCGTGAGTGCGCTGAGCTCGCTGGGTGTCGAGCAGTGCGTGGCGGCGACCCGCGGCGGGAAGGATCTCCACGCGCACCCGTTCACGCCCCGAACGGCTTTGTGGATGACCTCGGAAACCGGGGAGGTTCCGGACGAGCTACAGGCGTGCAAGGGAGTCACGATCCCGATGCGGGGGGAAGTGGAGTCGCTCAACGTGACGGTCGCGGGGGCGTTGCTTCTCTACGCTGCTTCGGGTGGAGCTGAGCATGGGCGCTAACCTCTTCGGATCAGACGGTCCCGACGAGGCCCCCGGCGCCTCGGACCTCGCGCCCGCAGCGGCGGATGCGCCCTTGGCCGAACGCATGCGCCCGACGGAGCCCGGGGACGTATTCGGGCAGGCGCATCTCTTAGGGGAGGGCAAGCTGCTCCAGCGCATTCTCGACGGGGACGTGACCCAGAGCCTCATTCTTTGGGGTCCCCCCGGGGTAGGAAAGACCACCCTCGCGCGTTTGGTGGCCCGCGCCAGCAGCGCGCGATTCGTGCCGTTCTCCGCCGTCCTTTCCGGGGTCAAGGAGATGCGCATCGTGATGGCCGACGCGCGCACGATTCGAGCGCGAACGGGTGAACGGACGCTGCTCTTCGTGGATGAGATCCACCGCTTCAACAAGGCCCAGCAGGACGCGTTCCTGCCCTTTGTGGAGCGTGGGGATGTCCTTTTGATCGGTGCCACGACCGAGAATCCTTCGTTCGAGCTCAACGCGGCCCTCCTTTCCCGCTGTCGAACGCTCATCCTTGAGCCGCTCGACGTCGAGGACATCGAGCGGCTCCTACGGCATGCGCTCGTCGCTGAACAGGGCCTTGCGGGCCGCATTGAGCTGACGGACGATCAGGTCAAGCGGATCGCCCATTCCAGCGACGGGGACGCGCGGCGCTCGCTGACGCTGCTTGAGACGGTGGCGGCGGTTTCACTCGCGGGCGGCAAAGTGGATGACGATGCCCTGAGCGAGGCGCTGCAGCGCAAGCAGGTGCGTTACGACAAGTCCGGCGAGCAGCACTATGACCTCATCAGCGCGCTGCACAAGAGCGTGCGTAACTCGGATGAGAACGCCGCGCTCTACTGGCTCGCAAGGATGTTGGAGGGCGGTGAGGATCGACGCTACTTGTCCCGACGGATCGTACGCATCGCCTCCGAGGACATCGGCCTCGCCGACCCCTTTGCGCTGCGCATCTCACTGGACGCGGCGGAGGCGTTCGACCGCCTCGGAGTGCCCGAGGGAGACCTCGCGCTGGCGCAAGCGGTGGTCTATCTCGCGCGCGCACCGAAGAGCAACGCGATCTACAAAGGCCTAGCCCTTGCACGTGAAGATGTGCAAAGAACCGCGAACGAATCGGTGCCGTTGCATCTGCGAAACGCGCCGACGCGCCTCATGAAAGAGGCCGGTTTCGGCAAGGGATACCGTTACGCACACGACGATCCTGGCGCCCAAGCGGAGATGGAGTGTTTGCCACCTTCGCTCAAGGGAACGCGCTATTTGGACCCGCCTGCGCCTGCCAGGAACGAAAAGCGCTGAAACGCCCGAATTCGCGGGCGAAATCCCTTGTAGCGCCCTTTCTGCACGTCTAGAACACGCGTCTTGCCTGCGGATGCAGGCAGGTGCGGAAGGCGGCTTGTTGCTGCCTACCCGTGACGCAAGCATCGGAGTCGTCTGGCGTAAGCTGGGCGGCTCCGAGCCTTTTCCTGCTCGCTGGGGGCGGCGATCGATTCGAGCCGCTCAGGTCAGCTGCTTGGGGTAGCTGCAGTGCTCTCCTGCTGGGCTTACCTGCCGGGCTTACCTGCTGGGCTCAACCGCCGAGCTCAACCTTTGGGCCAACAAGCTACGGCGGCCCTGCTGCTCGGTGTGTTCGATAGTGGCCGTCAAGGCGCGCCGGTCGCCCACCAGAACGACGAGGCGCTTCGCCCGCGTGATGGCGGTGTAGAACAGGTTCCGCTGGAGCATGTGGGAGTGCTGCATCGTCAATGGAAAGACGATGGCCGGGTACTCTCCACCCTGGCTGCGGTGCACGGTCATGGCGAAGGCCGCACGCAGATCGTTGAGGGCGCCCTTCTCGTAGGTTACCTCTCGGTCCGGGAACTGCACGGTCACGATGCCCGTTTGATCGACGCCGACGATCTTCCCGAGGTCGCCGTTGAAGACCTCTCGCTCGTAGTCATTCCTCGTTTGGACGACTCGGTCGCCGGTGCGCCAGCGCTGGTCACCGAAGAGCACTTCCCGGCCCCCTGCGCCAAGGGCCTCGCGCAGCCGATGGTTCAGGGCGTCCACGCCGGCCGGGCCCTTGTACATGGGCGCGAGGACCTGGACATCCTCTGACCAGTTGAGCCCGAACGTCTTCGGAATCCGCTCCGTGACCACGTCCACGAGGCGATCGGCCAGACGCTCGGGGCTGCCCTCGACGGGGAAGAAATAGAAGTCGGCGTCGAGCACTCCCTTGGCCGGGAGCTCCGGCAGCTCGCCTTGGAGAACGCGGTGAGCGTTGGTGACGATCAGGCTCTCCTTCGCCTGGCGGAAGACCTGGCTAAGGCGGGCGACCGGGATCTCACCGGACGTCAAGAAGTCAGCGAGCACGTTGCCGGCGCCGACCGACGGAAGCTGATCCGGATCGCCGACCAGCACGAGTCGAGTGGGCGCTTCCACCGCGTCGACGAGTCGCCGCGCGAGCGCAAGATCGAGCATCGAGACCTCGTCGATGATGAGCAGTCCACCCTCGAGCGGCTTGTCGCGGCCGTGTTCGAACCCTGACTGCCCTGGCACCGACTTGAGCAGCCGGTGAATCGTGCTGGCGGGTCTGCCCGTCGCCTCCGACAGTCGCTTGGCGGCGCGGCCGGTGGGGGAGGCGAGGAGCACCTTGGCGCCGCCCTCCTCAGCGAGTGAAGCAACGAAGCGCACGATGGTGGTCTTGCCAACGCCGGGCCCGCCCGTGAGCAGCGCCACGGGCTTGGAGAGGAGCTCGAGCACCGCCGCTCGCTGGTCCGGGTGAAGCTCGATCTGGGCGGCCTCGGCGGCCGTGTCCAAGGCCTCTTCCGTCGCGAGGGGCCGCGCTGGTTCCTTGAGGAGGCGCTGAATCCCTTCGGTGAGCCGCAACTCATGGAAGTGCATGTGCGGTAGGTAGCACGGCAGGTCGGCGTTGAACCGCCCGCTGCCGTCCAAGAGATCCCGCGTGTCTTCGTCTAGGGGGAGCGGCTCCCCGAGGATCCCTCGATCGATGACGATGTGCAGACCATCCTCCATCTCGTCCAAGGCACGGATGAAGGCTTCCTCTGGGGCGGCACCCTCTAGGGTCTTGGACGAACGCTGCAGGAGCTCCCCGAGGGGCAGATGGGTGTGCCCTTCGCTGCCGGAGCGTTCCAGGACGTGCCGGGTGACGGCCCGCAGTCGTCTGGGGTCATCGGGAGCCAGGCCCAGTCGTTTGGCCGCGCGATCGGCCGTCAGGAAGCCCACGCTGGGCACCAGCGTCAGGGAAAAGGGGTTGGCGCGCACGGCGTCCTCGCACTCCGCCCCGAGCTTGGCCACCACGGCTTGCGCGGTGACAGGCCCAAGTCCGATCTGGGCGAGGAACCCAAAGACCGCGTGCAGGGCGGATTGGCCCAGGATCGTCTCCTTGAGCAGCTCGGCCTTGTCCGGCCGCAGTCCCTTGATGTTGTCGAGGGCGCCAGGCTCCGTGGAGATGCGCTCTAGGGCGTCCGTGCCCAGCTTGTCGACGATGCGCTGGGCGAGGGTGGCGCCGACGCCCTCGAAAACCTTGGAGGAGAGGTAGCGCACGAGGCCGGCCTCGGTGGCCGGGGGCAGGGTTTCCGTCGCGGCGAACTCGAACTGGACGCCGTGGGCTGAATGTCGACCCCAGCGGCCGGTGAGGCGCAGGCGGACCCCTTCCACGGGGTCTGCGATCTTTCCGACGGCCGTCACGCGACCCGGGGAGAAGAGTGATCCCTCGTCCGGAGCCTTGAATCCAGCGTCCGGAGCCAGCCTGAGGACCCCGTAAAGCGACTTTTCGTCGTGGTAGGTGACCGTCTCCAGGGTGCCCTGGAAGACCTCATCGCCGCCGTTTTCACCCCCAGAGGCCCCGCGGGAGCCCTGGCTATGGCCAGATGGGTCCCCTGGATGGGAACTAGACATGGGCCCTCCACAGGCGTTGGCGGGAGAAAACTCTCACTCGTCGCAAGGATAGCGGCATTACGCCGGTTGCGGCATCTCTGGTGCCCACGTATCCTTCCCGGCTCGAAACCGCGCCCAGCCGTACCCTCCAACCCTGAACCCCGCCACTAGCGGGCTCACTCCCTTGATCAAGGTCTCCGTTCGTTCCAACGAGTCACTCGAAGCCGCCCTTCGCCGCTTCAAGCGTCAGTGCAACTACAGCGGCATCTTCCGCCTCGCGAAAGCCAACACCTGGCACGAGAAGCGTTCGGATCGCCGTCGCCGCGAGCGCCGCGAGCGTCTCCGCACCGTGCAGAAGGCTACCCGCAAGAACGACCCGAACCGTCGTCGCCGGCGTCGCCCCGGTGGCGCCCCCAAGAAGCGCTGAGAAGCGCCGGGTGCGATTCGCCTGATCTAGCAGGACCTCTCTGCTCGTAAGGCTGAAGTCCGCGGACCTGGATTCGAGCACAAGACTCAGCCGCGTAGCCTCAAGGCCGCGCGGCTTTGTCGTAGGCATGGTTGCCTGCGGACACCGCTCTCTTTTCTCCGCGCCGGCGCGATCCCCCTCTACGCCATGGGCATCTTTGAGAAAGACCGCGACCTCACCGAAGCGCCCACCGAGGTGCGGCTGCTCGTGGACGCGAGCACGTTCCGCGTTCCGATCAAGGGCTTCGCGATGCGGCTCGACAAGTTCCTCGGGCACCATCTGAAGTGGCGTTCGCGCTCGTCGGTCCAGGGACTGATCCGGGATGGCTACGTCGAGATCGACGCGGCGCGTCCCGAGGCACCCAAGGGCACGGGCGTTCGCAAGGTAGAGAAGCGCAGCGGCGCGAAGCTCCAGCACGGGTCCCAGGTCTTCATCCGGATCCCCGACTCCTATCGAACCTTGCTCCTCGGCGAGACCCACGACGAACTCACCGTACTGTTTGAGGACGAGGACGTTCTTGTGGTGGACAAGCCGCCGCTGATCGCGGTCCACCCCAGCGGCCGGTACATGAGTGACACGCTCATTCAGCGTGTGCACCTGCGCTACCGCGAAGAGATCGAGTCCGGCCAGTTCTTGCCGCGCCTTTGCCATCGGCTCGACCGTGAAACGAGCGGGATCGTGCTGGTCAGCAAGCGTCCGAGGACGCACCCCGCGCTCACGATTCAGTTCGAGGACCGGCTCGTGGAGAAAGGCTACCTCGCAATCGTGGACGGTGTGCCAGAGCCGGCGTCCGGTTCGATCGACGCGCCGATCCGGCTATCGACGACGTCCCCCGTCGAGCTCGAAATGACGACCGCCGCGGACGGGCTCCCCTGTCGCACGGACTGGGAAACGCTCAAGGTGTCGGGTGGACGCGCGCTGCTGCGCCTGCGCATCCACACCGGACGTCAGCACCAGATTCGAGTTCACATGGCGGCCATTGGGACGCCACTCGTCGGCGACAAGCTCTACGGGCCAGACCGCGAGATCTTTCTGCGTTCGGCAGCGGGGGAGATGACGGACTCCGACCGCGCGCAGCTTGTCATCGATCGCCACGCGCTCCACAGCCATCGGCTGCTCTTCGAGTCACCTACGAGCGGCGAGTCTGTCGAGGTCCTGAGCGGTTTGCCGGACGACCTCGCCGAGGCCTTTCCGGAGTTCGCCGACGGCGACTAGCCGGCGCGCTCGCGCCAGCCTCAACTCGCTCACGGGCTCTTTGCGCTCGAGGCGCGCCGCTAGGGCTCGGAGATCCGGAAGAAGCGGCGCGCATTCTCGGTCGTGAGCGCGGCGACTTCCTCCGTGGACTGGCCTCGCAGCTCTGCGACCGCCTCGGCCACATGCCGCATGTACATCGGCTCGTTGCGGCGTGACTTGGGCTTCGGGGAGATCGTCTGGGGCATGAGGTAGGGCGCGTCGGTCTCCAGGAGCAGCCGATCGTCAGGGATCAGTGGCACCGCTTGGCGCAGGGCGTCGCCTCGCTTTTTGTCGGTCACCCAGCCGGTGACTCCCAAGTAGCAGCCGAGGTCTAGGTAGGCTTCAGCCTCCGCGGGACCGTCGGTGAAGCAGTGCACGACGGCTCCTCCGTCCAGGTCCTGCGAGGCGCCTTGCAGAGTGGCGAGGAACTCGTCGTGGGCGTCGCGCTGGTGCAGGAAGAGCGGCAGGCTGGTTTTGGCCGCAAGGGCGAGCTGGGCCTCGAAGGCCGTCCGCTGGTCGCTCGGCGGTGAGAAGTTCCGGTTGAAGTCGAGCCCGCACTCGCCGACGGCGACCACCTTGGCTTCGCCGCTGAGCGCGCGAATCCCCTGGGATGTCTCGGCGTTCCACTCCTTCGCATCATGGGGGTGGACGCCCGCGGTGGACCAGAGCGTCGGGGACGTCTTCGCGATCTCAAGCGCGCGGCAACTCCCGGCGAGGCTCGTTCCCGTGACGACCATGCCCGCTACGTCGGCGGATCGTGCGCGTTCTAAGACGTCGGTGAGATCCTTCTTGAACTGCTGGCTCCCAAGGTTGGCGCCAATGTCGATGAGTTCCATGGCCGGAGGATAGCCGGTAGCCCCGGCCTTTGGCCCCGCGCTAGGCCGCTTCCCGGTCGCCGGGGCCCTGCTGCTCGACTTTGTCCATCAATCGAAACAGGAGCGGCATGTCGATCGGTTTGGTGATGAACTCGTCCATGCCCGCCCGGAGGCAGCGCTCGCGCACTTGATCCCCTGCGTTGGCGGTCATGGCGAAGATCGGCAGTCGCTCGAGTCCCTTTTCGGATTCGAACTGGCGAATCTTCGCCGTCGCGGCGAGCCCGTCCATCACCGGCATCTGCATGTCCATGAGGATGACGTCGAACGAGCCGGCTCGGCGCATCTCGAGCGCTCGCTGTCCGTTCTCGGCCACCTTGACCGTGTGCCCCCACTTGGAGAGCAAGCGCGTGGCCACGGCCTGGTTCATGGGATTGTCCTCCGCGAGCAGCACTCGCAGCGGGGTGGAGGCCCGCCACTTGACGGGGGTGTCTCTGCCAGAGCTATGCGAGATATCGGCCTTGGACGACGGGCAGCTGAGCTCCGCGATCGCCCTGCGCAGCCCTTCGCCGACCACCGGAGCGAGGATCAGCCTGGCGTCCTTGAGCGCTGCGGCTTTCCAGCCGTCCAGCGGACGCGCCTGGCTCACGACGATCCATTGATGGTGCGTCAGGTGGCTCGCTGTGTCCTCGAGCTCCAGCTGGCGCGCCGTGGAGAACGGCGGCACGGTGACGATCACTTGGGGATTGCTTCCACCTTCCCGAGCCCCTTGCCGATCGATCGCTCGCTCGAGGGAGCTCGCGCTGCTGTGCTCGATGACGTCGCATCCGAACCTCTTCACGTGCCTGACGACGGACGCGCGGACGACGTCGCTGTAGCAAAGGACGTGGACGGGTTCCTCGCAAGGAATGGCGCCTGCGCGAGCGTGTGCGTGATCCCGATTGGCTCTCCATGAGGAGCGGAGCGGGAGGCGAAGAGAGAAGTGCGAGCCGACATCCAGCTCGCTCTCAAGCTCAAGGGATCCACCCATCGCCTCGCTGAGGCGTCGAGAGATTGCGAGGCCAAGGCCCGTCCCTCCGAAGCGCCGCGCCGTGGACTCCTCCGCCTGCGTGAATTCGCTGAAGATCGTGGAGATCTTGTCGGGCGCGACCCCGATGCCCGTGTCGGAGACGACGATCAGCAGTTCGCCCTGCGTGGCCCCGTGCTTCGCAGTCACGCTGACGTGGCCAGTCTCGGTGAACTTGATCGCGTTGCCCACGAGGTTGATCAAGATCTGCCTGAGCCGCGCTCCATCACCCGTGATCAAGCTGGGCAGCGCTGGATCGACGTCGCATGTTAGGTCGAGGCCCTTGGCGAACGCGCGCGGAGCGGTGGGAGTCAGGGCGTTGCGAAGGCACTCCTCGAGCTGGAAGGGAGCCTCTTCGATCTTGACGCCACCCGCTTCGAGCCTTGAAAGATCGAGTACGTCGTTAACGATGGTGAGGAGCGCGCTCGCCGAGTCCCGGACCGCCCCGACGTACTCCGCGGGCTCTTCGTCGAGATCCGTTGAAAGCGCCAGCTCTGACATGCCGATGATGCCGTTCATGGGCGTCCGTAGCTCGTGGCTCATGTTGGCCAGGAACTGATCCTTGGCCTCCGCCGCAAGCGCGGCTCTCTTGTGGGCCTCCTCCAGGTGAATGGTGGTTGCCTGCAGCTCGCGCACGAGGTGGCGCGCGATGGAGACCGTGGTTCGTGATCGACCACGGATGCGGGCGACGGCTCCAGCGATGAGCGTGGTGTAGAGGCCCGTGGCAACGCACGCCAAGAGCTGGAGGACCAGCGCCGGTATCGGCAGCTCGGTGCCGTAGGCCTGGGCGTAGGCAAGGACGGCCACGAGGTGCGTCGCGATGGCGATCGCTAGGTTCGTCGCGGTCACACGCGCTCCTTCGAACACGTGGTCGATGGTGCGAATGTAGGGAAAGAAGAAGAACGGGCTCGCGATGCCGTCGGTGACGAAGATGATCAGTCCGGCGATCACAAAGTCCGCGACGAGGAAGATGCGTGGCACGAAGCTCCCCCTGTCCGGGCTGTAGAGCAGCTTGGTGGCCGCCCATGCGATCACGACGTAGGCCGTCGAGAACCCGGCGAACCATCGGGTGCTCTCGGTCCATGCGGCGCCAGCGGCGAAGTGGCTGTGCACGAGCACAGCGAGAAAGGCGACGTAGAACCAGAGCGCCCGCAGGGACCCGTAGGTCGAAACGTAGAGGCGGCGCTTCTGACGAGAACGGAGTTCGTCAGCTTCCTCATCGCTCATCGTTAGATAGGCGAGGTCGGCGGCAGGGATTTTTTCACCTATCGTCATGGATTCCCTAGGGGTTTCGACCAGCCGGCCGGTGGGGAATGACCGCATCCACGGGATCGCTCCGCAGACTCCTAGGAAACTGGGCGCCGCTGACTCGTCTTGAGCCATCGCCATGGATGGAGAGGGCTTGCTACCCTCACGGGGTCATGAGGAAAAAACTTCCGTCGCCCATCTCACTCTCCAAGAAGCTCCGTCAGGTGGAGGCTCTGTGGACGCCGCACAGGATTGCCCAGTTTGACGGGCACCAGCTCGTGCTCGCGCGCGTGCAAGGGGAGTTCGTCTGGCACGATCATCGGGAACACGATGAGGTGTTCTTACCGATCGGCGGAACGCTCATCATGGACCTTGAGGATCCGGCGGATGCGTCGGTGGAAGAAGTGCGAGTCGATCCGGGCGAGGTCATCGTTGTGCCCGCTGGGATGCGGCATCGTCCCCGGACTCTTGACGGTGAAGAGGTCACGCTCCTTGTGATCGATCCGATGGACGTCAAGCACACCGGGGACGTCCGCGACGAAAAGACCGTGGATGCTTACCCAGAAATCTGAAGCCGAACGCCGGTGCCTGGGTCTGCTAGATTGTGTCTATGGCGGTCCAACAGTCGAAGAGTCGCGCAGCGTGCACTGCGGCCCGCGCAGGTCTCGTTTTGGTGTTGGGCGTCTTCCTCGCGGAGCCAGCCCGAACGGAAGGAGAGTCGGCTCCAAGTTGGTCGAACGGCGTTCGCACGGTCCTGAGCGAGCACTGCTTCGCATGCCACGGGCCTGATCCGAGCGCGCGCGCCGCGGGCGTGCGGCTGGATACGGCGGCGGGACTCCTGGAATCGGATGCGATCGACCTCGGGTCGCCGGAGGACAGCGAACTCCTGTACCGGGTCACGTCGGAGGACGACTTCGATCACATGCCACCCCCGGGTGCAGGTCGCGCGCTGAGATCCGACGAGGTCGATCTCCTGCGGCAGTGGATCGAAGCCGGGGCCGAATGGGAGCCGCATTGGGCCTACGCCCCGTTTGAGGACGAGCCGGCGGCAACAGAGCCAGCCCCCACGCTGGATGGATTCGTCCAGGCACGACTGCGCCAGCAGGGGCTGGATCTCAATCCCAGGGCGAACCCTCGGGATCTTCTGCGACGCCTCTTCCTCGACGTCGTGGGGTTGCCGCCGAGCGCCGAGGCGATCGCTTCGTTCGAGGCTGACCCTTCGGAGGACGCCTACGCCGCGCATGTGGACGCCCTTCTCTCTTCCCAGGAGTTCGGCGAACACTGGGCGAGGCACTGGCTCGACCTCGCGCGCTACGCGGACAGCCACGGCTACACGATCGACGGCGGGCGATCGATTTGGCCCTGGCGTGACTGGGTGGTCCAGGCCATTGCGTCGGACATGCCGTTCGACCAGTTCACGGTGGAGCAGCTTGCAGGTGACCTGCTGCCCAACGCCACCCGCGAGCAGCGCATCGCGACCGGGTTTCATCGCAACACCCAGGTCAACCAGGAAGGCGGCGCGAAGGACGAGGAGAACCGCATCAACGCGGTCATCGATCGAACCAATACCACCGGGTCCGTTTGGCTCGGCTCGTCCGTCGGGTGCGCGCAGTGCCATACCCACAAGTTCGATCCCATCACGCACTCGGAGTACTTCGGGCTCTTTGCGTTCTTCAACTCGACGTTGGACGGAGGCGTGTCGCAGGCACCGACGCTGCTGGTACCGCGAAATAGCGAGGAAGAAGCGCAGGCGGCCAAGTGGGAGCAGCGGCTGGTCGAGGCGAAGGCGCGCTACCTTGACGAGTGGAACAAGGCCTCGGAGAACTGGACGGTGTGGCAACCCGAGTGGGCCACGGGTTCGAACGGTCCCGAGCTGCGACCCGAGCTGAGCGGCGCGTATCGCTTGCTCGGCCAGAACCCGGTGTTTAGCACCTACGTGCTGCAGGGCGCCACGCCGGGGGTCGCGAACGTGGGGGCCCTGCGCCTTGAGGTGCTCGCGGACGGAGGCCCAGGGCGCGGAGGGAAGAACTTCGTTCTCCAGGAAGTGCGCGTTGCGAGTCGAGCCGACGGCGAAGCCGAATGGACGCCCCATGCCCTGGGTGCTGCCCGCGCAGACTTCGAGCAGGACTCGAGCGCCAAAGGTGGATCCAGCTACGTCGCTGCGTCGCTTCTCGATGGCGAAGGACCTGGCTGGGCGGTGCAGCCCCAGTTCGACTCGCCGCACGTCCTAGAACTCGAACTTTCCGAAGCCTTCCACGCGGAGGGGCGCGAGCTGCGAGTGGAGCTCGTACAGGAGTACGGCTCCCACCACACCATCGGGGCGTTCCGCATGGGCCTGGCGGCTGCGCTCCCTGCAGGGGATGGCTCAGGTCAAGCCGGTGGCGGACTCGTTCCGAAGGCGTGGCTCGACTCATGGCGAGCGCTCAGTCAAGTGCGCGGCGAGCGGCCTCGACTTCCTAGCACGCTCGTGCTTGAGGAGCGCTCCGCTCCCCGCACCACGCGCCGGTTTGAACGGGGCTCGTTCCTCGATCAGCGCGAGCCAGTGTCACCTGGGGTGCCCGCGGCCATGGATCACTTCGCGGATCCTGAGTCCGTGATGCGCACGCGCCTCGACCTTGCCCACTGGCTCGTGAACCCCGCCAACGCACTCGTGCACCGGGTCACCGTCAACCGTTTTTGGCAGCAGCTCTTTGGGGTGGGCATCGTGCCCTCCGAGAACGACTTTGGCCTGAGGGGGGTCAGGCCGACCCACCCCGATTTGCTGGAGTGGCTCGCGCAAGACTTCGTGGAGCATGGCATGTCCCGGCGCCATACGCTGCGGACGATTCTCCTCTCGAAGACATACTGCCAGTCGGATGCGCAGTCGCCTGAGAAGGTGAAGGCCGATCCCGAGGGCACGCTCTTCTCCCGTCGCCGGCCCATGCGCCTGTCCGGCGAGGTGCTCCGCGACAGCATGCTGGAGGCGAGCGGCGTACTTCACCGCAAGGTCGGCGGGGGGCCGGTCCAACCGCCCCAGCCCGAGGGCGTCTTCTCGTTCACGCAGTCACGGAAGAACTGGAAGCCGAGTGAGGGGGATGAGCGCTTCCGCCGCTCGCTCTACACCCGCATTTGGCGGTCGTCGCCGTTCCCGTTCTACTCCACCTTCGACGCGCCGTCCCCGGGCTTTAGCTGTACGCGCAGGACGGTTTCCACCAGCCCGCTCCAGGCGCTGGCGCTTGCGAATGATCCCCTCGTCGTCGAGATCGCCCAGGCGATGGGGGAGCGGATGATCCGCGAGCTTCCCGGTGCGACCCTTGCGGTGCGCATCGACGCGGCGTATCGCTGGGCCCTAGGGCGCAGCGCGACGGCCGAGGAGGTCGCGCTGCTCCTGGAGCACGCCCAGGCCGTCGAGCAGCAGCGCGGCGAATCCGCCGCGTGCAGCGCGATCGCCCGCGTCGTCTTCAACCTCTACGAGTTCACCCACCGACCATGAAGGCGCGACGCAATCCCAAGGCCATTCCGCGGCGCGAAGCTCTGCGCCAGATCCTCCAAACCTCAGCCAGCGGCCTCGGGGCGCTCGCCTTCGGCGATCGGCTGATGCAGGACGGCTTCGCCCAAGGGGCGCTGCCCTACCTGACCCACGCGCCAAAAGCCAAGCGCGTGATCTGGCTCTTCATGGCAGGCGCACCGAGTCAGTTCGAGCTCTTCGAGCCCAAGGAGACGCTTCAGAAGCTAGACGGTGAGACGCTGCCGCCGAGTTTAGCCGCAGGCAAGCGCTTCGCCTTCATTGACGGTGCGCGCGCCAAGCTCCTCGGTACCAGCCGCAAGTTCGCGCGTCACGGCGAGTCGGGGGCACCGGTTTCCGAGCTGCTCCCGCATATTGCTGGCATCGTGGACAAGGTGAGCTTCCTACGGGGCGTCCAAGGCAAGGAGATCAACCACGGTCCGGCCAAGCTGTTCATGAACACCGGGTTTGGGCAGTTCGGCCGTCCGAGCTGCGGCTCGTGGTCGCTCTATGGGCTGGGCTCCGAGGCCGAAGACCTGCCGGGCTTCGTGGTGCTGCAGTCCGGTTCGCGCGGCCCCCGGGGCGGCGGGCCGCTCTGGGGCAACGCCTTTCTGCCCTCAAGCGTCGCGGGCACCCCGTTCCGCGGGAAAGGCGACCCGGTGCTCGACCTCGGCAACCCCGAGGGTGTCGACAGCGCGGAGCAGTCAGGCTTCTTCCGCACCGTGGCGGCCCTCGATCGCGCTGGCGCCGAGGGCCAAGGCCGCGACGCAGATCGTCCGGACCTCGCCGAGCGCATCAAAACCTACGAGCTGGCCCACCGCATGCAGTCCAGCACGCCGGACCTGGTGGACCTCTCGAAGGAGCCCGAGTCCGTGCGCAAGCTCTACGGCATGGAGGGCGACGGACCGTCCTTCGCGCGCAACTGCCTCCTGGCACGACGCCTGATCGAGCGCGGATCTCGGTTTGTCCAGCTCTACCACGCGGACTGGGACCACCACGGAGACCCGAACAACAACCTCGGCAAGCCCCTTGAGGCCCGCTGCCGCGAGGTAGACCAGGCGAGCGCCGCACTCGTGCTCGACCTAGAGCAGCGCGGACTCCTCGAGGACACGCTCGTCATTTGGGGAGGCGAGTTCGGCCGAACCCCGCTGGGGGAGGTGCGCAACTTCATTGGCCGCGATCACCACATCGGCGCGTTCACGATGTGGATGGCGGGAGGCGGCGTCAAGGCCGGCTACTCCCACGGAGAGACCGACGAGATCGGCTTCGCCCCCGTGTCCGGCGCCATGGACATCCACGATCTACACGCCACGATCCTGCACCTCATGGGCATCGACCACGAGCGCTTGACGTTCCGCTCCCAGGGCCGCGACTTCCGCCTCACCGATGTCCACGGCCACGTGCAAACGAACTTGTTGGCGTAGCGCTGTTAGTGGGCAGGGGACGCGTTCGTCCGTCTGCTGAGGGCGAGCTCCAAGACGACGACGGCGCCCAGGATCGCCCAGCTGATCGCGGGGGATGGGATGGTGCGCCATGCCGCGACGGCGATCAGCGTCATGAGGACGGCGAGGGCCATCAAGGTGCCGCCTAGGCCATCGTTCCACGTCGTCATGAGATCGTTCGCGGGTGTCGAGAGAGGTCGCGCCATGCCGCGGGCCACAAGGACGCGGAGGGTGATGAGGCCGACGGCGACGGCGATCGGCCAGAGGCGTAGGCCTAGGTCGACGCTCGCGGTGGTCATGACGAGGGCGCCGATGCCGAGGTAGAGCGGAACAAGGAGCCGGACCGCGATTGCCTTCATGGCGCCTTGGTCTTCCGTTTGTTCGTCGAGGGGCGCGGTGTCGACGATCCAGCGGGCAGCTGGGGTCGCTGTGGTGGGGACGTGCATCAGCACGAACGGTAGGTAGGCCGCGGGGGCGAAGAGGAGAAGAGCGAAGAGCCCCTCACCCTCTAGGTTGCTGGGGTCGGCGCCGAGCGCTAGGAACAGCAGAGGGGCCGCCACGAGCGGATAGGTGCGCAGGACGAAGTCCCTTTCGGCTGGCAGCGCGTCGTAGACGAATGAGAACGGTGCCCGCTCGGAGTCGTTGACCCAAAGGAGCTCGGCCAGCTTGCGGAACGGTGTGAGCACCGTGGAGAGCACGGAGTGCGTGGATTGCGCGCGCGGCGCGGGCGGGAACGGCGCTAGCGCGAAGATCAGAAGGCTAACGAGGACGACGGCGCCAGCGATCATCCCGGGTGTGCCCCACCCGGCGGGCGCTGCGAAGCTCGCGAACCACGCGGGCGGGAACACCAAGAGGCCGGCTTCGGCGCCGGTGAGTTTTTCGAGGACCGGAAGGTAGCGCAGGCCGACGAGGGCTCCGACGAGCACGCAGAGGAAGACGGCGGTCTGGAGGAGTACGAGGAAGCTCTCGCCGCCGCGGCCGGGCAGGCGGGTCAGGACAACCTGCAGGGCCAGGAGCGCCGCCGCGAGGCACCATGTTTGGGCCACGCCCGCGAGGACGAGGAGAACGCGCCCCTGGAGCCCGAGTGTTCCTGGCGCGAGTAGGGCGGCCGGGACGAGGGCCGCGAGGGCCAGCAGCCCGATGATCGTCAGGAGAGTCCCGACCCTTGCGAGTCGGAGGTCGCGGAAGCTCACAGGCTGTGCGCCCACCCACTCGGCGGCGGGATCGGCCCGGAGCAGTGGCGCGAGTTCCCCGAGGAGCGGAACGGCCGTCAGCGCCAAGGGGATGCTCAGCGCGACGACGACGTAGCCGTAAGCTCCCACCTCGCCCCGCACCAGGAGGCAGAGGAGCGCCGCCACCACGACCTGCATGGCGAGCGCCGCCACGGGCGTACGCTCCCCGAGGACTTCTCCGGAGAGCTGAGCTCGGATGAGGGCGATGACGCGATTCATGGATCAGGAACTCCAGAGGGAAGTCGACTTGCGCGCTGTGGAGGGTACTCCCAAGGGCGTCCCGGTCCCATAATCCTGGCCCATGAGTGAAAAGGTCACGATCCAAGGTCCCGTAGGGAAGCTGGAAGCCGAGCTTTGGCTCCCCGAAGGCGGAGCCCCGGCCCTAGCCGCCGCCGTTGTCTGCCACCCGCACCCCCTGCACGGCGGCACGATGCGGAACAACGTCGTCCACCGCACGGCGCGTGGCCTCCATGATGCAGGCCTCGCCGTGGTGCGCTTCAATTTCCGCGGCGTTGGCGGCAGCGAAGGGACCCACGACGGAAACGGCGCGGAGGAAGAGGACCTCGCGGCGGCCCTCACGTTCCTCCGCGAGCGGGTTCCCGGTGTGCCCCTCTGGGCCGCTGGGTTCTCTTTTGGCTCCCGCACGGTGGTGGGGCTTGCGCCCCGTGACGAGCGCATTGAGCGCGTGGCGCTGATCGCGCTGCCGGTGATCGCGTACGACTGCTCGGCGGCACTCGACGTGAAGCAGCCGGGGGGCATCTTCATGGCCGGGGACGACACCTTCGGGACCATGGACGTGATGCGCGACCGGCTCCCGGACCTTTTCGACCGATTCCATGTGGAGGAAGTCCCTGACGTGGATCACTTCTTCACCGGCAAGCTCGATGACCTGCGCCTCCGCGTGATGAACTGGGCCGCTTCCTCTCTTTCTTAGGACTCCCATGACCCCGCCCGAAGACATCTTCCCCGCCGACAAGATTCCCGCGATCAAGCGCGTGATGATGCCCCGCGACACCAACGCCGTCGGAACGATCTTCGGTGGTGTGATCCTCGCCGAGATTGACCTTGCAGCCGCGACGGAGGCTCACCGCCACCACTCAGGCATGGTGGTGACCGTGTCCATGGACAAGATCGACTTCAAGGCGCCGGTGCGCGTCGGAGATCTCGTCTCGTTCTTCACGGAGACGCTGCGCATCGGACGCTCGTCGATCAAGACCAAGGTCTCGGTCTGGGCGTCGCGCCGGTTCGGTGGCGGCACCCAGGACTACGTGACGGAGGCCGAGGTGACGATGGTGGCCGTGGACGAGAACTTCCAGCCGATCCCGGTGAAGGAAGGCGGCGGCAGCGACGCCGTTTAAGCCGCCCGGCGGCTAACCGAGAAGAGCGCGCGCCTTCGCGTCGGGGTCTTCTTGCTCGGTCAGCGCACGGAATACCTCTTCCAGCGTCCCGTCCGATCCGGAGCTCGATCGCAGCTCGTCCAGGGCGCCGACCGTGACGAGCTTCGACTGCGCAAGGACCGCCACGCGGTCGCAAACGCGCTCAACGACGTCCAAGAGGTGCGACGTGTAAAGCACGGCTCCGCCGCGGTCGCCCCAGCCGCGGAGGACGGACTTGAGCATCGCGGCGCTAGGGGCGTCGAGGCCGCTGAGCGGCTCATCGAGCACGAGCAGCGTGGGGCGGGGAAGGATCGCGCACGCGAGCGCCGTCTTTTGACGCATTCCGCGGGAGAACGTCCCCACGGGGTCATCGATGCGCTCCGCGAGGTCGAGGTGACCCATGAGCCGCTCTCCCTCCGTCCGGGTCTCGTCATCCGACAGCCCGTGGAGCCGGCCGACGAGCATGAGGTGCTGGCGCGGCGAGAGGTTGGGGTACATCGGCGCGCCGTCCGGCACGTAGCCCAGCGCCTTGCGGGCCGCCATGGGGTCGTCCGTGACGGAGTGCCCAGCGATGGCCACGGAACCCGCCGATACCGGCAAGAGCCCGCACAGCATCCGCACGGTCGTCGTCTTGCCCGCGCCGTTCGGCCCGACGAGCCCGAGGACTTCGCCGGCGCGAACTTCCAGTGAGAGCGAGTCCACCGCCACGAGGTCCCCGAAGGATCTCGTGACGTTCGTCAGCGAGGCAACTGGCTCGCTCACGCGGGCAGCAGCTCTTCGTACTCGTCCGGATGAACCGAGACGCCTGTCTCTTCAGCGAGGCTCTCGACAATCTTGTCGCGCGTGGGCTTGGTCGCGTACTTGACGCCCTTGGTCCCGGCCGCGGAACCGCCGCCCCCAAGGATGACCACTTCTTGCGGCTTGATCTCCATCAGCTTCTCACCCAGAGCCTTGAGCTCAGCGGGCGTCGTGTTGTCGATGGGCGCCTTGTAGAGTGCGGTCTCGAGCACGAGGTGGTCGAAGTGATGGCAGTCGTGAACGAGCTTCGCGAACGCCGGGCCTTTCTCGCCCGTCGCTGCCGTCCAGGTCTTAGCCGTTCCCCAGTCGAACTGCAGGTGTACGGCGGTGTACATGGCGAGCGTCGCGCGCAGCTCGTAGGAGCTCATGTCACGCGTCTTCGTCATGACCAGAAGGCGTGACCGCGAGAACCACTTGTCGCGGAGTGCGCGCAGGTTCTCGGTGATCTCGCGCAGATCCGGATGCTCGGCGGGATCCGCCTCGCTACCGACCACGACGATCGTCTCTACCTTGATGCCCTCTTTCGAGAGCGCGATGATCTCGCGCGCGCAGGTGGTCACGACGACCGATGCACGCGGCAGGGAACTACCACGCTCGATCGTCAAGCCAAGCTGGGGTGAGGCGAGGTCGATGATCAAGGCGCGTCCGAATCTCTTCGTGTCGCGCGGGCCGTTTAGGATCTTCGAGTTCGCGTCCTTTGTCTTCGCCATCTGGCTCCTCATGGGCAGGGCTCGTGGCGCCTGCCTGAACATCTATCCGATTTGGGCGGCGCCGCTGTTGGGGCCGCTCGAAGGGCGAATCATAGCCCATAGGAGCAGGGTCAAGGCCAATGCTGTACGGCTTGTGTGCTCGGATGCGCACCAAAGCCAGTAGCCAGGATCATTCCCATGGGCGATTCGTCCCACGGCTAGGCCCTTCCAGGCCGCCAGGGCTTCGCGCAGGAACCAGAAGACGAGGACAGGCCATGCCAGGGACCAGAGGAGGGGGGACGCGCCCCCTGGGTGCCTGTCGGACGGGGGCGGCTTTCGCAGGGTGGGGGTGTCCATACCTTGGCTCGACGAACGGCGCCTGGGATGGGTTACGGCCCATGGAGGCGACTGGAGAGCCCCTTGGCCTCTCAAATTGACCCTCCCGAGGACCAGACCCCAGCGCGGTTCAGTCGGGTAATCCCCGGGGTCGATGAACCCGGTACCCATGTCCGCGCCCCACGACCCACCCGTTGGCCCCCAGGTCGGCTCGCAGCTCGCGACGACCGAGGCCGAGACGGGTCCAGGCCGTCTGATGGCACCCGTTGCATCGACCGAGTCAGATTCGGCTAGCGCCGCCGGGTACGCCCGGGCAGATCTTGAGGGTCACGACTTCACTGGCGCCGACCTCACGGGGTGTGACTTCACCGGAGCGAACCTCAAGGGTGCGATCTTTGTGGGCGCAAGGATGCGCGGTGCGTCGCTCCTCAACGCGAACGCGGAGGGAGCTGAGTTCGCGGGAGCCGACCTCACGGACGCCGTCCTGCGCGGAGGATCCTTCGCCCGTGCTGGGTTCGGCAGCGCAAAGCTCGTCGGTGTCGAAGGGATGGACGCGGACTTCGACCGAGCCAGCTTTGCGGGGTCCGACGTTTGTGGCGGCAACTTCGTGGGTGCGCGGTGCCAGGGCACGAACTGGCGCGAAGCCAAGCTGATGGATGCGGATCTGCGCCGGGCCGATCTCTCCGAGGCAGACTTTACGGAGGTGGAGCTTTCGGGCGCGCGGTTCGACGACGCCGAGCTCTCCGGGGCGAAGCTCTCGCGCGTGAAGGGCTACAGGCACGCGAGTTGGCTGGGTATCGACGCCGGAAGCCTCGACCGCCGGGGTGCGTGCTTCCTCCACGACTTCATTGAGGATCAGAACTTCCTTGCGGAGTATCGGAGCCAAGGCCCCTCGTATGAATGGACGTATCGGATCTGGTGGCTGACCAGCGACTGCGGTCGCAACGTCGGACGCTGGGCCGCCTGCAGCGCGGCGTTGGCCGTTCTCTTTGCGGCGCTCTACACCCAGGTGGAGATTGACTTCGGCGACCACGAGACCTGGCTTTCGCCGTTCTACTTCAGCGTGGTGACCCTCACGACGCTCGGGTACGGCGACGCTCTTCCCGCAACGGTAGCGGCCCAGGTGGTCGTCATTCTTGAGGTGGTCACGGGCTACGTGATGCTCGGCGGCCTCATTTCACTCATCTCCAGCAAGCTCAGCAGGAGGGCTTCCTAACCGTGGCTCGATCCCTTATCGCCAACGTGCGTGCCAAGAAGATGCTTGCCAACGTGCTCAAGCTCGAGAAGCTACCGGAGCTGCCTTCGCTCGCGCTCAAGGTTCTTGGGAGCCTGCGCGATCCGGACGTGGAGTTCGACGAGGTGGCCGAGTCGCTTGGGTCGGATCCTGCGTTGACTATCAAAGTGCTCGGGACGGTTAACAGCGCCGCCTACTCTCCGCAGAATCCCATCAGCGACGTGCGGCAAGCGCTGAGCTACATCGGGCGACGTGAGCTTGAGCAGATCGTCCTCGCCGTGGCCGTGCGCGGCGCGTTGCCGTCCGATCCAGCGCCTGGATTCGATCCGCGCCGGTTCTGGAGAACTGCCGCTCGCCGCGCTGCTTTGGCGAGGGCGATCGCAGAGCGCCTTCACCCGACCCGTGCTGGCGAAGCGTTCACGGCTGCGCTGCTCCTCGACATGGGGATCCCAGCGATGGTCAAGGCGCTCGGGAAGCCGTACTCGGACGCGCTCCTGGAGTGGCACGGATCTCCGGCGAGGGAGCTGCATACCATTGAGCGTGACCGCCTCGCCCTCAGTCACACGCGCGTCGGAAGCCTTCTCGCCGCGAGCCTCGAGCTCCCCGAGCCGCTGGTCAAGGCCATCGCCTCGCATCACAACGAAGGGACGAGCGATGCCGAGCTCCTTCCAGCGGTGCGGCTCATGAGCCGAGTCCGTGAGGTGGAGGTCGACGGTAGCGACGAGCTGCTCTTGGAAACGGCGCGCGCTGAATACGGGCTGGAGCCTGATTGGACCCGAGGCGCGATCGAGTCGAGCGGCGAAGCCGCGGCCGAGTTGGCCAAGCTGCTCGCCAGTTAGGGTCCCCCGGTGTGAACCGGTGTGAACCGGTCGGAAAAACTCGGCCGGGCGAGCCCGGCTGGGAAGCCCGGAAAGGGAACCCAGCAAGGGAAGCCAGCCAGCAGCTCAGCCGGGCCCGTTCATCTGGATCGAGCGGACCTGATCCAGCATCCCGTCGAGCGGCGCCAAGCACCGTTCCCAGTCGTAGGTCGCCTCGACGAACTTCCGTCCGCGGTCGCCCAGTGCTCTGGCCGCGCCCGGGTCGCGCAGGAGCCCAATGACCTCCTTCGCGAAGGCCTCTGCCTCGTCCGCCACGATGAAGTCCTGGCCCGGCGTACCCTCCACCCCCTGGGTCGCGGAGGTGGTTCCCACGGTCGGAAGCCCCATGGCGAGCGCCTCAAGGACCTTGTTCTGGATACCCCGTGCCACCCGCAGCGGCGCCACGCTGACGGCCGCCTTCTGGAGGTATTCGCGCGGATCGTCCACGAAGCCCGTGACCTTCACGCCCTCCCTTTGGCCGAGGGCCTCGACTTCCGGCGTCGGCTTGGAACCGACGATCGTGAAGCGCGCGTAGGGCACTTCCTTTTGCACAAGCGGCAGGATCTCGTTCACGAACCAGACGCAGCCATCGATGTTCGGGAAGTAGTCCATGACGCCGATAAAGACGCAGTGCGCTTCTTCAGCCGCATCGGGCCGCGGCTCGTAGTGATCGAGCGCGACCCCGTTGCGCATGACCGTTGACGGACAGCCCGGAATCTCGCGCTGGAAGATCACTTCCTCCAACGGCGTGCAGAAGACGTTGGTCACGGTCTCCGCTGCGATCTTGCGCTCGAACGTGCGGAGCGTCTTCCACTCACGGCGATACACCATGCTCATGGGGAACCCGTGCTTGTCGGCGTACTGCCGCCACTTGTCGGAGTCGAGCTCGGCGAAGTGCATGACCCAAGGTGTGCTCTTGCCGGTGAGGAAGGCTCCCATCGACGACGAGAATGCGTAGGCGAAGTCCATCTCGGGCAAGAGCCCGTCGACCTGTGCCTGGAGTTCCTTGGACGAAAATACGCCGAGGGTCAGCGCCTTGGTCGTCAGCAACAGAGGCAGCGCGCGCATCTTCTTCGAGCGCTCGTTGTGGGGGATCGCGATCGTGCGAATACCCTTCTCGTCGTTCAGGACCTGGGCGGCATCGAGGTCTCCTTGGTCGTGCGCAAAGGCAACGATCGTCAGGTTGTGGTCCCTTGAAAAGCGCTCGCAGATCCTCCAGGTGGAGATCTTGTCTCCTCGGTTCGGGGGATAGGGAACGCGCTGTGCGAGGAAGAGGATGTTCACGCTGATTGGCCGATACTGTCTGCCGAGGGGACGGTCGACGGAGCCTACGACTTCCGCGAACGCAGGGCGACACTAGACCCTACTTCGTGTCGTCAGACTGGATGGATATACGAGATGCGGACAAGTCGAGGACGACGCGGCAACCGCGCAAGGCCCTCGTTCCGAGGTTGCCGGCGACCCACGGGTCGCTCAGGGGACCCGGACCTGCCCGTCGCAGCAGGGTGGCCTCTGGGCCAATGAGTCGCAGCCCTGGGGAGGCCGCAATGGCGTTCTCCCGTCCGGGAGACTTCGAGCTCGCGGCCGCCTCGCTCACCGGCCCTAGGTCAATTCCCTCCAGGCCCTTCCGCCAACCAAGGATCGTTCCAAACGCTCCCTCGATGCGCGTCGCGCGGAGATTGGCGCGATCGCCTACGAGATCGAACTGCCGCGAAGCCCACTCAGCGATGGTGACGGTGTCGTCCGAGCCCGTGTCGAGCCGGAAGAAGAGGCGCTCCGTGGCGCGGCCGTTCGAGACGATGCGTCCGCCGAGGCAGGGGGAGGTGCCATCGAGGGTCAATGGGAACCAGCTCAAGCCGCGGCGCTCGAATCCCCGCGGATCATGGAGCAAGACCCGCGCGCGCGGTTCATCCAGGGTGACGACGGCGCGGTGGAAGAGCGGCGCCCCGAGGATCCCTGCCACTTCGAAACCGGCGCGCTCTGAGAGAAAGCTCGTGTCGACGGTGATCAACCGCGGTGCGCGCTGTTCGAAATGGCCGAGCGTCAGCTGGTCTGCTTGAACCCAGAACCCCGACCCTGCGCCGCTGACCCCTTGCAGCTGCGCGGACTCCCCGAGGTCGAGTCCGGCGGCCTCCGCGAGCTCACGGTGGATCGCGTGGGAGCCGAACCCCGTGTCGAGGAGCATCCACGCATCCTCGAGGGAACCGACGGTGCAGCGCACGTAGAAGCGCCCGCCTTGGTCGACCCGCGCAGCAACGGACGATTCCCCGGGGGCTGTCGGTGCTGCGGTCCGGAACGTCACGTCGGTGGGGCGACTTCGTGGCTTCTCCAGGGTCCGAGGTGTGCCCCGCGTCCTACGCGCAAAGCGATCGACGTGCACCACTACGTCGTCCAGCGTCTCCGACATCTCATGGGGAAACCACACGCCTTCTGTGTTCTGCCAGTCGCTGAACGCCACCGAGCGGACGCGCTCGTTCTTGGTGATCGAATAGGAAAGCGGACGCTTGGTACTCGCGTCCACGAGGAGCGTGGCCTCGACGGGCTGGCCGATGCGCTTCAGCCTCAGCTCAAGCGCGACCGCCGTTGGACTTCGCTTGACCGGCGTGATCGAAAAGCGCTCATCGCCGGGTGTCAACCAAAGCAGCGTCCGGAGCCAGCCGTCGGCGAGCTGGTGTTCCCGAGCGCCGAGTCCCACCTCCGCGGCGATACCACGCGGGCTGAGGGTCCAGGCTTCGCGCCCGTCGAAGCCGACGGCGGAAGCCGCGTCCGTCGCGCCGACGGATAGCAAGAAGGCGCCGTTCGGCCGGAGCGACAGGGACACTGGCCGCTCGACGGGAGCCTCTGCGCCCTTCCCTGCGGGGTAGGTGCGAGTGCCCGCGAACGTCAGTCCATCGCGCTCGCGAAAGAGCGCCTCCGTGCCCACCGCGTTCCGGATCTCCTGGAAGACGCCTCTCGTTGGAGTGACGACCCGCACCGGTGGCGTGACTTCGCATGCAGCGAAGGCTCCGCAAAGGGGAGCTAGGAACCAAAGTTTGGCTAGGCGCACACGGTTACGAGACCAACTTGGCCTGGGTAACTCAAGGCGTCCCGGGGAAAGCGGGGGCAAACGGCTCCGTAGGGTCGCGGGGTGTGTCTTCGGCCTCGTACGGCCTAGCGGCAGTGTCCGCCAACGAGCGTGACCCATCGTCCTCTCCGGCGCTCTTCGTGGACCTCGAGCCCTACCTCGGACATCTTCGCCACGGTTGCGTCTCGGTGGTCGATCCGGCAGCCGCTGAAGGCGAACCAGCCGTCCGGGGCCAGTCGCCGCTTGAGCTCCGCCGCGTGGGCCTGGAGCACGTCGGCGTAGATGTTCGCGAGCACGACGTCGAAGTTCGCCTCGTCGTCCCCAAGGACGCTGAAGTCCCCTTCGCGGAAGTCGCAGCGCGCGGCGACGCCGTTGCTCTCCGCCAACTCCTCTGCGCTCGTCCTCGAAGCGGGGTCGATGTCGAAACCTAGCGCGGAATCGGCGCCGAGCATCGTGGCGGCGACGGACAAGATTCCGCTGCCGGTGCCCGCGTCGAGGACGCGCTCGCCGCCTCGAATCCTTAGGTCGATGACGCGGAGGCAGGTGCGCGTACTCGCGTGTCGGCCTGAACCGAAGGAACCGCCCGGCTCGATCGTGAGGCGCATGTCGGTGTCGCGCGGTGGACCCTCCTCGCGCCACGGGGGGAGGAGGACGAGCTTGCCGACGCGAAACGGCTTCCAGTCTTTGCGCCATGACGTCGCGTAGTCCTCCGGCGGCAGCGGTTTGAACGCCGCCTTGAGTCCGCGCAGCTCATCGACGCCGACGGCCTCGCCGAGGGCTTCGAGCTTCGCCTGGACGGAGGCGCGGAACGCGGGGTTGTCGTCTTTCGCCATGACGAAGGTGCGCACGGCCTCTGAGTTCGCGTCGGGTTGGCGCGCGGCGATCGACGTCGTACCCAGGGCGACGGTTGTGCACGGGCCAAAGCTGAGCGCCTCTCCCACGAGTTCCTGCCACCCGAGGGGAACGTCGACGCGGACCTCGGTCCAACCGTTGGCGCTCTGCCCGGATTCCTGGGACTGTTGTTCGGCCTCATTCGTCATGGCGAGGATGGTACGCAGACCTGGTGGCCCGCGCCGGACAACTTGCGGCTATGTTGGTGCCATGTGGATCCCAACCGCCCTGGCCCTTTTGAGCGCTGCCCTGCCGGCCCCCCCGCTCCAAGAGTCCCTCCCGCTTCAAGAGTCGTCGACCGAAGCGGCGCCCGCCCCCGACATCCTCTTCATTCTGACCGACGATCAGCGGGTGGACACCATCGGCGCGTGGGGGAATCACGGCATCGCGACGCCCAACATCGATCGCCTGGTGGCCAAGGGGACCTCCTTCCGGCGGAATTACTGCATGGGCTCCCCCCACGGGGCCGTCTGCGCGCCGAGCCGCGCGATGATCCACTCGGGCCGCGCGTATCACTCCATCGACCACAGCGGGCTCACGGACGTGGAGCTTTTGGGGGAGAGCCTCCAGGCCCGCGGCTATCGGACGATGGGCGTGGGCAAGTGGCACAACGGACAGGCCTCGTTCAAGCGCAGCTTCCACGAGGGGCGCGCCGTGATGTTCGGCGGGATGTCGAATCACTTCGCGGTACCGCTGCACGACGTGGACGAGGACGGGACGTCGACGAAGCGCGAGCCCGTGGAGGATCACTCGTCCGAGCTCTTCACGGAGGCGGCCCTTGAGCTGCTTGCCGGGGCGGATGACTCGAAGCCGATCTTTCTCAGCGTTGCGTTCACGGCTCCCCATGACCCTCGGGATCCGCCGCTGCCATGGCGCGACCGTCCGCGCCCCGAGCTGCCCCAGAACTTCGCGGCGCAGCACGCCTTCGACAACGGGCACCTGACGCTGCGCGACGAGAAGCTCGCCGCATGGCCGCGCGATCCAGAGGTCGTGCGCCAACAGCTTGCGGAGTACTACGGGTTGATCGAGCACATGGACGCTGCGATCGGGCGCATCCTCGACGGGCTCGAGGCGAGGCAGAGCGGACGAGAGACCGTCATCGTCTTTGCGGCAGACCACGGGCTAGCGGTGGGCAGCCACGGTCTGCTCGGCAAGCAGAGCGTCTACGAGCACAGCCTGCGCGCGCCGCTCATCGTGGTCGGTCCAGGAGTGCCAGCCGGTCAGCACGTGACGGCGCTCACGTATCTCTTGGACATCCATCCAACGCTGCTCTCCTTCGCGGGCCCCGAGCCGGAGGCTGAACCGGAGGTCGAAGCGGACGCAGACCCGGACGCAGACCCGGAGGCGAACACCGAGGCGAAGGAGCCAACTTGGCCCGATGCCTCGGACCTTGGCTACGTCGCGCGCGACCTTGCCCCGCTTTGGAGCGGTGAACGCGCCGAAGTCCGCGACTCGATCTTCCTCTCCATGGGCAAGACGCAGCGCGCCGTCACCGACGGCCGGTGGAAGCTCTGCGTCTACCCCAGGATCGGCCATCGCCAGCTCTTCGACTTGGCGTCTGACCCCGCCGAGCAGATCAACCTGGCGGAGCGCCCTGCGTTCGTCCACCACATCGCACGGCTCCAGGTCGCGCTGGAACAGTGGCAGGAGCGCACCCGCGACCGCGATCCGCTCGTCGTCGAGCCCCTAGAGCCCTTCCACGTGGACCTCACCGGCCGGAAGCGCGAGCCTGATCGCTGGCAGCCCCAGTGGATTCGCGACACCTACTTCGATCCCCCCGTGCCCTCCGACGAGGAATCGTCGGGCGACTCGTCCGACAAGTGATCGCGAGCCAGGCGGCGCGCCAACAGCTACGGTATCCCCATGATCTCCCATCTCGCCAGCGGCGCATTGCTTGCTGTTTCGCTCCTCGCTGAGCCCGTCGCTGAGTCCGTCGCTGGGCCCGTCGCATCGATCTCAACCACTGCGCCGCAAGAGACGGTCAAAGCGCCCACGGGCAAGGCCCTCAAGGAGCTGGTCGCGAACCTTTACGCGGTGGAGCCTTACCGCAGCGACAGCCGCGAGGGGCTCGACGCTCTGCTCGCGCCCTACCAAGGTCTCTCCGCACCCGATAAGTCGTCTCGCAAGGCCGTCCTTAAGGCAATCGAGAAGGCGTGGGGGAAGCTGCGCAAGCTTCCAAAGAAGGGGGAGCACTGGTACTGGGAAGAAGACGGCAAGCGCGGCCGTTTCTTCGTAAGCGGCAAGACCTCAAGGCCCAAGGGGCTCTTTATCGGACTGCACGGCGGCGGCGTAGGGTCCGCCGATGCTTCCGGCGCTCTCGGTGCGTACCAGGGCCCGTCGGGTTCCCGGGGCTGGCTTTCGATCTATCCCCAGGCGATCGAGGCCACGGAGTGCGGCTGGACGGACACCGGCACGGAGGAGTGGATCATGACGTTGATCGACGAGGCGCGGCGTACCTACAAAGTGCCGGTCGACCACATCTACATCGGCGGTCACTCCATGGGCGGCTACGGGTCCTGGGTCCTCGGCGGGCACCACGCCGATCTCTTCGCCGCCGCTGTGCCCTCGGCCGGGGCGCCGACGCCGATCAAGGATCGGGCCACCGAGAAGATCGTCGACATGCAGCAAGGGGTCATCCCGGGCCTGCGTAACCTGCCCATGTGCGTGTTCCAAAGCACGGATGATCCGAGGGTGCCACCGGACGCGAACCAGTTCGCGGTGGGGCTGCTCAAGGAGTTCCAGGCCAAGTACGGCGGCTACGAGGACTTCACGTACTGGGAAGTGGATGACCGGCAGCACAGCTATCCCGTTGGAGGACCTGAGAAGCTCTTGGAGCGCATCGAGAACTTCCAGCGCGAGCCCCACCCGACGCGAGTCCTTTGGCAACCGGCCCTCAATTGGAGGACCTCTTTCTATTGGCTCGACTGGAAGAAGCCCCGGATCGGCGCTTTGATCGACGCCACACTGAATCGAGAGACGAACAGCATCGACGTCAAGACCGATCGTAAAGGCATTGCTGGGCTGGCCGTGCTGCTCTCGAGCGACGTCGTCAAGATGGACGAGGAGGTCACGATCACGGTGGACGGGAAGGAGGTCTTTCAGGCCGTCCCCACGACTTCATGGACCACCCTCGTGCGCACAGCCCTAGTGAACGACCCTGGGCGTCTCTACGAGGCGCGCATCGCTCTCGACTAGCCTTTCCGTTCCACGTCCAACCCCGATCGCTAGCGCTGGAGCAGAAGGAACGGGGTGAAAGCCGCCCAGACCTCGCGGGAGCCTTCGAACTGTGACCACAGCGAGCGGGAACCGTGCTGGCCGTCCACCTTCGGCGTGTGGCTCCACTTGAGCTTGCCCTCGTCGCCCGGGATGGCCGCGAAGAAGGGCTGCCAGCGGGGCACCTCATCCTTAGACGAGGTCAGGAACGTCGGACAGGCGATCTTGGAGGCCGCCGTTTCAATCAGCTTGGGCTGGTCCTTTCCGAAGTACTCGCCGGGGGAGAAGGATCCGACGGCGTGCACGAGGTCCGGGTGCTCTGCCGCGATCTTGATGGCGAGGCTCGCTGAGTACGAGGAGCCAATGAGCACGACCTTCTTCGCGCCGAACTCCTTGACCCACTCCAGGCCAGCGAGGATGTCTCCCTCGGCGTCGAGGTAGCCGGTGGGGAGCTTCTTCTCTTCGGCACGCGCCGCCGTTTTGTTGGGCACGTCGTTGACCGCCCCGCCGGATCGCTGATCGAGCGCCAGCACGTTGAAGCCGAGGGCGGTAAGGCGCGGAGCCGTTTCGCGGTACTCGCCGCGGGACCACCTCGCCTGGTGGCAGACCACGATCCAGGGGGCGGAGAGGCCGTGGGGGCCGTACATCTCGGCCGTCACGGTCAAGCCGTCGGGGGCCGGGAATTCGATCTCCTTGAACTTGCCGTCGGCGAGGATGCCGCCGAGGTGATCCATCACGTCGCGAATCAACGCGGGCTTCTCGGTCAAGAGGGCGGCGCCGTGGGCGCTGGACCCTTCGACGATCAGCGCTCGGGAAGCGCCCGCGCTCATGGCGCAAAGCTCGTTGGCGTAGCCAGCCCGCGCACCACCCTGCTCTTTCTCTGCCGCGATGTAGAGCATCGACTTGAGCCCGGTGAGTTTCTCGCCCGCGAGGCTCGTCGCGGCCTCGGTCTTGCCGCTCATGAAGACGCCGCCGATGGCGCCGTACTTCTGGACGGCGACGCAAGCGAGGTTGCCACCGACGGACGAGCCGACGACCGCGATGCGATCCTTGTTCACCGACTCGTGGGCGCCGAGGAAGCCCATCGCGGCTTCCACGTCTTTGGGGACGCCGTCTGCATCGTTGAAGAACGCCTGCCAGTCGCTGATCTCTCCGCCGGTCGCGCCGTGGCCGCGGAGGTCGATGGAGAGGACCGCCCAGCCGGACTCAGCGAGCTCCGGGAGGAGCGGCGCCCACTCGGCGCGCGTCTGCCTGCCGCCGTGCACGAGCAGCACGGCGGGGATGGGATCGAAGATGTCGCCCTCGGGCAGTTGCAAGGAGCCGTGGACTTGGATCCCGTCGCTGGTCGGAATGACCACCTCGGTGACTTCCGCCGCCGCTTGGGAGGCAAACGCGAGGGGGGCGAGCGCGGTCAGAATGGTGTGGAGTCGCATGCAGGGAAGGTACCCTGACACGCTGATCGCCGGCTCACACTGCCCGGAATCTCCGGGTGCCGGCTAACGGGGCCGTTACGGTTCGGCTACGCAGCCGTTGGAGCGGACGCTGCCTGCTCGAGCTCTTCCACCGCTTCGCGGCGCCATGCGATGGTGCTCTCGAGCGGCAGGTGGTCCGACGAAGCATCAGGGCCGACCCGTGACTCCGTCGCGACGAAGTGGTCGGTGTACCAGTGGAAGTCGATCCGTACGAGGGGCGGCACCGGGAGGCGGTAGAAGCGCCACGCCACGGGAAACGTCGGCCCGAAGGTTCCCTGGACGTGGCGGAAGGCGTCGTTGAGCCCCGCGCTCTCCAATGCGTGGTACGCGTGGGTCTGGTCGGTCGAGTTGAAGTCGCCCATCACGAGGGTCGGCTCGCCCTGGGAGGCGAGCGCCGCGATCTGACGGACGTCCTCGGCGGCGGGGCTCTTGTCACCGAGCGCTGCGATCGACGCGAACGGGTGAGCGTTGATGACGTTCAGCGTCCTGCCGTCCACGTTGAGCTTGGCGAACTGGTGCGCAAGCTGACCGGTCCACCGAAGCTTCTCGGCCGACCGGATCGGGAACTTCGAGAGCAGCGCGAGGCCGTCGAGCCCCTTGCCCTGGTACGCGCGGTACGGATACTCGTCGACGAGGTCTTCGTCGAAGGCCGCGAGGTGTTCGGCGGACACTTCTTGCAGGCAGACCACGTCCGCGTTCAGCTGCTGAAGGTACGCGACGATGCGCGATACCTTGGAGCGGTGATCGCCCGCGTTCAGGGTCGCGATCCGCATGTCGCCCGAGGCGTCGACGGGATCGGCGATGGGCTCAGGCGTCAGCCTCTCGGCGAACGTTCCGATCCATCCCAGGAGCGCACCGGCCGCGAGGGTCGTTCCGAAGAGGCTTCCCGATGCCAGCGCCAGCATTCCCAAGGGCAGGGCGAGCGGCACCAAGAGATGCCGGACCTGATACGGCCCCGTGAGCGCCGGGAGCGGCGGTCTCGGTATCCAGGCGAGGAGCGCGAGCAGTAGGAGAGCGGTGGTGACCATCGTGAGGCAGGGAATCAGTCCGATTGCGTTCGGAGTGACCACCCCGGCGCTCCCTATTACTTCGGAGTTCCTAACGACCCCTCCGAAGCCTGTGCCCTCGTCCCGTGCTCGGAGTCCCAATTCGAACGCAGAGTCGCCCCGTTGTGATCGCATCGGGACGGCGCACGCTATCCTTGACCGATCGGTTTCTATTGGCTAGGGTGGCTTGCATGGCACCAGGCCCCAAGAAGAGCTTTGACGTGGAGGACGCGGTCGTGACGGCCGCCGACCTGTTCTGGCGGAGTGGCTACGACGGCACCGGCATCAGCGACCTCGAAGAGGCCATTGGCGTCGGGCGCAAGAGCCTCTACGACACGTTTGGGAGCAAGCGCGAGCTCTATCTTCGCGCCCTTGGCAAGTACGCGGACACCGTCATTCAGCGCATGTGCGATGGATTGTCGCGGGAGGGAACCCGCGCGATCTCCAACCTCGAACGGGTCCTTGGGAAGCTCCAAGGGCATCACGGTGGCTCGGACAGCCTCGGGTGCCTGCTAGGTGTCGCCATGGGGCAGGCCGCATCCGACGACGACGAGCTGGCCTCCGTGATTCGAGACGCCCTGGGGCGCCTCGAGCGGGCCTTCGAAGTCTGCTTGAAGGATGCCCAAGCGGCCGGTGACGTGCGGGCTGACGTCCGCGCCAAAGACGCCGCGCGCAACCTCCTCGCGCTGTCCCAGGGCATGGCCCTTCTGGGGCGTGTTTCCCACGGATCTACCCGCTCGTCTTCCGCCATACGCGCCGCCATCGCGGCGCTTCGAACCCCTTCCAACCATTGATTCCCATGGGTCTCCTTCTCGCCACCGCCTGCCTTCTTGCGCCGCTCCAGGGTCCTTCGCCGTTCCCTGCGTCCACTCCCATCGAGGAGGGGCTCTCCCCGGACGTGGTGGCAGGTCTTAGCGAACTGGTGCAGGGGTTCGTGGACTCAGGGGAGGTCGTGGGAGCGGAACTGCTGGTCATCAAGAACGGCCGCACGGTGCTGCACGGGGCCTTTGGGATGCGAGACGCGGAGCGGGAGGTTCCCATGGAGCCGGGCGGCGTCTTCTGCGTCCGATCCATGACGAAGCCGCTCATTGGCACGGCGATTGGAATGCTCCTTGAAGAGAAGAAGATCAGGCTCGACGACAAAGTAGCGACGTACCTCCCGGCATTCGGGGCGGAGAGCACGCAGGGCATCACGATCGAGCAGCTCCTGCAGCACTCGAGTGGGCTACCGATGTCCAAGATCATCGCGGTGGACCCTCGCAGTTTGACGAGCATCCGCGAAGTGGCTGACCTCGGTGGAGGGGCTGAGCTTGAGTTCGAGCCGGGAACGGACTTCAACTACAGCGACCAGGGCACGGATACGCTCACGGCGTTGATCGAGGTCGTGACAGGGGCGCCCGCTGAGGAGTTCGTTCAGGCGCGCATCCTCGATCCCCTCGGCATGGGGGAGACCACCTGCATCATGACGGCGGGCCATCCGCTCCGGGACCGAGCGTGCTCTGCCTACTCCGGGAACCCCGGGTACTGGTCGCGCTTCTGGGGCCCGGAGGACGAGGCCCTCTTCCCCATTTTCCTCGGCTCCCAGGGCCTCTACTCCACCGCCGTTGACTACGCGAAGTACCTCGACATGTGGATGCGCAAAGGGCGCGGCCGCGATGGGCGCTTGATTCGATCATCGTCGGTGCGACGCGCGCTGAGGCCAGGGCCCGCCAAGAGGGTGGGCGGCACCGGCTTCCCGGGCCTGGAGTCGTCTTATGGCTCGTTGATCCAGCTCTGGATGAGTGCAACCCCGGCCGACCCGGCGGGGGAGCAAGCGCGCGAGCTCGTCGCTTTCGGGCACACGGGCTCTGATGGGACCCACGCGTGGGCCTTCCCAAAGGAGAAGGCGATGGTGCTCTACTTCACGCAGTCGCGCGGGACCACCACTGGCATGCAGGTTGAGGACAAGCTCGGCGAGCTGTTGCTCAGCGCCCCGTTCAATCCCATCGAAGCCGCGCCGCCCTTGGAGCAGCACGTGGGCTACTACTGCGAGGTCACGGAGAACGACCGCTACCGCTCGATCGTGCACCACCCAGAGGGCATCGCGCTCGAGATCCTCGGCAAGGCCGTCGTTCCGCTGATCTATGCGGGCGGCGATCGCTGGAAGCTCAAAATTAGCCCCGGCACCGTGCTGGAGTTTGACCGCTCAGACTCCGGCGAGGTCACCGGCTATCACATCGGTGATCACTACGAGTACCGATTCGACCCCGAGCCTGACCTCCCGAGCGCGGACGAAGTGGCGGGTCATATCGCCGCGACCCACAAGATCGATTCGCTCGCTTCCGTTGGCTGCCTCACCCTCCAGAGCGAAGTGAGCCTCGAGAAGCAGGGGCTGAGCGGAACACGCACCGCTTGGTACGCCGCGCCCAACAGCTGGCGCATCGACGAGGTGATAGGCGATCAGACTTCGGCCACGGCGTTCGATGGAGATTCCGTCCGGATGCAGGTGGGTGACAAGCCGGTGGAGGTCCTGAGCGCCGACGCTGCGGCTGCGCTCTCTAGCGTGGGGCTCGCGGACCGATTTGGCGACTGGAGGAAGCGCGGCGAGACGGCGACGGTGATCCAACGCATCGAACAAACGAACGGCGACGGGACGAAGCTCAACGTGCTTCTCGTTCGCCTCGGCGATACGTCCGGACCCGCGACGACGCTCTACATCGACGAGGATCGATGGATCGTGGGTCGCCTGGACGGGATGACCGAGATCCCGGGTCTCGGCAAGCTCGGTCAGGTCATCGAGTTCGGCGACTTCCGGGAGATCGGCGGGATGTTCATTCCCTACCAGGCGGAGCTTGAGCTAGCGAACCCGATGATCGGCAAGATCACCTCCACCGTGACGGAGGCGTCGACGGCGAAGGTCATGCCGGTCGGGCACTTCCGGTTGGAAGTGCCCGAGCAGAAAGACTAGCCCTTGACGCTGGGCGCGGGCTTCGGCGCAGATGCATCTGCCGGCGCAATCATGGGCGAGTCCGCACCGACCGAGCGTGCGTAGACGCTGGCCTTGTTGTACTTCTCGTTGGCGATCTTCAGGCGCTTCGTCGAGTCAGCGACGCGCTCTTTGGCGACATCGACGGCGCGCTGATCGGACGCGACGCGCTTGCGAATGTCGTCGAGGGAGATCTTGCGCACCTCCACGAGGTCCACGTTCTGAATGGCAATGGCCTTGGCCTCTTCGACCTGCGAAAGGCGCAGCTCATGGGTGGCCTCGGCGGCTTTGCGCTCGTTCTTTGCCAGGTCCAGCTCCTCTTTCTCCACGGCGAGGATGGCTTTCGCCACCTCTTGGAGCGCGAGCTTTTGGTCGTGGAGCGTTGCGGCCTTCTGGAGCTGCTCCGGTGAGCCGGTCGACTCGGCGATCTCGACGCCCTTCTTCGACTGCTGGCTCTCGGCCTCGGCTGTCTTCAGCGCCAGCTTGGCCATCTCGACGTCATCGGCGGCGTGGTCGGCCTCTGCGGTCGCGATCGCGAGCTCATCCATCGCCACATCGCGCATAGAGCGGGCCGAGGCGACAGCGGCTTTGGACTCGCTGCTCGCGTTGACGAGAAGCGCGTTGTCCACCTTGGCGGGGGGGCTGCTGCCACAGGCAGTAAGGCTGGCGAGGACGAAAGCGGTGAGGAGCTTGGAGTTCATGGACTGTGGATGAGGTCGGGGAGACGTGGGGCGCCGAGCCCACATTCTAACCCAAGGTGTGTCCGCGAGTGGGCTAGCACAACTAACGGTTCGATCAGCAGAACGCCGCCGAAGAGCCCTCGGTGGCGGTCCATGGTCCGTCTCAGAACGGCAGCCGACTCCATAGCACCGTTCCACCGTCATTCCCGCCCGTCGGCTAGGCCGCGGACGTCATGGGCAGGGGCTAACGGTCGGCACCCAACACGGGCCTGGCCCCGGCCCAACCCAACGGGCGGCTAGAGCTCGTCCAAGACGCCCCGGACCAGGGCGGTGAACGCCCGGGCGTCCGCGCTGAGCGGTCGATCAAAGAGGTTGTCGTCTTCTGTAGGGTTCGCCTCGTAGTCCCAGAGGACCGGAGGAACGGCTGGACCCAGGGCGTCGCTGTACTTGAATCCGTCCCCGCGGACGACTCTTCTCCAGTTGATCGGGTTCGAGCGCGGGTTGGTGAACAGGGCGAAGCGGTCCACGTAGGTGAAGCGGCGGTGGACCGGCGTGCCGCGCAGGGATTGGATGAAGGACTCGCTGTCGGGACCGCGCAGGGGGAAGCCGCTGCCCTTGCCCGCCTCGATGCCGAACAGATTGGCGATGGTGGGGTAGAGGTCATAGACGGCGACCCTCGAGTCGTCGACGCCGGGTTCGACCCCTGGCCCGTACGCCCACATCGGGTTGATGATGCCTCCTTCGGTGATCCTGCCCTTCTCGCCGCCAACGACGTGGTCGGTGCCGTTGTCCACGAACACAATCACCGTGTAGCCGAGGGGTAGGGCCACGCTCAGAAGGCGACCCAGCTCGGTGTCACAGGCTTCCACCATCGCCGCGACCAGGTCCCGCCTGTGATTCAGGGGGCGAGGCTGGAAGAGCGAAGCGGGGGGCACATGAATGGGCTGGTGGGCGGAGTGATAGCTCAGCGAGATGAGGTTCACGCCCGCGACGACGCGGTTGATCGCGTCATCGGTCTCGTCCGTGGTCAGGTAGATCCCGACCTTGTCGGACGAGGTTCCGTTCACGTTCTTGGAATAGTCCAAGTAGTCCCCGACGTTGCTCATGGAGCCCTCGTAGGTCTGCCAGCCGCAGTTCTGCGGGTGGTCCCTGAAGAAGACCCCGGACAGATGCCACTTGCCTACCTTGGCCGTGGAGTAGCCGTGGTTTGCGACAAGGGTGGCGAGCGGAACGAGGGGGCTCGTCGGCATCTGGAAGAAGCTGCCGGCGGGGACAAGCGAGCCCAGGAGAAGGTCCGGGTGCGAGGGGTAGGCTCCGGTGTTGAACATGGCCCTCGTCGGAGAGCAGATCGTCGCCGTCATGAACGACGTGTAGAAGCGGCCGTTGTCCCTCAGGAAGTCGAGGTTCGGAGTCCTCGCCTCCGCGAGCATGTCGAAGCCGATGTCGTCAAGGTCGATGACGAGCAGCTTGTCCTGGAACGGGCTGCCCGCGTCACCGACTGGACCTGAAGTGGGAAGGCCGGCGCCAAAAGCGAGGGGCCCGAGTGCGAGAAGGCACAGGGGAATACGAAGGATCATCATGTGAGATGGGCCGCGGAGGCTTAGGGAAGCGATCACCCACGGTAGCACCCGTTCAGCGATTGGGGGACGGAGGCCAGATTTGGGGCGATCGATCCGACTCAAGAGGGTGCAGTCGATGGCACCCCGCCCCGAAACTGGACGGAGAGACTCCGGGAGGGCACTCGCTCGCATCCCCGCGGGCGCCGCGACGGGAAGAGTGACGCGAAAATCGACCGTGCGGGAACGACGCGTAGGTCGGCTGTGGTGAGCCGTCCCTGCGAGCACCAGCGTCCGTCGAGCCACTCTCCGTCGCGCGACGCCCCGGCTTCTTTCGAATCAGAACGGCAGGTCGGACTCGTTGATCTCGATCGGGCCGCTGTCCGAGTCGAACATCGCGCCGAGCGGGAGGTCTCGGCCGGCCTTGGTGGGGGGGCTTGGGCGTTCTTGCTGGGGCGGAGGGCCGTCGCCGGAGAAGTAAGGGCTCAGGCCGCGGCGCTTCATGTCTGCGAGCAGACCGAGGTGGGCGAAGGCCTCTCGGCTGACGAGGTCCAGGTCGCCGCGGGCCATCTTGGCCTTGGCGGCGGGGTCCCACGAGCCAGGTCGCTCGATGGGGAGCTCTTTCAGGAAGTGGGAGTGCCGGCGCTCGGTGATTCTACCGTCGAGGACCATGACGACGCCGCGGTCCGTGGCCTTGCGCATGAGGCGCCCGAAACCCTGGCGGAACTTCGCGAGGGCGCGGGGCATATAGATGCGGTTGCGCTGGGCGCCGGTGCCGATCGCTGCGCATTGGGCGTGGTGGTAGCGGTCGGGCACGCCGTAGGGGAGCCGCGCGATGCAGAGCGTCTCGAGGGTCTCGCCCGGAAAGTCGGCGCCGTACCAGAACGTGTCGACGCCCATCAGCGTGGACTCGACGCGCTGGCGGAACTGCTCGGAGAGCTCTTCCTTGCCCGCCGCCTCCATGCCTTGCCACAGGAGCGGAAGCCCCCGCGCTTCGAAGGACGGGCCCGCGCGCTGGGCGACCTCGCGGATGTCCCGCAGGCTGGTAAAGAGCACGAGCATTCGGCCGCGCGTGCGCTCCGCGAACCACGGCAGGTAGCGGCTGAGGAAGTCTATGTAAGCCTCGCGGTTCTGCACGGGCGGGATGCCCCGGGGCACGCCCACGAGAACGCGTTCGTAGTCGAACACCTCGGGCGCGTGGAAGGTGGTGACGCGCCGGGTCCCGGCCGAGCGGTCCATCTCGCCCGTTTCCTCGTCCATCTGCGCGACTCGGTCAAGGCCAAGGTAACTCTTCGCTTGATCGAAGCTGCCCCCGAGTCGCGTCGTCGCCGATACGAAGGCGGCGGCGCCGAGCTCGGGGTAGTAGTACTTCCCGAGGGCGTCCCCCGGCAGCAGCACAAGGGCAGCGAGCACGAGATCTTCTCTGATGTTGCGCTCCACGTCGTGGAAGATCATGCCCTTCAGGCGCGGCGCCCCTTCATCGATGGGGAGCCATGCGTCAACGGCCTTGCCCATGTCCGAAATCTCCACGCGAGCTAGCTCAAGGGATCGCCGGACCCGCTCGACGCGCTTGAGGTTCATGGCCTCAAGCTCCTCGGAAAGCTGTGCGAGGGAGCCGTCGAGGCGGCCCAGGAAACTCACGACGTTGAGACGTGCCGTGACGAGCTGCTCGGCCTGTCCGCTCGAGTCCACGTACTCCCGGAAGAGACTGTGTTCCATCGAGTCGGAGCGGCCCTGCTGGGCGTCGGCCCGCCAGCGTTCGTACTCGAGGAGCGCTGACTCAAGGTGCGCAAGACCCGAGGACACGTTCGTCCAGAGCTGCCTCGCCATCTTGAGGCGGTCGCCCGCACCGCTGCCCGGCATGACGATCTTCGCGAGGCGATCGAGCGGCGGCTTTGCGCGTCGGATTCGTCCGTCGCGCTTGGCCTCTGCTTCGTGGAGTCGTCGCATGACGCGCCGCATCTCGCCGAACGTGATGCGGTGGCTCCAGGCGCTCATGGCCTGGTCGTGCAAGTGCTCGCACTCGTCGAAGACCACGCGACGGAAGAACTCCGGCCGAGCGAGGGCGAAGGATTGGTTGGTGAGGACGACGTGGCTGCGCTCGGCGCGGCGGCGCGCGATTTCGGCGGCGCACACGGATCGATCCGCATGGGTGCTACAGCAGCCGCTGCGTCCCCGAACCTGGGCCAGGAGCGAGCCCATTTGCGATCGATAATGCACCGCGGAGGAAAGCCGCACAGGTGATCGGCGCGGGAAACGATCGAGGTCCCCGTCGCGGTCCCGCAGTCCGAAGAGAGCGATCGCAACCCAGCCGAGCCAAACCTCTGGATCGTCGCCCTCCGCGGGCGCGTGGGTCCGGAGTGCGCGCCAGCACAGGGAGTGTTCTCGCCCCTTGAGGATCGACACGCGGTAGCCGGGGGAAAGTCCCGCGCGGTTCAGCGCTTCGAGGGCGCGGGGCACCTCGCGCTCCATCGCCTGGCTTTGGAGAGCGCGTGTGTAGGTCGCGATGCCCACGCGAACCCCGTAGCGCCGCGACCACATCAGCGCGGGCAAGAGATACGCGAGGGTCTTGCCGGTCCCTGTGGGAGCATGCACCAAGAGCAGCTCGTCTGAACCAAGGCAGCGCGCGGTCTCCTCGGCAACGCGGTGCTGGCTCTTGCGGTACAGGTCTTTCTGGGAGGCTTGGGACTGCCCCTGGCCGAAGAGCGCCGGCAGGTGGACCTTGAAGATGTCGTCGAGCAGCGCGAGGTCCTCCTCTAGGAACGGCGATTCCTCTTCGACGTCGGGCTTGAGGGGCGTCTCGTCCTCGAACTCGATGAAGCTCTGCATCGCGGCGGGATCCACCAGGCCGAGCGGGTCGTCCTCCTCGACCATGTCCGCCTCGGCCTTCGAGATGAGCCCGTCACGGAGCCTGCCCGCGGCGAACAGATCCACGTCACCGCCCCAGCTCATCGGTTGATCGACGATGGAGAGAGACAAACTGAGCCGGTGCGCGGCGCGGGCGTCCGTGCCTTGGAAGAGCGAGTGGGCGCGGAGCCAACCGAACGCGCACATGGCGTGGGCTGCTGGGCCGAGGTCGCCGTAGCGGGCCACGAGCTCTGCGAGCGCCGCCAGCACGTGGGGCGGCTGCAGCGCGCCGCGGGGAGTTGGCGCGATCACCGGATCGACGAGGGCCTTGACGAGCTGGGGCGGGCCGAGCGCAGCCACCGCGCCGGGCTCCAGGAGCAGGGCCATCTCGTCGAGGCCGATGGGATCGAGGGGGGCGGTCTGGAGTCCGGCCGCCTCGTCCAACGCCGTGGACCAAGAGGCGACGAGTGCTCCGTCGTGGGCCACGAGGGGCCGACTCCCAATGAAGTCGCGAACGCGCGGCCACACCTCCACCGCGGTCGGCTGGCCTTCAAGATCACGGGCGTCCACGCCGAACTCTTGGCGCAGGCGCTTGGTTCCGGCGGCTTCTCCGTCGCGAAATGGCCGGCACGTTTCCTCGAGGCTCTCCCAGGCGCCGTCCACGCCCCGCCGGACGGCCGCTATTCGGACCACGCCGTCCCGCCTTGTATCGGCGCCACTCGCCCAGATCACGACGCAGGCGATGCCCTGGGCCAATGGATCGGCCCGCCACTTTCCAGCGGACGAAGGCCACGGGCTCTCGTCGCCGGGCGCAACGCGACCGGGGCTCGTACCCTTCGGATTGGGCTCTTCGTTACGCCTTTGCATGCTGGGCCGTGGGGGAGGTGTCTTTTGGGGGCCCTTTAGGGTGTAATTGGCGCCATAATGAGTGGACGCTGGTAGCAAGTAGTGGGTATCCCTCGGAAGGCAGATCGGGTAACATAGGCGCCCCGCAGACTGACTTCAGAATCTCGCCCCAGATTACGGGCGTCTGCTACTTCCGGACAACAGCTCCGAGTTTTGACCGCCGCCAGCATGAACATCACAGACATCCCCGTAGAGGGTTACGAGCGCGTCGCGCGCTGCCATGACAAGGCGACAGGCCTGCATGCCCTCATCGCGGTCCACGATACGACCCTTGGGCCCGCACTGGGTGGAATGCGTCTTTGGAACTACAAGTCGGAGGAGGCTGCGCTGTTCGACGTGACGCGCTTGGCCCGCGGCATGACCTACAAGTCGGCCGTGGCAGACACGGGCCTCGGAGGCGGAAAGTGCGTCATCCTCGGCGACCCCGACAAGGTGAAGTCCCCGGAGCTCTTCGAAGCGATGGGCCGGTTTGTCGAGGACTTCGGCGGGTCGTACATCACCGCCGAGGACATGAACATCAAGATCGTGGACCTGCTGCACGTTCGCAAGTCGACGGACCACGTCGCCGGCCTTGGCCGCGAGCACGGTGGCTCCGGCAACCCTAGCCCCTATACGGCGTACGGCTGCGTGGTGGGAATCGAGACCGCTGCGGCGTACCGCTATGGCTCGAAAGACCTCAGCGGCAAGCACATCCTGCTCCAGGGTGTCGGCGCGGTGGGGAGCGAGATGGCCCGTCTGCTGAAAGAGCGCGGCGCCCGCATCACGATCTGCGACATCAAGGAAGATCGCGTGGCCGAGCTTTGCAAGGAGCATGGCTATGAGTCCGTGGACGAGTCGAAGCACCTGAGCGTCGACTGCGACATCTACGCTCCCTGCGCCCGTGGCGCGGGTGTGAACGACGAGACGATCCCCCAGCTCACCTGCGACATCATCGCGGGCTGCGCGAACAACATCCTTCTGGAGCCGCGCCACGGCGACGTGCTCCGCTCGAAGAACATCCTCTACGCGCCGGACTACGTCGTGAACGCGGCGGGCATCATCAACGTCAGCGTCGAGCGTCACCCCGGTGGCTACGACGAAGAGATCGCGATGGAGAAGATCAACCGCATCGACGACAACCTCACCGAGGTCTTCAAGCTGGCAGACGAGCAAGAGATCGCCACGAACATCGCTGCCAAGCGCTTGGCGCTCAAGCGGATCGAGGCGGCGAAGCAGCCTTCGTAGATCTCGGCGCGCGGCCGACGCTCCGAAGGCCCTGACAGACAGGGCTCCCGGCGACGGGAACTGCCCCAGAATCGACCCCTCGCGGGGACGCGATTCTGGGGCAGTTTTTTTGTGCCTAGGCTTCCCCTACCACCCCTGAGGGCGCCCCCAGCGCACCCGAGGAGTGACGGCTCCAAAAAAGTCGAATAGAAGCCAATCCGAAGCCTATCGCCGCCGTTGGGACTTCTACACGGGATGGCCCGTGTCCTGCTCCCCCGCGCCAGCGGAGACCTTTTTGTCGAGTCCCATGAGTCCGTATTCCTTCGCCTGCCTCGCCCTCGCCGCCCTCGCACCTATCTCGACGGCCTCCCAGGTGTCCCTGCCGAGCACCTTTGGCCAGCTTCCCGAGGGCTTCTACGAGTCCTTCGCGCTGTCCACGGAACGAGGCAAGACCCTCGATGCGCTGCTGCCCGGAACGGTGGAGCACTACTACTTCTCCTGCCTGCACCTCCAGCAGCAGGGGGATCTCGACGGGGTTGAGGCGCTGATGGGGACCTGGCGCAAGTCCCACGGCGAGAACTCGGACTACCGTCAAATCGAAGCGCGCCAAGCGCTCTTGCGCGCGTCGACTGACCCCGGTGCCACCTACCGCTTCCTCGAGCGTGAGCTTGGGCTGCGCTTCAACGAGAAGCGACGTGTGCTAGGCGAGTCACCCAACTTCCCCACGGTGCTCGACAACTCCAAGATCTCGACGGAGACACTTTTGGCGAAGGCGCTCCGTAGTAACGCGCGTCGCACGCTCGAGGCGATGGACCCGACGACGCTTGAGTCGCTCGTCACGCGCAGCCTCAAGGACTCACAGCGGCGCTGGTTGCTAGAGCTTCTTCCGCGCCCCGATGTGCCAGGCCTTGTGGAGATCGTGATCCAAGACCTCGGCGACTCGAAAGGCAACGCGTTCGGCAACCGCGACATCCATCGCAGGCTTTCGCTGGCGCAGCTTGAACAGCTCCGCGCCGCTCGGCCCGAGGTGCTGTCCAATCAGGTCTACATTCAGACCGTCATGAAGCGCCTTGCGCCGCGCTTCCCGGAGAGCATGGACGACCGCGCCGACCGGCTCGCCTACCTGCAGCGCGCGTCCGCCTTCGCCGCGCTGCTGCCCAGCAGCCAGATCTCGCTCAAGGCACACCTCCTCTATCACTGGATCGCCTGGGATCTTGAGGGTGGGGCAGTGAACGAAGATCGCTTGATGGCGTACCTGCGCATCCCGCGCTCGACGCGCTACTACGTGAAGCCGAAGAATCGTCGTCAGGACCTCGCCTCGCTCAACGCACAGTTCCAGGACGAGACGCCGTTCCCCGCGATCGGCTCCGAGGAGGCGCTCATTCGCGAGTGCCTGCTCCAGGTATTCCAAGGACCGGGGCAGTACGAGCGCTTCGTGGGTGTTCTTGAGGAGAACTACGTCAAGCGCGTCTTCGCCGAGGCGAAACTGCTCTACGGAGACTCGAGCGAGGCCGACGCCTACGTTCGGATGCTCGGCGCGTCCCGCGCGGAGGCGCTGCGCGAGCGCGTGGACATCGAGTTTGCGCGAACGAACCCGAAGCAGTTCGGGGCGAACGATACCGTGATCCTCGGGGTCGACGTCAAGAACGTGGACCGCATGCTCGTCAAGGTCTTCGAGATCGATCCAGTCGCTTATTTCGATCGCTTTGGCGGTCCGGTCAAGACAAGCCTCGACCTCGACGGACTTGTGGCGAACGATTCGAGGGTCTTGGAGTACGACGAGGCGCCCATGAGTCGCGTCAGGCGCGAGATCCAGCTCGACGCGCTCACGAAGCCTGGCACCTATGTCGTCGAGTTGATCGGCGGCGGTGTTTCTAGCCGCGCGGTGATCGTCAAAGGCAACCTTCAGCTCTTGGACCGTGCGACGCCCATGGGGCATTCACTCCTCGTGCTCGACGGTACTGGGGAGCCAGCGCCGGGCGCCGTCGTGCGCTTCGGCGGCCGCGACTACACGCCGGACGAAGAGGGTCGCATCCAGATCCCGTATTCGCCCGAGGCCTCGACGAAGACCGTTCTCTTGCGCAGCGGCGACGTGGCCTCGGTCACCAAGTTTGCCCACCGCGGTGAGGAATACCGCCTCGAGGCCAGCGTTCACACGCCCCTTGAAGGCCTGCTCGCAGGCTTCCAGGCGACCATCGTTGCGCGACCCGCGCTCAGGCTCAACGGGCGTCCGATCCCCCTTGGGCTCTTGGAGGACGCGGCCCTCGTCATCAACGCCACTACCCAGGACGGCACGACGACCCAGAGCGTGATCGACGGGCTGAGCTTCGACGAGAGCGGCGATGTCATCCAAGAGATCACAGTGCCCGAGCGAGTCGCTTCGATCTCGGTCAGGTTCACCGGGACGATTCGCAGCATGACGAAGGCGGAGGACTCACGCCTGGAGAGCCAGTCCAGCACGTTCCCTGTGCACACCCAACACCGTGACGCGCCGTTTCAATCGTTCCTGACGAAGAACCCGGACGGCTTTGCGCTGGACGTCCTCGGGCGAGCGGGCGAGCCCCTCGTCGACACCGAGGTGCGCCTAGAGGTCAAGAACCGGCTCGTGGGGCGGTCGGAGCAGGTGATCCTGAAGACGGACGAAGCCGGACGCGTGCGGCTAGGTGCCCTGCGGGACATCGAGTCGATGCGCCTGGTCTCGCCGACCACCATGACGAACGCGTGGAACCTTGGGGACACGCCGGCCTTGGGTCTTTCGAACAGGCTCCACGGCCGCACGGGCCAGACGCTGCGAGTGCCTTGCTATCTCGGAGACGACGACGTGGTGACCCGCGCGGACGCTTCGCTCCTGTCCGTCGACAGCACGGGTGAAGCCATCGCGGACTACTTTGACTCGCTGAGGGCGGCGAGCGGCTACATCGCGCTCGAGAACCTGCCGGAGGGAGAGTACCGGCTCACGCTCAAGCGCTTCAACCGCACGTTCGACGTCAAGATCCTTGAGGGCGAGACGAGGCTGCGCCACATCGTGGGGAAGGGGCACGCCATTGAGGTCGTCGATCCGGTTCCGCTGCAGATCGTGGGGGTGACCACGGACGGCGACAACCTCAACGTGCAGCTGGGCGGAGTCTCGCGGAGCGCGCGCGTTTACGTGGTGGCGACGCGCTATCTAGAGCCGATCGGAGCGCAGTCCGCCCTCGCTCTCACAGGCTCGGTTGGGCCCGGAACGACCGCCTTCGGCAGCGCCCTCTCTAACTACGAGTCCGGTCGTGAGATCAGCGACGAGTACCGCTACATCCTGGACCGCCGGTTGATCGACCCGTACCCCGGGAACATGCTCACGAGGCCCGGCTACCTGCTCAACCCTTGGGCGCTCCAAGAGACGGCGGACAAGATGGCCGCGGCTGGCTTTGAGGGTGTGAGTCACAATGGCGCTGTTCTCGGCGTTGGTGGCGGTGCGGGAGGAAAGTACGGTGGCAGGTTCGGTGGCCGATCTTCCGCCGGAGCGGTGCACGCGGCGCCTGACTTCCTGTCGTCGGGTGCGGTGTTCTTGACGGACCTCCGCCCGAGCGAGGACGGCGTCGTGAGCATTCCGATCGCGGCGCTTGGCGAAAAGCACATGGTGCAGATCATCGCCATGGACGACGCCGTGACCGTGGAAGAGCAGCTCGTGCGCGACGAAGCTCCGCTCGATCTGCGCGAGCGTCGCCTGGTGGATGCGCTCGACCCCGCGGCGCCCATGACCCAGCAGCGGCGCATCGAGTTCTTGGCCGCGGGTGAGGAGTACGTCATTCGTGACGCGCCGAACGCGGGGGCCAAGACCTTTGGAAGCCTGAGTGACGTCTTCGAGCTGTATCGCACGAGCGGCAGCGGCGGAGAGGAACTCGCCGAGTTCGAGTTTATGACGCGTTGGCCGAGCCTGACCGAGCTTGAGAAGCGCACGAAGTACTCGGAGTTCGCCTGCCATGAGCTGCACGTGTTCCTGCGGGAGCGCGATCCAGAGTTCTTTCAATCGATCGTGGTCCCGCACCTGAGCAGCAAGGGCCATGCGACCTTCATGGACGACTGGCTCCTCGGACGCGATCTGTCGGAGTACCTTGAGCCGTGGCGCTTCGAGCAGCTCAACGTCGTCGAGCTGATCCTTCTTCTGCGCGAGACGGGGGGCGACGCAGCGGGGATGACCCAGGACATGCTGGCGCTCCTTCCGCCGAACGCGTTCTCCCTGGACGCGAGCTTTGCCGAGATCTTGGCGAGCCGCGGTCTCAATGCATCGGGATCCTCCCTTGGGCGGGCCCTCGAGAGCACGCGGACCGCTGCGTTAGAGGAATCGCTGAAGTCCTTGGGTTACGCGGGCGGTCCGTCGTCGCCCGCTCCGGGGGAGGCGCCGCGGTCCAGCACGGCCAAGAGAGACAAGTTCTTTGTGGGACGTGCGGAGCGTGATGGACGTGGACGAGAAAACCGCAAGGCTGTTGCAGATTCACCCGCGGCGGTCTCCGAGCTCTCGGCTGGTGTCGCCATTCTTCAAGAAGCCGAGGCGGCCGAGGAGGACTCCCTCATGCTCGACGCCGAAGTGGCGCGGAAGCAGCGCCAGGACGTGGAGGGATTCTTCTACCGCGACCTTGCCAAGACGCTCGAGTACGCCGAGACGCACTATTGGCGCACGGGGTTGGCCCGGATGGACGCGAGCTTCGTGACCGTCTCGCCATTCTGGGTCGACTTCGCGAACGCGGGCGCCGGCCCGTTCGCCTCGACGTCGTTCCCGATGGCCAACCGCAGCCTCAACGAGAAGCTCTTGGCGCTGGCGCTGCTCGATCTACCGTTCGAGTCGTCGGAGCCCGATGTGGCAGCCGACGGCCGCAGCGTGACGCTGACCGCAGCGGCGCCCACGTTCTTGGCCCTGGAGGACATCGCCCCGGCAGCGTCCAAGGACGGCGCCTCCAACGTGCTCGTGGGGCAGGACTTCTTCAACCCCGCGCGCCGCAGCGAGACCGTCGACGGCGTAGAGCGCGACCTCTTCGTGAAGGACGAGTTCCTGAAGGGCGTGCCCTACGGCTGCCGCATGGTGGTCACGAACCCCTCGTCGCGCACGATCGCGATGCAGCTTCTGGTGCAGATTCCCGAAGGTGCGATCGCGCTCGGCGACTCGGAGATGACGAGCGGCGTTTCGGTCAACCTCGGCAGCTACGGCACAACGTCTATCGAGACGCTCTTCTACTTCCCGAAGTCAGGGAGCTTCCGTGACTACCCTGTGCATGCGGGGAGCGGCAACGTGCTGCTTGGTGCCGCCGATGCCTCGATCCTGAACGTGGTCGATGAAGCTACGACCATTGACAAGGCGACCTGGGAGTGGATCTCCCAGAACGCTGAGCTGCCCGAGGTCTTGGAGTACCTCGAGGACGCGAACGTGCGCGAGATCGACCTGGCGCAGATCGCTTGGCGCATGGGCGACGCGAGTGCGTTCGCGACGCTCACGGACGCGCTGGCGGACCGTGGCGTCTACCCCGACTCCCTCTGGAAGTACGCCGTCAAGCACCAAGATGCGAGTCGCGCACGACGCTTCTTGGAGGGACACGAGGAGCTAGTGCGACGCGTCGGCGCGCCGTTCGACTCGACCCTCTTCAGCGTGGCGCCCCGCGCGCGGCGGGCGTATGAGCACTTTGCCTACGAGCCGCTCGTGAACGGCCGAACCCATGAGTTCGCGGCGGACAGCCGCATCCTGAACGCGCAGTTCAAGGCGCAGTACGATCGCTTCTTGACGACGTTGGCTTCGGACACGGACCTTGACTCCGAGGAGAAGGTCGAGCTCGTGTACTACCTGTTCCTTCAAGATCGGATCACGGAGGCGCTGGCCGCCTACGACACGATCGACGTTGAGGCGCTGCGTACGCGAGTTCAGTACGACTACATGGCCGCCTACGTGGCGTTCTACCGGAGCGATGTCCCCGCCGCGCGCGCCGTCGCGGAGGCTTACCGCGACTACCCTGTCGATCTCTGGCGCTCACGCTTCCGCGATGTGCTGGCCCAGGCCGATGAGATCGAGGGCATCAGCGGTGGTGGCGACGACCCGGACCGCGACAACCGTGATCAGAGCCAAGGGGCCCTCGCCGGGCTCGAGCCCCTGCTGGCCGTCGAGGTCGAAGGTGGCCAGGTGCTCGTGGCCGTCGAAGGCATCGACGAAGTGGAGGTTCGCTTCCATCGCATGGACGTTGAGTTCCTGTTCTCCAACAGCCCGTTCGTGCGGGGGGACCAGGGGGCCTTTGGGGTGATCCGGCCGAGCCGAGTCCTGCGGGTTCCGGTGGGGGAGAACGAGAAGGCGATGATCGTCGACCTTCCCGCAGACCTTCGCACCGCCAACGTGGTGGTGGAGGTACGCGGCGGTGGCGTCTCGCGGCAGGCGACGTATTTCGCCGGGGACCTCAGCGTCCAGGGCATCGAGCGCTACGGCCAGGTGCGCGTCCAGAGCTCCCAAGGCGGCGCAGCGCTGCCGAAGGCCTACGTCAAGGTGTACGCCCAGCTGGAGAACGGCGAGGTGCGCTTCCATAAGGACGGCTACACCGACCTTCGCGGACGCTTCGACTACGTGTCGCTCTCAGGCGTGAGCGGCCCCGCGGTCACCCGCTACTCGCTCCTCGTGATGCACGACGAGGCGGGGGCGAGCATGCTGGAACTGGCACCGCCGTCACGCTAGCCAAAGCACGGCATCTGAGCGGTACGGTACCGTACCGCTCAGGAGCGGCCTGCTACTATCTCGCCTATGCACATCATCCAAAGAAAGCCGCGGCGAGTTTGCGCGGCGCTTCCGCTTCTCGCGCTGTTGGTGGTCGGCTGCGCAAGCCACCACCGTAGGGCCGAGTTGCCGGATTCGTGGGAGCCTCCCACCGGTCCCCAGGCCGAGGAGCTCGCAGCCATCGCCCAGAACACACGCGAAATGCTTCCGCCGGAAGCCTTGGTGGTCATCGACGCGACGGACAAGAGTCTCGCGGAGTCCGGCGCGCTGCAGCGCGCGGTCAAGACGGGTCAGGTGGCCCCTGGGTTTTCGCTCCCCGATGCCCTCGGCAACACCGTCTCCCTCAGCCAGCTCCTTGAGTCGGGACCTGTGGTTCTGACGTTCTATCGCGGTCACTGGTGACCGTACTGCAATGTCGCCCTTGAGGCGCTCCGGCAGGTCTTGCCGGACATTCAGAGCTACGGTGCCACGCTCGTCGCCGTCTCTCCCCAGACCCCGCAGACGAGCGAAGAGCTGGTCGACGCGAAGAAGCTGACCTACCCGGTCCTCAGCGACGAAGGGGCGTGGACCGCCGAGCGCTACGGCCTCGTCTTCGAGCTCGACGAATCGCTGCGTCCGATCTATGGGAACTTTGGCATCGATATTCCGACGAGCAACGGTGACGACACATTCCGGCTGCCCCTAGCCGCGACCTACGTGATTGACACGGATGGGAAGGTGAGCTGGTCCTACGTCAGCACGGACTATACGACCCGCGCGGAGCCCGAGGACATCCTCGACGCACTCGCGGATCTCGAGTAGCGCCAAAGGTGGCATCGCGGGCGCGGGGAACTTACAACTGTCTTCATGCAGGTCCCTTCCCGCGATGATCTCCGCGCGACACTCTCCGAGTTCGACGAGACCCAGACCAAGGTCGTCGGCGGCGTATTGGCCGTGATGTTCGGCGAGCCCACCAAGGTCCAGGACCGCGAGTGGATGTCGGAGCAGTTCACCCAGGTCGCTCTCCTCACCGGTCAGTTCGAGGAAGCAGAGCACGCCCATGAGGGCCTTGAGGTCGCTCAGACTTGGATCAAAGCGAACATCTCGCCGATCCTCAATGCGTGCTTCGCGCTGTTCGTCCACACGGCGGACGACATGCGTCAGCAGCACGGCGAGGCCCAGTTTTCCGCGAGTGACGCGATGATCCAGGCGCTGGGCTACTTCGACGCGGCGTAGAGGTTCGCATTGCCGGATGCCGGTGGTGACTCCTCTTCAGGTGGCCGCTCGCCGGGCACGTGGCGTATATTGGCGCTTCGGCCTCCGGTGAAGGGACTTGCGGGTGATTCTGGAATTTTGACCATCCGGAAGCGTAGTGGCTCGTTGTCGGAAGCGGTACAGCAAGAGCAGTGTTCGAATTCCCCGGCCTGCTCATTCCCTCAGCTTCCCGATCACAATGAACCCATCGATCCCTCGCGCAGCGCTGCTCGCTGCTTGCCTCCCCTGTTCTCTCGCTGGCGCACAGATCCTCCCAGAGCCACTCTTCTTCGACCGCAGCTTCGAGGTCATTAGCGTGCTCGACTACGACAGCGACGGCGTCGATGAGGTCATCGGAAAGTCTGTCGCCGGTGACACGCTGGTCGCCGCAACCTTGGGAGCGGACGGTCGCCTCGTTTCCGAGGGCGTGATCGCGAACGAGCCCTCCACTGTTAGCAACTTCCAGCTTGCCGACATCGACGGCGATGGACGGCTCGACCTTGTCGCTACGCGCGCTGTGACCTCTTCCCTGGATCGCACCGTCGTCTACTACGATCGGGGAAACGAGACCTTTGAGGATCCGGTAGGGATCGGCGGGTCAACGCTGGGCCTGAAAGTTATCACCACGGACTTCGACCTCGATGGCGCTGTGGACCTTCTGCTTTATCCTGCCTCCGACGAGATCCAGAATGAGTCCCAGCTAGCCAGCATCTTCTACCTCATTCCTGGGCTTGGTGCCGGCAGCTTTGGCCCGAGAGAGTCGCCGCAGGGTCCAGGCCAAACGCTCCAAGGGGCCGCGCCGATCGCTCTCGATCAGGATGGCGATCTGGACTTTGTCGGTATCAGTAACTTGACCAAAGCGCTGATCATCGCGCGCAACGTCAATGGTCTCCTCCAGCGAGAGCTAGTCACTGGCTCGCTGACGGGCTACCTCGATCTAGCCGTTGGCGACGTCAACGCGGACGGCTATCCGGATGTCGTAGGGTTCCGCAGGACCGGCGCGGGAGCTCCGGCCAACGTGGACTTACTTCTCGGGAACAGCGCGGGCGGACTGGACGCGCCCACGACGATCCTGATGGACGCCCCCAATCTCGTTGCAGACGTCGACGTTGGCGACTTCAACGGCGACCTCGACCTCGACGTGGCGATCACGACGAAAGGGACGGTGCAAACAGCGCACCAAGTGTTGGTCCTCACCGGCAACGGCCAGGGGACCTTCAACATCGGGCTGCCTTCGGGCACTGGTGAAGGTGAAGCGTGGAAGCGCCTAGAGGTTGGTGACGTCAACGGCGATGGACGGGACGACGTGCTCAATCATTCCCTTTCCCAGGCGGACGCAAGCGCCCCGAGCCGCGAGCTGCAGCTCCTTCGAGTTGGGCAAGCGAGCGGGGGCTTTACCGACCTTGGTCAAGCCGTTGACGTGACGCCTGGCGCCTTTACCTCCGAAGGGCTCACGGGCGACCTCGACGGCGATGGTGTCTTGGACCTCATTGGGCGCCACGCCTCCGCCCTGGTTTGGCTCCGAGGAACCGCTGTTTCCCGTTCGTTCGAAGCTCCGCAATCGCTCGG
>CALHGQ010000187.1 GCA_938030175.1 uncultured bacterium | reverse complement strand
TGTGATGGATTGGTTCAAGCGCGGCGTCCAAGAGATGATGGTCGCCCGTCCCGACGGGACGAAGTCGCAGATCGTCTGGAAACACCCGGACAAGACCATCCCAATGAAGTCCCAGCTGACCGTCGAATCCGACGAGAAGGCGGTCTTCTTCCGGGACGGCAAGATCGTCGAGACCCTCGGCCCGGGCCGTCACACGCTGGACTCCTCGAACTTCCCGTTCCTGTCCAACCTGGTCGATTCGGTGACCGGCGGAAACGTGTTCATCTCCGAGGTGTTCTTCGTGAACACCCGCGAACACGCGGGCATTAAGTTCGGCGGCCGCATCGGCCACGTTGAGGATCCGAAGTCCGGCGTCCCCGTCGAGACGATGGTCCACGGCGAGTTCAGCTTCCGCGTCGTTGATCCGGAGAAGCTAATCGTCGGCCTCGTGGGCATGGGTCGCGCCGACTCCTCCACCATCAAGGCGTGGATGAAAGAGCAGGTGCTCAAGGTTCTCCGCGACAACATCGCCGAACTCATCGTCAAGCAGTCCTGGCCGCTCCTCGACGTCACGTCCGGTGCCTACACGGAAGAAATCGAAGAGACCGTCATTGGACGGATGGACAAGCACGTCGAGGACTACGGCATCGACATCGTGCGCTTCGGCAACTTCGTCATCGGGATCGATGAAGAGGACGCAGACAACCTCAAGACGCTGTACCGCGACGCGGCGTACCTGCGCACCGTCGGCGGCGTCGACGGCTACCAGAAGTTCGCGGCCGGCAAGGCCATGATGGGCGCGGGCGAAGGCATGGCCAAAGGCGGCGGAGCAGGCGACGGTGAAGCCGGCGGCGGCATGCTCGGCGGAGCCGCCCTCGGCGTCGGCCTCGGAATGGCCCAGATGATGGTGCGCGACAACAAGGGCGGCGAAACCCTCGCCCCCGCAGCCGCCGGCGTCAACTGTGGCGCATGCGGCAGCGTGGTCGCACCGGGCAAGTTCTGCAGCGCATGCGGCGAACAGCTCAAGGCGGCCGTTGAGAAGGGCACCTTCTGCACGTCGTGCGGCGAAGCCATCGCGCCTGACGCGAAATTCTGCGGCTCCTGCGGGACGAAGCAGAGCGGTTAGTAGCCGTAAGGGTTCGGCTCTACCTGGAGCTGGGAGATGTACGCGGCGTAGGCCGTCAACCCGGCCACCAGCGTCAGCCGAACTATTGAAGCCAGGAACGAACGTCCTGGCAGCAGCACCAAGAGTGGCGCCGCAAGGAGCAGGACACCTGCTTCCTGCGGCGTCTCTGCGTAGAGCACCCCGTTCCCGAGGAGTCCTGCGAAGAGTGCGGATTGCGTCGTGGCCGCTGCGCGTCCCATCGGAGCAAGGGCTCGCTCATCATCAGGACGCCATTTCGCGAGGCCCGCGAGCATCAACCCGAAGAGCCCGGCCGAACTGCTCAGCGCAGCCGCGTTGTGGGCTGACACCCCCGTGGACTGTCCAAGCGCGACGGAGGCGCCGAGCATCGCTAGCGCCGCCCCGAGCGAACTCTCGATCGTCCGGCCCTGGGCTTCGGCCGCAAGCCGACCGCCGTAAGCGACGATGGCGGCCCCCGCGAGGCAGGTCACATAAAGCGCCACCTGGCCGTCCCAGTAGCGCTCGTGCAGCGACTTCGTCGAGAGCAGGAAGAGCGCAACGGCACCCACCGCGAACCCGAGCAGCGCCACCCACTGGGCCTTGCGACGATGGAAGCCTGCGACCAGCCCAAGCACCACCCCCACGGCACCAGCGATGAGCGCAGCATCCATGAACACTTTCGGCGGGAAGGCCAACCCCAGGTTCTGAAGGTGGTGAGTCGTCCCCACCGCCAGGAGAGGGATGAGGGCCGCCAGCCCAACGGCGCCGACGCTGCGCCCTTCCGAGCCTCGCGACCATACGGCCACCATCCAAAGCACGAGTGCGACCGCCGCACCCGCCAAGATCGCAGGAATGTTCATGGTCTCGCCGGGTCAATCTCGCGTCCCGCGGATCGTAATGGAAGGGCTGCCCGGGACTCGGCAACCCATCGTGGAGGCCCTAAAGATGGGTCTACTGAATGCCTTCGATGGCAAACATCATGTGCACGTCGTGACCGAGGTTCTTCGGGTTCGAGGCGATACCAAAGTCCATGCGGTCGATCGTGAAGCTTCCCTCGAAGCCAGCACGCTGCCCCATACGGGTTGCTTCCTCGCCGACCTTGGTCACGTCCATCGTGATCTCCTTCTTGGTGCCGTGGAGAGTCAAGTCACCGACGATTGTGTAGGCGTCGCCTTCACCTTTGGTGACCTTCGTGGACTGGAACGTCATCTCGGGGAACTGCTTGACGTTGAAGAAGTCGGCGTTGCGCAGGTGCGCGTCGCGCTTCTCGTCGTTGGAGTTGACGCTTGCCGCATCCACCGTGATCGACACGCTCGAGCTCGCGGCATCTTCGCCGAGGGTGAACTGACCATCGAACTTGTCGAAGCGCCCGTACTGGTACGAAACGCCCAGGTGCTTGCACTTGAACAGAATATTGCTGTGGCTCAGGTCGACGTTGTAGACCTTGGCCTCGGTGTTCGCGGAGGCCGGGGCGCTGGCTTCAGCCTTCGCGTCCACCGCGGTCGAGGGGGCGGCTGCGGTCAGGAAGAGGGCGCCGGCGAGGGCTGCGGATGAGAGTGTAATGAGTGCGCGCATGGCAAGAATCTGGGCCGTTGGGGCCCCTCGCAATGGGTGTGGTGAGGAGAAGGGAGTCGGGGCAGCCTACGCCTGTCGAACCTGTGACCCACTCGGGTCTGACGACGAGCACAGGGCTGTGGCCTCATAGTTCGCGAAGTCTGCGACCACGAGACGCATCTTTTGATGAATTTGGATTCGGTTCCATGGATACCGTAGACGTACGGTGCCCTGCCCGTACGGATCATGCTGAACGCCCTCACCGCCTCTCTGGTCGGCCTCCCCGCCGACGCCGCGACTTCGGTCTCTCCTCTCATTGCGCTAGCCCTCATCGGAGCGGCTGGCATCGGCGCCCAGTGGATCGCGTGGAAGCTCAAGCTCCCCTCGATCCTGCTGCTGCTCCTGGCCGGAATCCTGGTCGGGCCCATCCTGGGCTGGCTCCAGCCCCGTGATCTCTTCGGCGACGTACTCAATCCGCTAGTCTCGCTTGCGGTGGCAGTCATCCTTTACGAAGGAGGCCTCAGCCTTCAAATGAAGGAGCTGGGCGCGTACGGAACCCCTATTCTGCGGCTCCTAACGGTCGGGGTCGTGGTCACATGGTGTTTAGGCACGATGGCCGGCCTCGTGATCGCGAAGCTGCCTTGGGAGACGGCGATGGTGCTGGGTGCGATCCTCACGGTGACAGGGCCCACTGTGATTGGCCCGTTGCTCCGCCAAATTCGACCTCGCGGTCCCGTCGAGCCGATCGCCAAGTGGGAAGGCATCGTCGTAGACGTTGTCGGTGCCACCCTTGCCGTGCTCGTCCTGCACGTTGCAACGGAAGGCTTTGCCAACGACGGAGCCGTACACTCCGCCACCGGCGCCGTGGTGGACCTGTTCAAGACCGCCATCGTGGGCACGCTGTTCGGCGTCCTGGGCACCTACGCCCTGGCGATTCCACTGCGCAATCACCTGATCCCCGACGAGCTCGAGAACGCCGTGTCCCTCGCGATCGTGCTGGGCATCTTTGTGCTCTCCGACAGCCTCGCCCACGAATCAGGACTCCTCGCCGTCACCCTGATGGGCTTCCTCCTCGCCAACCGCAAGGACGTGTCGGTGCACCATATCGTGGAGTTCAAAGAGAATCTGCGCGTGCTGCTGATCTCCACCCTCTTCATCGTGCTCGCCGCCACGATCGACCTGGATGCCCTGCGCGCCACGGGGCTCCGCGGCGTGGCCTTTGTTGCCGCGCTCATCATCGTGATTCGCCCGTTGGCGGTGATGCTCTCGACTCTCGGGACCGACCTAACGACCCAGGATCGTGTGTTCCTGTCATTCCTTGCGCCCCGGGGCATCGTGGCGGCCGCAGTGTCCTCGCTCTTCGCACTCCGCATGCAGGAAGCGAACGTGCCCGGCGCCGAGCTGATGGCCCCGCTGGCCTTCCTCGTCATCGTCATCACCGTGGCGGTTTACGGGCTCGGAGCTGGGCCCCTTGCGCGAAAGCTCGGCCTCTCCGACCCGGACGCCCAGGGCACCCTGATCGCCGGCGCAGGCTCCTTTGCGCTGGAGCTAGGCCGCGCACTCAAGAAGCTCGGCATCGACGTGGTTCACGTGGACACGAACCGCGCTTCCATCGCACAAGCAAGGCTCGAGGGCTTGCCCGCCCACTACGGCTCCATCCTTTCCTCGGAAGTGGTGGGTGCTCTCCCCCTGGGCGGCACGGGCCGCTTCATCGGTCTCACGCCCAACGACGAGGTGAATGCGCTCGCAGCCGCCCACTTCGCCGCCTTGTACTCACGGGCGAACGTCTATCAGTCCGCGAGCGGTGCTGGCTCGGTGGACGACGCCCGCAAGGACCTGCGAGGACGTCCATTGTTCCACGCGGATTGGCCGCTCTCCAGGCTCGACACCGCCATCCGTGCGGGATCGGTGGTCAAGACCACGAACCTCACGGAGGAGTTCAAGTTCGACGACTTCGTCGCACGGTACGGCGAAGAGGCCCTGCCCATCGGGGTTCTCGTGGACGGACGGCTCGAGCTATTCACGGCCGATCGTGTCCCGAATCCGGATCCAGAATCGGTTCTATTGAGCCTCGTGCACGAGGCGAGTGCGGGCGAGCAGGCCGACCGGCGCCAGGCTGGGACCGCCTCGTCGGCTAGCCTTCTCCTCCCGTGATACGGTAGAGACGTGGCCATTCTCCCCACAGAGCCCTCCCCTCCCTCGGACGACGGGGATTCATCCACGCATCCATCATCCCCTGGGCGCCTTGCCGAAGCGATCAAGGCCCGGAGCAGCGTCGGACTCGACGATCTCGTCCGCGAGCACGCGGACGCCGTCTATGAGTTCGTCCTCTACCGCGTCAGGCACCAGGTCAGCGCGGCGGAGGACATCACCCAGGAGACGCTTCTCGCCGCGGTCCAGGGCATCGAACACTACGACGGACGCGCGGCGCTGCGCACGTGGCTCTTCGGCATCGCAAAGAACAAGATCCGAGAGGCCCGCAGGAACCTGGATCGAATGCGCCCCTTGGGCGACATCCTCATCGACGCCGACGACGAGATCTTCGCCACACTCGGCCGCATCGCTGAGGAGCCGATCCCAGAGGACATCGTCGAGCGCCAGGAGACCCAGGCGATGGTGGGCGCGACGCTCTCCTCACTCCCGGAGTCCTACCGGACCGCGCTCACCGACCGTTACCTGAAGGGACTCTCCGTTCCCGAGAGCGCGCGCCGTCAGGGCAAAGGGATCAAGGCCGCAGAGTCGACTCTTCACCGGGCCAAGCGTGCCTTCGCCGACGTCTTTGGACTCGTGAGCCTTCGTGCGGCGACCGACGAGGAGCTTGGATGAGCGAAGACGTCCTCGATCGGAACCTGAGGCTCCTGCTGCAAGCTGCGCCGGAGCGAGCCCGCCTCTCCCCCGAAGCGCACCGCCGGATCCGTGCGAAGCTCGACACGGCTTGGGAGGGTTCCCCCACCGCGCCGGCGCGCCCGACGAGCCATGAATCGGTGCCACCCCGGCGACTGCGGCTGCTGCCCACCCTGGTCGCCGCAGCGGCTGCGATCTTGCTGCTGGCCCTCGGAGCGTCGAGGCTGCTCGGGGATTCCTCCTCGCCGGAAGCGCCCGCGGGCGGCGATGCCGCGATGGCCCAGCTTGGACCGTCCGTGCAAGACCCGGACGACAGTGATCTCGATCCAAGCGCTCGGGTTGGAGACCCGAGAGGCTCCGCCGGTACTGCGACTGGAATGGGCGGTTCCGACCAGACACTCGCGAGCGCCGATGGACGCGGCGAGCGAGTCCCCGCTGGGGGTCAACCGGAAGGCACAGGGAACGACACTGCCGGCTCCCCGGACCCATCAGGGACGAACGCGGACACTCCTTCGGAAGCCGGCGTCGTAGCCACCATCGAGATGGCCGCCCCCGGCGAAGAGAGCGTCCTCCCCGCGCAGCTCACCCTCTGGGTGAAGCCCGTGGTCCAGCTCCCCCAGGTGGCAGATCCCGTGGCCTTCGAAGTGCCGCTGACCTTCGTGGCATTGGAGGCCAACGGCCGCGTCGCCGCCCAGGTAGCGCTTCCCACGGCCCTAGCTCGGGTGCATGAAGTGGGCTCTAAGAACGTTCTCCTCCAGGTCGAGGCCCCAGGGATGGCCCCATCCCGCGCCCTGGTCTCCACCGAGGAGGCAGCCGCCGGCGCCGTACGCTTCGCCCTAGAGCCTGGGATCACACTCGCCGGAACCGTTGTCGACAACGAAGACGGCAGTCCCATCCAAGGCGCGCTGGTCGTAGCCCTCGATCAGCTGCCCCTCGACTCCCTGGCCGTGGGCGCAGACCCCAAAATCGAGCGCCTCCCGCAGCCCTATGCAATCACCGATGCGCTGGGTCGCTATACGCTGACCAACGTGGCGCGAAAGAACATCGTGCGGCTCCGGGCGTCTGGCGGAGACTTTGCGCCGACCATCGAGCCGGTCGCCACGGATTCCTCAGAACCGACCCAGATCGCTCTGGGCAAGGGCACCACCGTCACCGGCATCGTGGAGCGCCCAGACGGAACGAGATGGAGCGGCGCGGTTGTGGTTGTCTCCCAAAGCGGACGCGACCCATCCGCCCAAGATCGGCCTGCGATGACCTACGGCATCGACCAATGCGACACGGACGGCGAGTTCACCATCCAGGGACTCCCCGCAGGCAACTACGTGGCGCTCGTCTTTGATCCGGGCGACCGGGAAACGCCGGTCGAGTTCCGACAGGTACGACTGCGGGGCTCACCGAGTCTGCGGATCGACTTCCTGTCGGCTAACTCGACCCCCGAAGCGAGCAGCGGCCTGACCCTCGACGGCGTTCTCGTCGATCAAGACGGCAACCCCCTCGCCAACGAGTCTCTCTCACTCTCCGCCGTCGAGGGCTCCCTGACTCCGTTCAGCGAGTGGCGCGTGGCGGACAGCGATGAGCAGGGCCAATTCCATTTCCGTGGGATCAACGCGTCGAGGTACGTCATTCACCGCGTCCTCGATGGTTTCGAGCGCATGGCGCCGGTCTGGGAGGGCCGAATCGAAGCCAGTCGCACCCTGCGCATCGAGCTCGCGGACACCAGCGTGCATCTCACCTGGCGGGGCGCGGCCAGCGAAGACAGGTCCTGGACGATTCTCGAGCGCTGGAAGACGGAGCAGAGTCGATGGGACTACGCCGGCTCCGCGCCGAGCTCGGTGGGAGCCGAGGTCCGAGAGACGCAGTTCGACCATCTCCCCCCCGGGCGCTACCGCGCGGTCCTCATGGGCCCAGGCCACGGGGCCACCTGGAGCGACCCGTTCGAGGTCGAAGCGAGTCGCCCGGTGGAGTTGACCGCCCCACTCAAGCAGGGGGCGTCACTCCCCATCATCGTCGTCAACGCCGCCACGGGAGAGCCCGTCGTGGGAGCCACGGTGCGTGTGTCAGACGCGGATGGCCGGAGGATCCCTCAGCGCGAGGATCTGACCACTGACCTCGAAGGGCGAGCCACGCAGCTCTCTGTCCCGTTTGGGCGCGTCACCCTTCAGGTTGTGGGCCCTGGGGAGACCGAGAGAGTTGCCAGGGAAATCGACTTCATCGAGGCCCCCACGGGAGCGGCCGGCGGAGCGATCGAGATCCAGCTTCCCGTTCGATAACGGCTCGCGCGCCTTTTTGGTCCTGGTAACCCAGATCGCCCCCTTCCGAGCTGGCAGCCAACGCCGCGCGCCGAAACCTCTTGGCTGGCGCTCCGCTGCGTCGCGGCTCGCCCATACGCGGTCTGCTGAGCGGAAGTAGCGCCGAAGCTCGGATCCCGATGAGGGTTGCGCGCCCGCATGCCCAGCGTTGGGAGCCAGCTTGATCGTCGTGGACGGTTCCCCCGCTGCCTAGAACGCGCCTCAGGCCCCAGGACCACGCGATGCCGCAGTCGCGACGAAAAGTCGGCCGTGGCCTCGGGCCGTCGCGATTTGCAGACCCGCTGGGGTTCTTCGGGAAATCTCGGTGGCCGTCCGTGGTGGTCGGCAGGACAGAGCTTGGGAGTGCGGGTTACGCACCTCCCCTCTCTTTGGAGTGGCGAGCGTGCTCGCCGCCCCAGTCTCGTCCCTCAATGGCTTCTCGCTGGTGTCTCTCACTGGGAAGCCGACCTGCCGCTACGACCGGCTTCTAACGACCATGCGACACGTATCACTACTCTCTGCATCCCTGCTTGGCCTCGTGCCGCTGGCCGCTGGCCAGACAGACATCGAGCCCGATGGCGCAGTGCGCAACCTCCCGCCCACCCCGGCTACGCAGTGGGAGGACGCTGCTAGCAGCTCCGCCCTGCCGACTGGGACCACCGAGCCCAGCGCTCCCGCGGCGCCCATGGGAGTCGACCGCGCCCAGGTCCAATACCTGACAGAAGCCGGCGAGCTCTGGATGCGCGGAGCCAACTACAAGGCATCGGCCACGGCGGAAGGGTTCACCTTCTACCCGTTCTTGGGCTCCGATGCGCCCCGCACCTGGCCGGTGTCGTTCCGACTGCGCTCAGCGGAACTCGCCGGCGTCGAGCTGGAGCTCTCGGACAGCGCTACCGTGAGCCGGAACGGCCATCGAGTCATCCTCGACCGCGGGGTCGTGGACGTGACCTATGACATGGACCTCGATTCCATCGAGCAAAGCTTCCTTGTGGATGCCGCGGGTGCCCAGGGAGACCTCGTCCTGGAGCTCGATGTCACCACGGACCTCAGCGCGCGCGCTGCCGGAGCTGGGTTCAGCTTCGACGGGCCGCGAGGCGGCATGAACTACGGATCGGCCATCGTTCTCGACGGCGCAGGTCGCCGTGCGGATGTGGCTTCCACGCTGGACGGCGACACCCTCCGCCTGACCGTCCCCGCGAGCTTCTTGGCTGCAGCCGAGGGCCTTGTGGTCGTGGATCCGGTCCTGTCCTCCTGGGCCGTCGACACCTTCACCGAGAGCCTCCTTGAGCCCGATGTCGCCTACGAGGCGACGACGAATATCTTTACCTACGTCTACGAAGAGCGCTTCTCCAACGACGACCACGACATCTACCTCCGCTCGGTCGACATGAACGGGAACTTCGTGGCCTCGGGCTACGCATCCCTCAACAGCGACTTCTGCGAGGACGCCGAGATCGCCTGCCAGAACGCCTCGAACACGGCGCTCGTTGTCTTCTCGCGCGACAACGGGAACACGGGCGACATTGAGATCCGTGGCATTGTCCGGGACTTGCTCGCTGGGACCTTCGGCACAGAGTTCCTCATCGGCGAGGTTGCAGGCGACTGGATCAACCGCAACCCAGATGTCGGCGGCAACGGCTCGACGGCCACCAGTGGCCTTTACATGGTGGTTTGGTCCCGCGAGTTCAGCGGCGACGGTTCGACCCGTCCTCGCTACCGCACCGTCGCCCCCGACGGCACGCTCGGTCCGATCACGGTCGTGGATGGCGGCGGCGGGCGCATCGCTGACGAGGTCGTGATCTCGAAAGGCGTTGGCCTCACCAGCGTAGCCAACTACTGGACGGTGGCCTTCCGCAACGAGATCATCTCCAGCGGCGAAGTTCAAATCCGAGCACGACAGTTCAACGCAGACGGAACGCCGCGCAACAACGCAGCCACGGTCTACACCCTCGCCGCAGGTGAGAACGCCGTCGACATCGACGTCTCCGACACGATCGAAGTGGACGGCGCGAGCCCGACCTACCTCATCGCCTACGACGAGATCGGCCCGGGAGCGGAGGACACGTGGCTTCTGGTTTGCCGCAACACGAGCCTGGCCGTACGGGGCGAACTCGCGCTCGTCGAGCACGCCGTGCGTCGCAACCAGGTCAAGCCGCGCCTCTCGACGACCGCTGACGACTTCGTGGTCTCCTACTTCGAGCAGCGTCCTGGCACTCTGATCTACGACGCCTACGTCACCACTTTCCAGCTGATCGGCGGCCTTCTGCCCGCCATCTCAGAGCGTCGTGCCCTGGTCGGAAACAGCGGTGGTCTCTGGTCGGGCGGCATCGCGATGGCCTCGCGGATGTCCGGCGGCTTGAGCTCGAGCTCCTGGGTGGGACTTGGATGGTCGCGCTTCTCGACGACCAGCTCGCCTGCGTCCTTTGACATCGACGGAGCCCGCTTCGGGGTGACCAGCACGCAGCCCGCTGCGTTCCAGTACTGCTACGGCCAGCCCAACAGCACCGGAGAGCACGGCTTCATCCGCGTGGAGGGCAACCTCAACACGACTAGCTCCAAGCGTCTGGTCGCCTCTGGCCTGCCCGTCTCGACGTTCGGCTACTTCATCGTGGGCACGACCCCGACCATCGTGGCCAACCCGGGCGGCAGCGCTGGCACGCTCTGCGTCGGCGGAGTGCTTGGGCGATATGCCAACGCGGTGGCGAACACGGGCCTCACCGGCGAGCTCACCCTCATCATCGATCCGACGATGATCCCGACCCCGACCGGCTTCGTCTCGGCTACCGCCGGATCAGCCCGGGCCTTCCAGGCCTGGCACCGTGACTCCGACGGGGGTGGCAACTCCACCTCGAACTTCACGAACGCCGCCACGATCGTGTTCCAGTGATGCGGAGAGTGGGGCGACATCGGGATCGGTGTCGCGCCACGAATTGGCTGATGAGCGCCCCGTAGGCGCCCCGTTGGCGCTTTCTGAGCGTCCCAGGGCACCTTCGGGGCGCCTTTTTTGGTGTAAGGCGGACTTTCCGCGAAGGGATCTGGGTGGCCGTGTCACCAAGGATCCATGAACGCAACCACAGCCGCCGTGATGTCATGTTTCGCCCTGGGACTTGGGGGCGTGAGCGCCTTCCTAGCCTTCGGGCCGTCGCACGCCCCCGCGCCCGTCGAGGCCGCCTCCGGCGTGGCCCTCAGCCAGGACGAAGTCCGCGAGCTCACCCAGAGCCTCGCCGACCTCCGACAGGAGCTCGGAGAGCTCAAGGAAAACTCGGAGCTCGCCAGCGTCATGCCGCGGGTTGCGGGCGGTCCAGCGGTCACCGATGAGGCCATCGCCCGCGCCGTAGCGGCCTACATGGAGGGCCGGGAGATCGCGCCGGCCGCAACCCTTGAGGAGATCAAGGCCCTGGGAAGCGCGGAAGACATCGCCTCTCTCCTCGCGGACGCCAACGAGCTCACGAGCGTCGGCCTGTGGAAGCGCATCGTCGCAGAAGGCCGCGATGCCGAGGTGCTGGCACACCTGAAGGCTATCGCCGACGCCAATCCCAACGACCCCGAGGCCCAGCTGTCCCTCGGCCAGGGCTACCTCGGCCGCACCCAGGAGGCTGGCGCCAGCCCGCTGGCTGGCAAGTACGCCACCCTGGCGGACCAAGCGTTCGACGCCGCCCTGGAGGCTGACCCCGAGCACTGGGAAGCACGCTTCACCAAGGCCACTGCACTCAGCTTCTGGCCTCCGGTCTTTGGCAAGCAAGCATCGGCCATCCAGGAGTTCGAGACGCTCATCGCCCAGCAGGGCGGCCAGACCCCGAATCCCCGCCATGCGTCGACGCACCTGCTGCTCGGCAACATGTATCACCAGACGGGTCAGACCGACAAGGCGCTCGCCACTTGGGGTGCGGGACTGGAGCTCTACCCGGACA
>CALHGQ010000186.1 GCA_938030175.1 uncultured bacterium | reverse complement strand
TCCAGTTCGTCGCCGAGGTAGAACGTCTGGAAGTCCTCGGAGAGGATGCCCTGGTGGCTGTAGACCGCGCCGGGATAGGTCAGTTGCGCGAGCGTGATGATGTTCTGCTTGTTCGTGACGTCGAGGACCGTGAAGCCCGGGTCGACCCAGCCGCCGTTGAAGCCGGTGCAGCAGAACGCGATCTCTTTCCCCGCGTACTGGCCCGACGTGTACGTCACAACCTGGGCGTCGTGGACGTAGCGATCGTCCCAGCTCGAAACGTACTGCGGGTTCGCGGGGTTCGTGAGGTCGTAGATGCGCAGTCCGTTGCCGGAGCCGCCGCAGCGATAGAGGAAGCCGCTCGTGTTGTCGACGACGACGTTGTGGGACGCGGTGGAGCCGCCGGTCAACACGGTTTGCTCAAGCGTCACCACGCCGGCGTCGATGTTGGAGAGGTCGATCACCTGGATGCCCTCGCCGCCTTCGCTCACGGCGTAGGCGCGGTCCGCGTGGGTGCGGATGTCACGCCAGGTGCTGAACGGTCCGGGAATCGTCTCGATCACGACGGGAATGTTCGGGTTGGTCACCTCGACGATGACGGTCGCGCTCGACACGCCGACCAAGGCGTACTCCCGTCCGCTCGGAGCCGCGTAGCCCCAGATGTCGTTGTTGCGTCCCGTGCTGCCGAGGTCCGCGATCGTGAGCCAGGAGTGCAGCGTGACGTTCAGGCTGTCGAAACCGCTGCCCGCTTGGGCCGTGCCGTTGCTACCGCCGCCCGGTAGAAGGGCGTCGGCCGGAAGGCCTCGCATGAAGCCGCTGCCCGTGACGATAGGCTGCGCGCTGAGGATCTTCGGATCGTCCTCGTGCGCGATGGCCGGCCCGGAAAGTGCGAGAAGAGTGACCGCCGCGGCGGCAGGGATACGGTTGGGAACTTGTGGCTTCATGCGGGGTTGTGCGAGAGCGGTTGTGGAAGCGAGGACGGTCGAAACGGCCTCGCGTATAGATCGAACTTAGTGGCAACGGCGACATCTGGGCAGTCCCTCGCGGGCGAAGTCGTCGGACGGGGTCCGAAGCGAGATCCCCATGCGGGACACAGAAGGCCTTCCTGCAAGGATCGAGCCAGGCGCAAAATCCATGGTCGGGACGGTCCAGGGGCCCCTTGGGTTCCGATTCTCCGATCGAATCCCAGTTTGTTGAGTCGAATCCGAGCTGGCGGAAACCTGGGTTCTCGGCGCGAGGGTGCGCCGCCTGTCTTGGCCGAAAGGGTCCCCCCCCGCTAGCAGTGCCCCTCGCCGCCACTTGGCCGTTCGCGGCGGTGAAAGCCGCGCAGGTGAACTGCCTGCCCGGACTCGTTTCCCACGTTGATCGGGCCGATGGCGCCGTAGTATCAGAAGCATGAGAATTCCTGCTCTAAAGGCGGCCGCAGCCCTCGTCGTGCTCGTCACCAGCTGCGCCAACCCAATCAACCTCAAGACGGCTGAGCGCTACTACAGAGCTGGCCAATTCGAGTCAGATCAAGGCAACCACTACAAGAGCGCTTCGTTCCAGTCTCGGGCTTGGTTCAACGCCAAGGTAGGCGGCGCGGACCCCAAAGGCATGTCGCGGACTTTGTACGCCTACGGGCGACAGCTGGCACTCTTGGGCGAATTCGACGAGGCCGTTGAGAGGCTGGAGGAGGCGCTCAAGGTGGAGCGCAGCGTCTCGCCTCCGTTGCCAGTGGAGATTCTTCGTCGCACGAGCCTTTTAGGTCGAGTCTTCCTCGATACAGAGCGTCCAGCGGAGGCGCTTCCGTTGCTCCAAGAAAGCCTTGAGTCGTTGAGGGCCCCCGACGGTTTCGACGTTCGCGTTGCGGACTACATGTACATACTCCGCGACCTTTCGAGCGCGACGGCAGCTGCGGGGAGTAGCGAGGACCTACTCGCGCTTCGTGCCGAGCTGGATGAGCTTCGGCAAGTGCATGGCGACGTCGAGATCGACGACCTCTACGAGCGATTCACCCCTGAGGCTGTTGAGCGCCGAATCCGGCAGGACTCCAGTCCGGCCAAGTACCGGTCCAAGTAGCGCGGACAGCCCATCGTCCCGTTGCGGACGAGCCAGCGGAAAAGGCGGGTTATCGAGCTTGACTGATCGGTCTAGCCTGCCGATACTTCCGCCATGAACCCTGGCACCACCAAGCTCTTCGATCCCAGCGAGGTCCTCGCCAAGGCGATCGAGCTCTTTTGGGCGCAGGGGTACGAGGCGACGGGCATGGCCCAGCTGGTGGATCATCTCGGGATCGGACGCCAGAGCCTCTACAACGAGTTCGGCGACAAGCGGGGGCTCTTTGTGGCTGCCCTGCGGGCCTACGCCGACGTGAACCACGCCGAGATCACGGAAGTGCTCGACCGGCCTGGCTCCCCCCTCAAGAACGTCCGCGATCTCGGTGAGATGTGGATCGCGATGGCGGAGGCCGATGAGTGCTCCGGCTGTCTTTTGGCCAATACTGCGGCAGAATTCGGCAGCAGGGACGAAGAGGTTCATGCCGTGGTGAGCACGTCGCTCCGCCGCTGCGAAGACTCCTTCTGCGGGGCCTTTCAGCGAGCCATCGACGCAGGCGAGCTTTCCCCAACGGTCAGTCCCAGGGAC
>CALHGQ010000185.1 GCA_938030175.1 uncultured bacterium | reverse complement strand
GCGGTACGCCGCGATCCGGTGAACTCGACTCTTTTGACCGGAGGCGCGCCTGAAACGCAGGGCTCAACGTCGGTGCCTCACGCCACCAGGCCACCGCCGCGGACTACGGCATCCAAACAGCAGACAGCGCGTTGCTGAGGTTCGAGTTCGAGCAGCTCGTCGCGTCTTGATCTCGGTACCAGAACTGATAGCGACGAGTCTGACCCGCAAGGACACCGCCCAGCCCGGCCACTCCGTCGATGCCACAGGTTCCGTCGGGTTGGACAACGACGATCCCTAGCCTGCGAATGCCGCCACCGATACAAAGCAGGCCGTTGCCAAGCGGCACTCCCAGTCCCCCGTTTTGGCTATCCTCGCCCTGCACGAACTGTCCAAACGTGTCGGGGGATGCATCGACGACCTGAAGCGACAGGTTGTTGTTCGCAATGCTTGTGCTTCCCGTCGCGAAGAGCCGTGCGCCGAGTCCGAAGGTCGTCCCGCCGCAGCCGCGGCGACGCCCTCCGTTGTTGCTGCAAGGGCAGATCGTCTGCTGTCCGTCTCCAAAGCAGTACTCTTGCACTGTCGCGGAGACGTCACCGTACCGCGCGAGGGGCTGCGACGCGCCGTAGAAAGCGAACGCACCGGTCGGGAAGCCGTCGGGGAATCGCGTCGGGTCGGGAACCACATCGAACTCGAGGTCCCCGTTCAGCCAGACCTTCAGCGCGTCCGGGCGATACCGAACAAGAAAACGTAGGTCGGTGCTCGTTGGGTAGCCGATGGCTCCGGAGAAGTCGCCGAGGGAGAGTAGCTGTGCACCGTTGTCGCCGGACGTACACGCGAGGTCTGATTGCGTCAGAATTTCCACGCAGTCTGCGCGGCCGAACACGTGAGTGAGTCGAAGGCCGATCGCCTGGGTAGCCGGCCCGCAGGGGGGACTTCCGCCGGTTTGCGTGAGGCGCTTCCAGCTCACCAGCAGGTAGTTTGCGTCGATGGATCCAGAGTCCCCTGGTTCGAACCCCAGGGCGAACCCGATGTGGTCGTCATCGAAGAGGGGGGCTCGAATGGTGAACCGAAGATCTCCGGCCTGGCTTCCAAGGTCGCTGACGAACCACGTCGTGGCGCCGTTCTCGGTTTGGACGACCTCTGTGTTTCCTGCCTGCAGCTCCCAATCAAAATTCGTAGTGGGGCCGCATATACCTCCCTCGGCGGTCCAGTTAGAGAGATCGATCTGTGCGCTGGCCGGGCCGATCGCCGCCGTGGCTAGGGCGAGTGCGGGGAAGAGACGTCGAGTCATTCGTTGCTCCGTTCGTTGGGTTGGGTTGCTTTCAGTGAAAAGCTCAGCCTTTGAAGCTGGCCATCTCTCAAAACGTCGTGGCACGGAGGAGCGGCCCAGATTCTCTCAACAATCTGCGTGGGCACCCTCGATGACGGAGCGTCGGGGGCCACGAGGCGCCGATCCGGATGACGGTCGTTGCGGCGATGTTTCGTAGACGCAGATAGATCGCGATCCGGTGCTCGGAAACCTGCGAATGTGGCGCGATCTTGCCACCAAGACGCGTTCAGACACCGGGCGCCCCGACAAGCTCATCTGCGTTGACCGCGGTCGCTGGGGTCGTGGTGCTCCTCGGACCGAATCGGTTCGAGCGCTGAACGATCGAACCCTCCGGGAAACACCTGCTTCAATGGACACTTCTACTTCTGCGCTTCTCGTTGCACCGGGCCTACTGTGCCTCGCAATGGCCGCTCCTGCGTTAGCCCAGTGCTCGTCTGACCCCTTCGACTTGTCTACCTCGTTCCAGCAGTACCTGCCCCAGGCGAGCTGGGCCCTTCGTACCTGGAACCCTCTCATCGGCGACTTGAACGGTGATGGGCACGACGACATCGCGTGGAACAGCACCAGCAACGGGGAGAACCTCACTTGGGTCGCTCTTTGGACCGGGACAGACTTCACGATTCAAGGAGCACCGATTCGACACACGAATACCGCACTAGCTTGGAGCGACGACTATTCTGTCGACCTGACTGACGTGACGGGCGATGGCCTCCCCGACCTTGTCTGGAACGCGTTGGACGTTCCGTCGGGGTCGGGCACAAACCGGATCTATGTTGGCGCCTCCCTCGGGAACGGAAGCTTCAACTTCCTACCCGCCTTCCAGCACTCGAGCTCTAACTGGGGCCTTCGGGAGTGGCAGATGCTGCTTGCCGACACCAACGGGGACGGAAGAAAAGACATCGTTTGGAACAGCACGACGGAGAACAACAACGTGTCTTGGGTCGCGTTGGCGTCAGCGGCGAGCTCATCGGGCTTTCTTGAGTGCGCATCTCCATCCGTTCACCCCTCCGGCAACTGGGACTTTCGCCCTTGGCTTGCCATTGTGGGCGATTACAACGGAGACGGAAGAGAGGAGCTTGCGTGGTCGAGCACGGAGACCTTCCAGAACTTCATCTTCTTCAGCGCCGCAACCAGCAGCGGTCACACGCTGCAGTACGACCCGACACCCGAGCTACATCCTCTGACCAACTGGCAGGGGCGCGACTGGATGGCGCGGGCGTTCGATGTCGATCAAGATGGCGACTCTGACTTGGTCTGGAGCAGTACGAACCCCGCTGACGCGAAGCTCCGCGTCGGCCTTGTCACAGGGACGGGCGCCGCGTTCAGTGCCTCGTTCTTGCCCGAGCAGAACCACAGCTACGCCGGCTGGAGTAGCCAGTCCAGCTGGAGCCTAGATGTAGGGGACATCACGGGCAACGGGCTCCTCGACCTGGTTTGGAACGCGACATCGTCGGTCGGTAATCAGATCATCGTTGGACTCTCTCGCGGCGACGGAAGGTTCGGCCTTGGGCAGCCGCGCCAGACCCACCCGTCTTCGGACTGGGGTGTTCGCGAGTGGTCGACCCTGACGGGGGACTTCGACTCGGATGGGCGCATGGACCTGCTTTGGAACTCGACGAACCTCCCGCAGAACTACAGCTGGTGGGGATTTGCGATCGGGTCGGACTGCAACATCAACGGGACCCTTGATGAGTGCGATGTCGCCAGTGGCCTCAGCGACGACTGCGACGGCGATGGAATTCTCGATGAGTGTGCGATCGCCGCGAACCCGGCCTTGGACATCGACGGCAATGGTACGCTTGACGTGTGCGAGTTTGCCGGGACGCCCTTCTGTGGGCCCGCCGTCAATAACTCAACGCAGCGGCCAGGGCTCCTCATCGCACTCGGGTCGAATCGCCTGAGCCTCAACAACCTGGACCTGTGGGCGTCGCAGCTCCCGGACACCTCGAACGGCTACTTTCTCGTCTCCCGGGGGGCAACCGTGGTCAACACGGTAGCGAATAGCGTCGGGCGACTCTGCATCTCTGGCGCGCCGATTGGTCGCTACAGCCTCTTCGTCTTCCAAACGACGAACACGGGCGTCGTGTCCTTTGGCATCGATGCCACCATGCTCTCCCAGCCCAGCGGGCCCGTCGCCGCGCAGGTGGGCGAGACCTGGAACTTCCAGGCCTGGCACCGTGACACCTTCATGGGGCAGTCCACGTCGAACTTCACGAACGCGGTTCGCGTGACCTTCGAGCTCTAGACGTCGCGGGTGATGCCGTTCCTTGCCTAGCCGCGGATTCACGCCGAGGTAGAAGGGAGCGGCCTCCCATCTCTACGTCGATAGGGAGGCCTAAGGCGGGACCTCGCTCGGTCCCAATTGGGGTCTCGCCAGCGGGGGCCACTGCAAGCCCTGTGGCATCAAGGTTCGATCCAACGTGAAGGGCGGTCTCTGCTCTGTCTGTGGAAGCAAGGTCTATATGGCGTAGCGCCTCTCACGCACGGCGGGACCGGGCGCTTGGTGGCCTTGTTGAGTCGGGCCTAGCGCAGCCATCTGGCCAAGGAGACTGCGCCCTTGTACCATCGAGCCTTCCATGGGAGTCGCTTCCGATATCGCACAACGACTGGGCCAAGGTTCCGGTCTGGACTTCGAGCTGGAGGAGAACTCTATCTCAGTTGCTCCGCGCAGCGCCGATGGGTTCACCGTCTGGCTCAAGGAGAGTGATGGGGGGTACATCGTCGGCTACTCAGGCTGGCATGAGGAGTTTGAGTCGGCCGAGGAAGCCATGAACTGCTTCTCGTATGGGCTGAGCGATCAGTGTCGGCTGAAGGTCTCGATCAGGGGCAGGATGGAGTGTGCTTGGACGCTCGAGGCTCTTGATGAGGGCGGCTGGTCGAGTGTCAGCACAACCGCGCTCGCGCTCGTTCCTTTCTGGAGAAGAAAGAGCATCGAGTATCAACGCAACCGCGAGCCGGACCACTAGGTCCCGAGGCGTTCGGTCGCCACCGGGGATCCCCTCGCGGATGGGAATGCAGACTTCAAGAGCATCGACGAACGCAGAATCGTTCACGGTAGACGGGCACAAGGGGGGCTCGTTGGCCGCAACGCTCTACTCCCCAGATCAGCCCGGTCCAACAGGGACGGTCATCATCAACAGCGGCGTGGGCGTACGGCAGCGCTTCTACTCGAAGTTCGCAGAGTTCCTGCGGTCCGAGGGCTTCCGAGTCGTGACCTACGACTACCGTGGGATCGGAGACTCCCAGGACGGATCCCTGCGGCAGCTCAGCGTGAGCATCCACGACTGGGGGAGCCAGGACTTTCCGAGCGTGGTCGACGCGGTAGCGGCGCGGTTCCCCGACGAGAAGATCCTTCTGGTTGGGCACAGCTTCGGGGGCCAGATCCTCGGCCTTGCGCGAAACCATGGGCAGATCAGCGCGATGATGTCGGTCGCAACGCAGAGCGGCTATTGGGGGCACTGGCCCGCCCCGCGGCGGTACATGTTGGCTGGATTGTGGTACCTACTGCTGCCGTCGCTGACGGCCATCTGCTCCTACTTCCCCGCCAAGCGGCTAGGGATCGGTGAGGACCTACCGGCGGGCGTTGCACGTCAGTGGGCGCGCTGGTGCCGTGCCCCTGGGTACCTTCTGAAGGACGTGGAGGCCCACACGTCGAATCGATTCAAAGACTTCACCGGACCCATTTTTTCGCTGAGCTTCGACGATGACAACCTCGCGCCAGAGCGCGCGGTCTCCGCGATCCACGAACTCTACAGCGGCGCCGCTGTGGAGCGCCGCCACGTGCGAGCCCAAGAGTCTCCTCCGGGCCGGATCGGGCACTTCGGTTTCTTCCGCTTGTCGCCAGAGCACGAACTCTGGGAAGACTCCTTGGCGTGGCTCAAGTCGGTCTAGAGGGCCCCGCAATGGGCGAGACTTGTTCGCATCAGGCTTGGCCAACCTCGACGGTGGTGGTTTCCCAGCGGATCTCGCGCTGACCGAGAACCGTTGCGGCCCTGACCCAGAGCTGGTCCGGTCCGAGGCGCATCCACCGCGCTCGTCGCCGTGGCCAGCACAGGGTGGCCAGCATAGGGTGGCCAGCAAAGGGTGGGCAGCGCTCCCGAAGTTCGCGGCCAATGTCGATGAAGCTATCGCGTCGCGTCGAGGCGCTCCACGCGCTCCAGCACCACCTCGAGGCTGTGCTCAACGGCGCGGAGACGTTCTTCCATGGACTTGAGGGCTCCGGCAGCCACGCTCGCTCGGTCAAGGCCGATGGCGGCGTTGACGCTGTGGAGCTCGCCGCTTGCGCCAGGGGAGGCTGCCTCCCATGCGCGGCCCAGGACGCGTCCGATATCCCTGTGACTTAGCTCGGCGGGGGCCACCGCACGGGCCGTCCCGTCGGCGTGTCCTGATGGAATCAGGAAGTCGCCGATAGACACAGCGCCCCGCGTGCGCACCGGAACCTGGCCAAGGAAGGCCACCACCTCATGGTGCTCCCGTCCGTTCAGCTCAGCCTCGCACGCGTTGCCGACGAGTACAGGGTTGGAAGAGATGACAAGGACGTGTTCGGCATCGCTGACCCGATGACTGATCTTGCCGCCGAAGACTCCGACGACGTCCCCCCTTCGAAACACAGCGTTCGGGTCCTCCTTGGGGAGCCACTCAGCGTAGTCGGCGCCTCCACCGCTGAACTGGCCGTCGCAGAAGACGTTGCCGGTGCTGTCCACGCGAAATTCGACGTCGGCACCGTTTGTCGCGGAAAGGATGGTTCCGGCGTTATCGCGTCGATCCACGCGCAGAGCTTCCCCAGACATAGATTGCAGGTGCGCGCCGTAGCCCGATCCGTCATTGACGACGGTCAGTCCATCGCCCAGGCCGGTATCGCTCTCCACTTGGACCGCAATGGCGCTGCCCATGCCGTCGCCAAGCCTCCGGAAGCGGCTGAGGTCGTGGCCGTTTCGGTCGGAGTTCGAATTGACAGCGAGCGCTGGGAACGGCGAAGTCGGGCCGTTCGAGCTGATTGAGGCCGTCAGCGAGTCCCCCTGGGAGTTCGCCAGGATCGCATCGGTGTCGCTATCGATCTGGACCAGGCCTTCGAATCGCGCTGCTGCGAACTCTCCCGTTCCGAAGACGCCGATGCCTTCCTTGCCTAGCTCACCGTAGTTGTCGTCCGGCCTCAGGCTGTGTTCGCCGCGGACCCCAACGTGGTTCGAGTGGCCCACGATCCCGTAGTTGTCGTCGACACTAGTGCCAGCGGAGATCCCGACGACGCCAATCTCTTGGCCGTTGTAGTTCGCGGTGGGGACCCCCTCGAAGAGGTCGCCTCCCTGCACCGCTAGGCTGCCGTAAACGGACAGGTTGTCCTGGGCTCCTCGAACCAATCCCTCGCCGCTTACGACCGGGCCGGTGATATCAGCGCGACTCGTGCTCGTGATCTCTTGGAACCCGAACGTTGGGTTGATCTTCGTGCCATCAATCGACGCGCCCGCGGCAATGTCCTGGTTCACCAGTGAGCCATCGAGGACGTCAGCGCTTGTGATGGCGGCGCCTGCGGAGCGGAAGGCCGCGGCAGAGAGTCCGTCGAGGAGGTCGGCGTTGAGCTGGATGACCTTCTCGCTTGAGTTGACGGAGAACGGAGCGACTCCGGCAACAGCGGTCGAGGTGAACGTCTCAGCCTTAACCGTTCCCACCACATCGAGCCTCGACGTTGGGCTCGTCGTTCCGATCCCCACGAAGCCGGAGGGGTGAACGAACAGTTCGGCGGACAGTGGATAGAGCGAGCCAAGCTGCGGAACGCTCGAAGCCGTGAGACAGCTTCCTGAGGCGAGATCTTCGATCGTCGCTGCGCAGATACCGATTCCGTTGCCGGCTGACGCTGCGGGCGGAAGCGCGATGTTGGTGCTTGAGATCCCCGCTTGCGAAGTGGGTGGGTGGAGCCCCGCAGGAGCGCTCTCAGCGCTTGGAATCGCCTTGTCTGCAAGAGAGATGCCGTGGGAGATGGACGCGGGTAGCCCGATCGCGCCGTCGAGGTCCACCTTTTCGAAGAGCGCACGGCCGAGCCCGCGATAGAGGGTGTCGACGCGCAGTCCCGTGACGTGGAGGTCCATGGCACCGTCTCCATCGAAGTCGAACCACGAGGCCCGTTTCGTCGGCCGGGCGCCGTCTAGCCCGCTGGCCGAAGTGATATCAACGAAGTCGCCCGGGTCTCCCTGGAGGAGCAGCCTGCAGCGGCCAGTGCTGAGCGACAGGAACAAGTCGAGCCTTCCGTCCCCGTCGGCGTCGCCGAACGCGGCGTGGCTCACGGGATCGGGCCTCAGCCCGGCTGAATTGGTGCAGTCCTCGAAGGTGCCGTCGCCAGAGTTCCGGAGGAGCACTCCCGAGCCGTCGGGCCGGATCGCGAAAGCATCGAGCTTCCCGTCCCCTGACCAGTCTGCCCACGCGAGCGATGACTGAGCCGAAGCGTTTGGCGCCGCGGCTGTGGCCGCCGCCACACAGAAAGAAATGAGCGCGATCTGACGGACGGATTGGGCGGAGGAAGGACGAAGGGAGCGCAGCATGGGGATCAATGGTTGCAGTCGGAGGGGGAGCAGCGGCAACAGCACGTGCTCCAGCATGTTTAGCGAACTCTGGCGCGCTCGTCCCTCAGCTTCCTTCAGCATGTTCGACTGTCTCGCGATTGGTCATCTGCGCTATCCAGGCCAGCAGCCCTCCCGGTAGCGCCGAGCCCCGAGCCCATCCCGCAGAGTCGCCCCCCCCCTGACTGCCCAAAAGTCGAAGCAGGGCAGTACTTGTTCGCGGCAGTTCCGCCCATCTCGATCGGCGGCCGTTGGGCGGCACGGGATGAGTAGGAGCAGCGACCGATCCGTGTCGCCGCCAGCGCCACAGCGGATCGTCCTCCCTCAGAAGCCTCTTCACGAAGTGACTCCATTCGACGGCGATCATCGCACCAGCGAACGGCGAGGCTGGCCACAGTTCCGTCCGGCCGTTGCGGCCGTGTCGAGATGGGCGCTCACGAGCTCGCGAAAGCGTGTCCGCAGCCGATGCACTTGAGCTCGGAGCGCCCCCTCGGAACCGCCGAACTCTTGGGTGAGCTCCGTGTAGGTCCTATCCGTTCTCTCGCCGACGAATCCCGGGCTCACGGCATCGAGCAGTGCAAGGAGTCCCCTGTGCTGCGCTATGCGCCGCAGCTCGACGAGTGCTCGATCCACCGCTCCCTGGACGACGTGCAGGTTCACTTCCACCCGATCGGCACTCGCTTGGGAAGCGCCCTCTTTTAGGTCGCAGAGTTCCGAAACGTCTCGGGTGGTGTTCCAGCCGTGGGACGGGGTTCTCATCAGCGCACGCTCGCGCTCTTGGGAGTTGATAGAGAAGTGCTTCGCGGCCTTCAGGAAGTAGGGACGGAGCGGTACGCCCGACGCGATGGCACGTTGAATCTCCCTGCGCTCGATGATGCTGAGGAAGAACGCTTGCGTCATGTCGACCGCCGAGTCAGCGTCGCGACAGCGTCTGCGAAAGTACCTGTGGAGTGGATCCCAGAGCGTGGCGTAGATGTGCTCAAGGTTCTGTTGACACTCCCCATGCCCCCTTGGGTCCGGAGATTCCTCGTCTCGCGAGCCCGCAACATCGTCAGAAGCGGTCGATGGATCTTGGTCAGGATGAATCATTCGATAGGACGCCAGAGGGCTCCATGGGAAGCTGGGGGTGTTCCCGTTGGCGAGAGCGGTGCTACCACCGTTGCTTGCAAGTGGGCCTCGCAAAGAGCGCCGATTCCGCGCCACAAATTCGCAAGAAAGTTCCGTAACGCAGCCAATGCTCCATGCACACACTGGCATGAGGAACATCATCAACTGTGCGACACTCTTCACCCCGGCTCTTGTCGCGACCCTATCCCTTGCTTCGGGCGGGCCTGTTGCCATGGCGCAGGGGTTCTGCGCAGCAGCGGACATGGACAGGTTCGATCAAGCCGCCCGCATCATTCCGACAACGGCAGGCTCGTTCGCAGCAGTGGGTTCAACGCGCGACGGCCTCTTCGGTTCTGACATGACGCTTCTCGCCGGAGACGGAGCCGGTGGACTTGCGTTCACCTTGGGGGTATTCCAAGCGGGCTCTTTCGTGGCTGGACATGGAATCGCCGAGGCGTCAGACGGCGGCTATCTCGCTGTCGGCGAGGCGGTGAGCCTAGGAGGTACCGAGGCTGTCGTAGCTCGTGTAGACAGCACAGGGGCGCTCGTCTACTCCGCGCGGATCGACCTTGGACCGGGCGATAGCTCGCTCAACGACGTGATTCAGCTGCCCAACGGCAACTTTGTGTGCACTGGCTCCGTGGGTGACCATCTATTGGTCCTTACGACGGACAGTTCAGGAACTCCTCTCATGCCGATCGCGGTGAGCGCTGGCCCGTCGCTTCTACTGAGGGGCAACAAGATCCTGGAACTGCGTGATGGAGTCATCGCTATCGCTGGCGAGCATCTCAAGCCGGTATCGAGCTTCACCGGGTTCGACTCCTCCAGCGTGCTCGTCACCCTAGACCCCCAGCTCTTGCTCCTTGATGTACAGCAAATCACTCACAACGGCGGAGAGCAGACAAGGGGAGTCGATGTTCTCCAGGCATCGGATGGACAGCTCTTCGTACTCGAGCAGAGGCTCGACTCAGCGTTTGCATTCATCTCTCGATTCACCGCCACCGGTACGGTGATGACGACCGAACTCGCGCCGCCCGGCGGAAAGTTCGAACCGCATGCCTTCTCCCTCACGAAGGATGGACAGCTCCTGATCGTCGGCAATGACCTGGTCACGAATGGGATCGCAGCCAAGATGACCACCGGTGGAGTGTTTGTGGGTGCGCAACAGATCCACGTGCCTGACACCGTCACTGATCTCAAGGGGGTGGCCGTCTTCAGCTCTGGCGCCGCGGCGCTGTTCGGGGACTCGACCCGGTCGCTGCCAGGCCCGGGAAACGGACTCAGCGACCTGATGGTGGCCGCAACCGATCCCACCGGGCGCTCATGCTGCGGGACAGATCGAACCATGGCTTCCAGGGAATTCGTCGCGGGGATCTCTTCCATCGGAAGCCTCGTGCCGGTCACCACTGGGCCAAAGGTTCCGTTGTCGATCAGGCCACTGGGAACGCTCAGGAACCTCTGCCGGTAGCGGCAAGACATGGGCGTGGATGACTACGCTCATCCTCAGCGCCTGGGGGCCGTGTGCCGTAGGGCGGCAGGACTGGCTCCGGAACTCGCCCGCTAGGAAGCGCAGCTCTGACGGACTTTCTGCAACGGGTCATGGGCGCAGCGGATGGGGGGAGAGTCAGCGACGAAGCGTCGCTGGAACCTCCCGCACTCTTCTGCCCTTCCCATGACCGACGACCAGCGCGAGCGCTTCTTGTGCCATCACGAGTCCGCGCTGGATATGGAGACGGTCGGCGAATTCCTCGCCGCGATCGGATCAGCGGGCGTCGTCGCCGGGATCATGGGGATCCGCACTCACGATGATCCTGGGGCGGCGTCGAGCTCTTCACCCGCCGCCGCCCTAGCTCGCTAGCGCACGATCGGATCCGCTTCAGCGGCGGTCCTGAGCTGGGGGCTACGCAGCTTGGGGCGAATGACCTCGTAGTCTTGGAAGCCCTGGCGGACGGCCTTGACCTCCCAGTCGAACTCGTACGTGCCCTGACCATTCATCAGCTCGCGCACAACGATGTGCTCGTTCGTGCGCTCCACCACGGCCATGCCCCGTGAGCCGGCCGAGCGCGGCGTCACCTGGACCGTCATGCCCTCGGAAACAGCTACGTCAGAGAAGTGCTCGGGGAGCTCGATGCGCGCGTACCCGTCGAGCAGCTGAGCCGTGCCGCGAAGGTAGGCCGCGGCCTCAGGGCCCTCGACGCACGCGTAGACGATGTCGGTTTCGGGGTTGCGCGGGTTGGTCTCACGGAAGTTCTTCACCGTAGCGAACAGAGACGACTGGTCCGCGACTTCATTGAACTCCATGCCACAGCTGATGAAGGTTCCCGTGGTCTCATGGACGCCCACCACGTACCGCGTCGCGCTGAAAGGGCCGATGTAGGCGGCACGGGTGCCATCGGGGTGATGGGTCATCATCGCGGTCTCGTTCAGCCCGAACGGGTTGCGGCCCATCCAGATGCGCTGAGCGATGTCGAAGTCGACGATCGGAGACGCGGTATCGATGCCGACGCGGCCGTTGAGCTCCGTGCGCCCGTTGACGATGTTCAGGAGTGACGTCAGGACACCGCCGACATCGACGTTGTTGGCTCGTGCGTTTCCTGCAACGTCCAGGCGTGCCTGCGGGTTGGTCGTGCCGATCCCCACGTCTCCGGAGCCGTTCTCCACGAACAGGTTCGATGAGAGCGGGTAAAGCTGGCCGAGCGTCGGAGTCGCAGAGGCGCGGATGTTGGGCTGGGGACCGGGGGCGGAATCGACCACCTTGAAGGCAACAAGGCCCTCTTGGGCGGCAAGGGGGGCACAGAGGAGAAGCGCGAAGAGGGGAAGCTTGTGGGTTTGCATCGTTGGGACGGGCAAGGGGGGATACGAGCCCCAAGGCCAGGGTGGCATGGGGCGAGGGACGAAGAGATCGCCCTCAACCCTGAGCCCGTAAGTCGCGTTTCGTTCCCCCGAAACAATCGTCAAAAATGTTCGTCGGCTCTTCTCTTGCCGCCGTGTGTGGCCCCGCGGCGCCCTCCCCTGCCGTAAATTGCTGCCATGCCTGGAAGTGCCTTCCTAATCGTCGGAGGAGAGCCGAGCCCCGTGCCCTCGGATCCATCGGAGTGGACGGCCTTCGTCGCTGGCAAGGCTCTCCTGTTCGATCTCGAGAGCGGAGGCTTCCGTGAGGGGCTGCGCTATGTGACGCCCCCTGAGGCTCGCTGCCCGTCGGGTGACAACATCCTCTTCAAGTCTGCGAGCGTCAGGGGAGATCGACTGACACTCGTCACAGAGACTGAGGTTCTGAGCCTGGAGTGGCCCTTGCTCGCGACGAGGGGGACGTTGAGCCACCCCTGGATGAACGATGTCCATCACGCGCTCGCCCTCGGGGGTGGGGAGCACTTAGTCATGAGCACCGGGCTCGACGCGGTGCTACGACTCGATCCAAGCGGCGCGGTCACGGCCCATTGGTACGTGGGGCGAGGGCGCGTCTGGGATCGCTTCGATCCAGACAAGGACTATCGAAAGGTGCGCTCTACCCAGCCCCATCATGCCCACGCGAATCACTTGGCCCTCGTGGGCGACGACTTGTGGGTGACTCGCTTTCAGGATCGAGACGCTCTCGTCATTCCCGACGTGAGGGAGCATCCAGGGTTCGATGAGCTGCCACCTAACCTGACACGCCACAGGTTTCCCGCCGGTCCCCATGACGGTGTTGCGCGGGGCAGCTTGATCTGGTTCACGACGGTGGACGGTGTGCTTCACGGACTGGATGCGTTGGGCTCAATGGTCCGCACCATCGACCTGAATCGTGCGTACCGGCACGGAGAAGAGCTTGGCTGGTGCCGCGGTCTGCTCTGGATTTCGGACGACGAGGTGCTCGTAGGATTCAGCGCCTACCGGCGAAAGCGGTACGGCACGCTGGCCGATCGAGGTCGGGCCCGCGCCCGCATGCTCGTTCGGAAGGGTACCTACCAGCGCGAGCTCCCGAGCGAGGCTTCACGCATCGTGCACTTCGACGTGAGCGGCGACGCTCCGCGCGCGCTCCGTGAGTTCGAGACCGAGCCCGAGGGGCTGCGCGACATCTTCTCGATCTTGCCGATCAGTCCTAGGCCGCAGTGATCTCCGCCAGGCGCGTTCACCCG
>CALHGQ010000184.1 GCA_938030175.1 uncultured bacterium | reverse complement strand
CACAACGGACGCGCACTACTTCGATCTCGAGCGCCCCGCCGACCTTGCCCGCCTGACTGAGCCAGAGCTCGCGCTTCTTCCGTTGAAGGGCCTCGTGGTGCTGGATGAGATCCAGCGCAGGCCCAACCTGTTCCCCGTGCTGCGCGGCCTCGTCGACCGTGATCCAACCCGAAGGTTCTTGATCCTGGGGAGTGCAGCGCCCGACCTGCTCCATCAATCCTCAGAGACGCTGGCTGGCCGGATCTCCTACTACGACCTTCCGCCCCTCCGAACCATGGAACTGGTCGACAGACCGGACCTTCGGTCAGAGGACCTCTGGATCCGAGGAGGCTTTCCCAGAAGCCTTCTGGCCGACTCGGACGAGGCGAGCTTCCAATGGCGCCTCGACTTCATCCGCACCTTTGTGGAGCGCGACCTTCCGGCGTTGGGTAGCCGCGTACCAGCCCAAACCCACGATCGGTTTTGGCGCATGCTCGCTCACGTTCACGGCCAGGTGTGGAACGGGTCAAGATTCGCTTCTTCCTTTGGAGTGGCCCAAACAACGGTGCGCAGCTACCTGGATTTGTTGACCTCGGCGCTCGTTGTGAATCAGCTCCGACCTTGGTTCGAGAACGTAGGCAAACGGCAGGTCAAGTCACCCAAGGTCTACCTCGCTGATAGCGGGCTCCTCCACGGCCTGCTCGACCTACCCGATCGCGTCGCGGTGGAACGCCATCCCGTGCTAGGGGCGTCTTGGGAAGGCTACATCATCGACCAACTTGCCTCTGTGACGGGCAGCCGTCCGGATCAGCGCTACTACTGGGCTACCCATGCGGGCGCAGAGATCGACCTATTGATCGTGCGAGGGAACGAACGCATCGGCTTCGAGATCAAGCGGACAACACAGCCCTCCACCAGCAAGTCATTGACCTCAGCCAGGAAGACGCTCCAGCTAGACCGAACCTACGTCGTGCACGGAGGCGAGCACAGCTTTCCGCTTTCGGAGACAGTCGAAGCAGTCGCCGCAAGCGACATCCCGGGGCGCCCGTCGTGGTAGCTCGCGCTGGGACGCGCCGGCGCCAACCCCGGCGCTGCGCGGAGGTCACTGCTCCTTGAGCCAGGTCAGAAAGCGCCACTCCAGCCCGGCGCTTCCGTCGAGGGTGGTCAGTGGTTCGCCGTAGAGCTCCATCACGGCGTCGTCGAGCTGCACGTTCCTCTCGAGTGAGAGCTTGGAGAGCAGCTGGACGAACTTCTCCTGGGCGGCTTCGGCGGTATCTCCCTCCGAGCCCGTCGTCGCCAACCAGTCCACGAAGCAAGTCTGATACGAACGGAAGAACTCGCGGTAGTCGTTGAGGAACTGACCTTCTGGATACGGCCTCTGATCGGCGGGCTTGCCGAGGAAAGGCGCGGTGACGGCGGTGTGTTTGCCGATCGGGGAGGTGAGACCAAAGTGCGCCTCGGCCCGCCGGTTGAGCACTCGCTTCTTCTCCTTCTTGGCGCGCTTGCCGCCCTGCTCTTGGCCGGACTTCAGCGCTTCGAAGTAGAGCTGGCCCGCTTTGGTCTTCCGCCATCGACTCTCACGAATCGCATCGAAGCCGATCGCCGGTACGGCGGGGAGCACCCCGCCCTCCGAGTTCCCCCCCGGGACGAAGCGCTCGAAGGGCGCCGTTGACGCGCCCGTTGAACTGATCGCGCCTTCGCCGTCCACGGTGTTGGCCTTGCCGCACACCGCCACGGTCATGTGAACGGCCAGGCCCTTGTCCAGGAGCGGAACGTCCAGACGGTTCATGGTCTTGGTCAAAAGCGCCGCTGCCATCTGCTGCACCACGTGCTGGCGCTGGCCATCCTTGTCGAACTTGTTCATCGAGAGGCCCTTCTTGAACTTGGGATCGTCCGTCCAGGGCGAGTACTCCAGTGCCACGACCATGGTCTGGTCGATCCAGAACTGCGTCCACTCCGCCACGTAGGGCTTCCAGATCGAGTCCTGCAGCTCGGGCTTGAGCATCCCGCCGTAGCCCACGAACTGCATGAAGTTCAGCCGCGTCGGAGCGAAGACGATCGGAATGACATCGATGAACTGCGGCACCACGGCCATGGTCTCTGCGTCGAAGACCATCGGCGCGAGTCGCTCCGCCGCCTCGCGCACCGTCTCGTCTGCCTGGAGGGCATCGAGCAGGGCGCCGCCTTCTCCCTTCGCCACCTTCTTGAGGGCGTTCTTCTTCCAGCCCCCGATCCAATCGCTGAGGACGGCGAGGTCCGCCTGGGCGGCCTCAAGCGTCGCCGGTTCTTTGGCAAAGCGTCGAAACCACTCCGCCTGCACATCGAGCGTCGCCTGAACGACCGTGGCGATCTCAGCGCTCCGCTTGCCCTTGAAGTAGTCCAGCGGCAAAGCAAGGTCGAACGCGCCCGCGCGGAACGTCACGTAGCTGGTCGAGAGCACGTCCTCCAAAGGGCAGGCCGCCGTCTCAGAACCCTCAGGGCAGTTGGCCTCGACAAAGGCGAGGCCCAGGTCGCGGAAGGGGATGGCGTCCTTCTGATTCGCGGCGCCCAGTGACGCGAGCGAAGAAAGTAAGAAGGACGTGAGTACGAACGCCCGGAGGGCGGAAGAAATCGGCATCAAGTTCTCTATGGGGTGGGAAGAAGTCGCCTGGAGTGAAGAACGGGGATCCCTCGGCCGAGAAGCTATCCACGCGCACTCGCACTGACTACTCGACCGTCCCCGTATTCCCTGCAGGCTCGCTCGAAAGCCGAGCAGCAGCGTCGCTACCGTCCGTCGCCGCTGGCCTCGCCCTCCCCTTCCGGGGGGGTCCACCAGGTGCTATCCGTCCGCGCCGTGAACCCTGCGTACCCAAGGGCCTGCAGGTTCTCTGCCGCGCTCTCGTCGATGTTGCTGGCCGAGCCAAGCGCCGCCGAGGAGCCGCTCGACAAGAAATCGATCAAGCGCGCACGCATTCGCTCGACCTGCTTTGGCTGATCGTCGACCTCGTTGTCTTCGTTGTTGACACCCTTGCGTCGATCGAACAGCTGGCCCCGGCCGTGCTGCCACCTGTGCGGCGCGCCGTCATGGGAGTAGTCACGCAGGTCCATCACGTAGAACCATGGCCCCGCACTGACGCTGGCCTGGAGGCCATGGGCGGCGATGGCAAAGCGTGGCTCGTCGGGGGCCTCGTCGACGGCCGCCGCCACGAGGTCTCGGCCCGGGTAAGAAGAGTTGTCGATCCCGGCGAGATTGATGAGCGTCCGGCCCACGTCGAGCTGCTGGACCGTCACGTCACTGCGCCGGGCCTCGACCCCTGGACCAGCGATGATGAGCGGCACATCCACCATCGGCAGGTAGAGGCCGGCGTGGTCCCAGTAGACGTTGTGGGTCCGAAGGCTCTCGCCATGGTCCGCGGTGAAGGCGATCCACGCGTCATCGAGACGCTGGGATCCGAGGAGATCCGCCAACGCGTCGTCGACCCAGTCCACCTCCGCGCGATAGAGCCCGTCGATATAGTCACCGTTGCGCACACCGGCGTTCTTGATCCAGCGCGGCACGTACTGGTCGTCCAAGCCGAGTTCGCCGCTCGTCTTCGAGAGGTCGTCAAGGGCGCTGCTGCGACTTTGGGGCGGCGGATCGTAGGGGGCGTGGGCGTCGAAGAGGTGAAGCCACACGAACGTATTCACGCCCTCGGACTCCTCGAGCCAGCTTTCGATGCGGCGCACAGCGTGGTCGCCGGTGCGCTTGAACGACTCCGTGGACTCGAAACGATCGAAGCCCTGGCCGAGTCCGCTTTGGCTAGGCTCCAGGTGCTGCGTGCTGATCGCCGCGAACGTTCGATAGCCTTCGGACTGAAAGACCTCCGCGAGGGTCTCGACCTGATCGGCCAGCTGGGTCGTGTTGTCGACGATCTGCGTGTCGCGGGGGTGAATGCCCGAGAGAACCGCGATGTGGCTGGGGTTGGTGACGTTGGTCGTTGATTGGCAATCTTCGAAGAAGACGCCGCGACGCCCAAGGCGGTCGAGCGCTGGCGTTTCCACCACGGCGCTGGAACGCGCCAAGCCCATGTGATCGGCCCTGTGGGTGTCCGACGTGATCAGTAGCACGGTGCGCGGCTCCTTCACTCGCTGGGTCAGCACGGCGTCACCGACGTACAGGACGGACTGGGCGTCGTCGTCCTGGTCCGACGCGGAGAGTCGAATGGACGACTTCCCCGCCTTCAATCCTGGAAGATCCACCGACAGGTCCTGCCAGCTCGACTCGGAGTCGCTTGGGACGCTGACCGCGACCTCTGCCGGACCGCTCTCGCCCTCGTAGCTAAGCGTGATCTCCGACGATTTCGGCAGCCCGCCAGCCCAAGCAGGAACCGCCAGGCTCATCCGCAAAGTCACGGTGCCGTCCTGCGACCCACCGCTCTGCAAGTCCGCTTCCCACGGGGTGCCCTCCACCAGTCCCGCGGCGAATCGAATCGAGTGATCCACCTCCACCTCGTCGCCCTTGCCAACTTCGGGCATGAGCTCCTGGACCGGGGAGTTGAGAGCCGTCAACGAGAGCAGGCCCGCGTGGGCTCCCTTGCCCTTGACCTCAACGCGGATACCGGTGCGTTTGAGCGACTTCTTGTTCGAGCGCGGAATGACGAATTCCAGGAAGTGGGGCTCTGGCCGAGCGCCGATCGTCATCGGCTCGCTCGCCTCCGCAGCGTTGCCATCTTCGTCGAGGGTCACCACCCGAAGCTCCTCGGTGCCAACTCCGTAAGAGGTGAAGAAGAGCTGAACCTCCGTGACGTCGCCGCGCTTGAACTCGCAGGAATGCGTGAAGCTCTTCGGGCCCTTTCCGCGGGCCACGAGCGCCGGAAGGAAGTCCTCCCGGTCCTTGCTGCCACCGGGTGGACGCACCACGGCGTTGATGATCTTGTCGCCGCCCCTCGCGACCCAGGGGGCCTTGGCCCGGTTCTTCGCCGTCATGCGGAACGCCGAGACTTCCACGACTTCAATCTCGGCCCCATCCGCAAGACGCGCGTCGGAGACAAGCCTCGACAGGATCCCCGAGTGGGTCGCCACGCCCGGGGGAAGGGGCTCGGATTCACCGCCTCCACAGCTCGCAAGAAGTGCGAGTGCGGCTGGGAGCACCAGCGGAAGGGCGCGCCTTGTTTCAAGCACGGCACGTACCGGCCTCGACGAGGAGATGTCTAGTTGTGAGAACATGAAGGGGAGGACGTTCAATGGGCTTCGTGGAGCCGACGAGCTGCGCAGAGCGCGCGGTCGGATTTCCCGAATAGGGCCCGCGGCTTGGGCCCCCGCGAAGACTAACTCAAAGACAGGGGAGCCGCAGAGACAAACCCCTCCCCCAGGGGCCTGTCGCACAGACAGACACGGGGTGGGCGATGAAGGAGCTCCCAGGCAACGCTTCTACCAACGTGCGGGGGTGGGAAACGGCGACGGAGCGACTGTGCGGACTCACCGGGAGCCGCCGAATCTCCTTGGCGAGGCCGAAGCCGCGACCCAAGTTCAAGCGGAGATGAAGCGGTCGAAAAGACCATCAACGACTCGATCGCATGTCTAGTCCTGAACGCGCGGACTGGCCGTGCCGCAAGGGCGCGAACGGTGTCTCGCTAACCGAACCAAAACGATCTCGGTGCGCGGCCGGACTGTCGGCCGTCGAGCGGCTGGAGGATGGGCACGCTCGCGATGTAGACGGCCACCACTGACAACGCCGAACGTTCGCGCGATCTCCCCGCGGCTCCACGGGAAGGAGATCACGCGAACGTCGAGCGATGACCCGAAGTCGACGTGCGCGGCGATGGTGGTGAGGAGCGTCGCGGCTTTGGCGAAAGTCGCTTCGGCGTGGTCGACGGCCTCCGCTCTCTGCGCGAGAGCTGACACCAGGCGTGCGTTCGACGGTCGCAGCGAACGGGCCCAAGGGGAACGAGCGGAGCCGAGGTCGAACGCTCAGCCTCACCCGCGACCGCAAACGGAGGTTCGGTCGGGAGCGACCTCAAGCGCGAACCGTGCATCGCTCACACCTCCGACATCGGCTCGAAACATCGGCGAATCAATCGGCGCTCCGAGCGGCGCCCATGACGGAGCTGTCAGCTTTCGATGACGGGCGGTAGGGCAAGATCTGGGGATGCTCTTCATGACCTCAGCCCTGCTCACCGCGGCCCTCCAAGCACCCTTCGCCATTGGGCACGAGACCGTGACGTTCACGGACTCGTCCCGGAACAACCGCACGATCTCCACCGAGATCTGGTACCCCGCCACGGTGAACGGCGACTCCGCTCCGGTCGCGTCGGCGCCGAGCGCTGGGTTCCCCGTCGTCTCGTTTGGCCACGGCTTCTTGATGGTTGCCGATCGCTACGAGTTCCTCTGGGAAGCGCTCGTGCCCGAGGGCTACATCGTCGTGCTTCCTCGCACCGAAGGGAACGTGCTTCCGAACCACGGCGCGCTGGGACTGGACCTCGCGTTCCTGATCGGGCGCATGCAGCTGGAAGGCTCGACGCCCGGAAGTCCGTACTTCGGCGCGGTCGGGGCTCGTTCCGCCGTCGGCGGCCACTCCATGGGCGGCGGCGCCAGCGTCCTGGCTGCCTCCTATGACCTCAGCATCGACGCCGTGTTCAACCTGGCTGCTGCTGAGACCAACCCGTCCGCCGAAGCGGCGGCCGCGCTCGTGCTCCAGCCGTCGCTCATGATCGCTGGAACCAACGATTGCGTGACACCGCTTGCGGAACACCAAGGTCTGATCCACGCCGCGCTCGCGTCGAGCTGTAGCACCCTGGTGGAGATCGACGGCGCGTCTCACTGCCAGTTCGCCGCGTCGGATTTCTTCTGCAACACGGGCGAGTTCTGCTCGGCTTCGATCAGCCGTACCGAGCAGCACGAGCGTACGCTGGCTCTGCTCGTACCGTGGCTCGGCGCCCAACTCCGGGACGACGGGGCCGACTGGATCGAGTTTGGCCAGGCCCTTCGAAGCCCGAACAACGCCTCGGTGACCGGCTCGTGCAACCCCGGCCCCCTCCGCATCTGCGAAGCCCAAGCGAACTCGAGCGGCGCGGCCGGCACCCTGGGCACCGCAGGCTCCAGCAGCCTCGCAGCCAACAGTCTCCAGCTCGTGGCCAGCGATCTCCCCGCGTCCACCGTGGGCCTGTTTTTCTTCGCTGACGGCACCACCAACCTTCCCGTCGGGAACGGCACCCTCTGCCTCGGCGGCACCGTCCAGCGGCTCCCCGTTGAGTTCGCGACTCCGGCCGGAGTCATGACCCACGACCTCGACACCACCGCCGTCGCCGCACCGAGCGGACCGATCACCGCGGGAACGACCTGGGGCTTCCAGGCCTGGTTCCGGGACAACGCCGCGGGCGGATCGCTGTTCAACCTGACGGAAGCGACGGCCGTCTCCTTCGTGCCGTAGGGGCTGCCCCCCACCGCCCTGTCCCATCGGCAGCCTGCGCCGCTGCCGCGCTGATTCCTGGGGATTCTCGTTCGCTTTGAACCTAAGTGTCCGATATACACCTAGAGGAGGAGCCGCTACCGGCTACCTCACCTTCGGTGCAATCGCCACAGGATCAGATGAAGAACGACGGAAAACGGGACGAGCGGCCGGGCCATGACCCACGAGCGGCGCTGAGCGCTGCGCTCCTGACGGACCTCTACCAGCTCACGATGGCCAGGGGCCATTGGAAGGCAGGACGCATGGCAGCGGAAGGGACCTTCCTCTTGGCATTTCGTCGCGCACCGTTCGGCGGCACGTGGGCCCTAGCTTCGGGCGTCTCGGACGCACTAAAAACCCTCGACGGGCTGCGCTTTTCCGATGCCGACATCGACGCGCTCGCGGCGCTCCCGGGCCCCAGCGGAGGCTCGCTCTTCGAGCCAGAGTTCCTGGGCGTGCTGCGCGACATGGAGGGGTTCGACCTCACGGTCGACGCGGTCACCGATGGAACCGTGGTCCTCCCCGGCGTGCCGATGGTGCGCGTCACCGGTCCGCTATGGCAGGCGCAGCTCGTGGAGACGCTCCTCCTCAACGCCATTGGATTCGAGACGCTGATCGCGACCAAGGCGGCGCGCATCGTACGGGCCGCAGGCCCCGCGGCCGTGCTCGAGTTCGGCGCCCGACGCGCCCAGGGCTTCGGCGCATCGATCAGCGCGGCGCGCGCGGCCTGGGTCGGCGGAGCTGCGGGAACCTCCAACGTCCTCGCGGGCGCTCAGCTCGGCATTCCTGTGAAGGGCACCCACGCCCACGCCTGGGTCCAATCCTTCGCTGGGGACGGCCGCGCCTTCGACACCGAGCGCGCGGCGTTCGACGCCTTCGCCGAGTCCATGCCCGAGGGCTGCGTCCTGCTCGTCGACACCTACAGCACTGAGCGCGGGATCGAAAACGCTATCAGCGTTGCGAGGGACCTACGCGAACGGGGCCACGAGCTCAGCGGTATTCGCCTCGATTCCGGCGACCTGGTAGAGCTCAGCCGCCACGCCCGCCAGGCCTTCACCGAAGCCGGTTTCCCCGACGTGTCCATCGTCGCCTCCGACGATCTCGACGAGCGCAAAATCACCGAGCTGCGTGCCCAAGGCGCAGAGATCGACGTGTACGGCGTCGGCACCCGCCTCGTCACGGGCGGCGAGCAGGCCGCACTCGGGGTGGTCTACAAGCTGAGCGCCGTACGCGAGGGCCCGAGCGAAGCTTGGCGCCCGGTGATGAAGCTTTCGTCGAACCCAGCGAAGCGCTCGATCCCTGGGCCTGGGCATGT
>CALHGQ010000183.1 GCA_938030175.1 uncultured bacterium | reverse complement strand
TTATGGTCGCTGGCCCCTCCACCGAGCGTGCTGGATCGGGAGCTCGGAAGCCCTGGAGCGTCACGAACGCGCCGGCGGATCGCCTTGGGGAAGACTCGGGTAAGGGAAGCGAGACCAGACCCGGGGTTCTCCTATCCCCTTGCCTGCTCCCTGATTCAACGCGCAGATCCATGTGCGACCTTGGGCTGAGCCCAGTGTGAGCACGCAGTGCGAGCGAGTTGGGGCGCGAAGCCGCACCCAACGGGTAGGTGTTTCGGTGCCCTGATTCGGAGCCGAAATCCGGGAAAAAGTCGCCAGACACCCGCCTCGCACTCAGGTGCCATTCGACCCGTCCCATGCCGTCAATCCATCAGCGCGAGCCAGTGAAATCGTTGAGCGGACAGCGGCCCTTACGAGAGCCCTGAATCGGGTCCCACGAAGCGATGAGTCAGCGGCTCCAGATCCTGCGCCTTGGGCCGACCGCAATATCCATCCGCTCTAGTACCTGGGGGCGTTCTTCCACGCCGAGTCAGGCAGGAAAGAGTCCTCGTACTTGGTCCTGAAGATCTCCCGCAGGAGCGCGCGGATCTTCACCCAGCGCATGAGGCTGCGGTAGAAGGGCATGGCGAACGACGCCGTGATCAGGTTGCCGACGTCTCTCGTTCGCGTGGAGACGATGGCGATCGCGATCAGCGGAAGAGGGGCCAGAATGAGGTAGAGCACCGTCGAGGTGAGGGCGACGAAGCTCCATAGCGCGAAGCCCTGGCAGACGAGCCACACAAGATAGATGGGGTACATCAGCGGAAGGACAGTGGAGAAGATCAGTTCCCCCCACATGCCGTACGCGTAGCCAGGCGTGCTGGACGAGGGCAAGAGCAAGCGCCCATGCTTCGCGAAGTACGCGCGGTAGCCGCCGCGGTCCCAGCGGTTGCGCTGCTTGATGATGACCTTCCACTTGTCGGGCACGTCCGTCAGAGCCACAGCCTCCGCCACGAACGTCACGCGCCATCCCGCCTTGACGAGCCGCAGACAGATGTCCCCGTCCTCCGCCAGCTCCGGGTCCCACCCGCCGATGTCGATCACCGCGGACCGACGGAAGGCACCGATGGCACCACTTGCCTGCAGAGTGCTCCCGATCATCCCGCTGAAGCGCTTGTGCAGATCGATGCTCACCGCGTACTCGATGGTCTGAATCCGTGTGAGCAAGTTGGTCGTGCGATTGCGCACCAGCACGTTCCCCGCCACGACGCCGATCGTCGGATCATCGAACGGGCGAACGAGCGCCTCGATCAGTCCCTTGTCGAACGTCGTGTCCGCGTCAAGGGAGACGAGGATCTCACCGTTCGCGAAGCGCATGCCTAGGTTCGACGCCGTCGGACGGCCGCTGCGGCCGAGGCCCTCATTGTTGCGGATGACCCGGATCACCCCCTTCTTCGCGTAGCGCTTGGCGATCTTGTACGTGTCGTCCTCGCTGTGGTCGTCCACCACGATGATCTCAAGGTTGGGGTAACCCTGGTCCACGAGCGAGCGGATGCATGCCTCGATCGAGCTCGCCTCGTTACGGCCCGCGACCACCACGGAGACCATGGGCCAGCGGCGCGATCCTCGGGCGCGGTTCGACCGGAGCGCTGGCTCCCCAGATCGCCCAGTCCCAAGGCGCCCCGTGAGCTTCGCCCACGAGGTCGCGACGAGGGGCACGTAGTACTGGGGCACCTCAAGGAGCAGCACCGGCGCAAAGAACGCCAGCCACTCAAGAATGCCGCTGGAAGCCATCCTGGCGCTCCAATGGTCCACCCAGGAGTCGAACGCGACCAGCACCGCGGACAGGAGCTCTTCGATCATCTTTGGAACCAGTCCAGGACGCGCTGCTTGAACGCGGTCCAGCGGTCCGTCTCGAACGCGGCCTTGACAGTCGCGTTCGCGCTGAACGGCGAGACGTCGTCATCGATCGTCAGGGTCACGGCGACGCGATCTTCCCCGGCGCTGCGCCCGAGGCCGCTGGGCGCCTCGATCCAAACCCGACCGATGGAGAGAATGGTCGCCTTGCCCACGCGGCCATCAGCCGAGCAGTGGACGGTGCATGGATCCCCCACCGAGAGCTCCGCCGTTGCGCTCGGCGTTGCGTAGACCACCACTTCCATGGAGGCGGGGTCGTGATAGCGCACCAGCGGATCCCCCGCCTTGACGACCGAGCCTTCCAGCGCGAGAACCTCATCGATGCAGCCGCCCGTGTTCGCGAAGATGGTCCGGTCCCCAAAAACCCGCACGTGACTGTCGTAGGCCGCCTGGGCCACGCGAACGTCGGCGCTGAGCCGGGCACGCCGGGCTTTTCGAAGGGTCTCGGGCCGGACGGTGGCCTTGGGGGCGAGCCCCTGGTGACGCTCGGCCTCCTGGGCCCAAGCGGCCGCGCGCGCCTCGGCGGCGTCGACGGCCGCCGCAGCCTCGTCAACGCGGGCGGTCGCCACCGCGAGCCGACTCTTCGCGGTCTCAAGCGCCGCCTCGGCGGCGGACACCGCCCCGCGGCGCTCGGTCTTGAGGAGTCGAAGACCTGCCTCCAAGGAATCGACGCGCGCCGCCAGAACGCGGTCCGAAAGCGTCGCCGTCTCGCTTTCCCGGCGCGACTGAACGCCCCTGGACGCGAGATCGGCAGTCCGCGTCCGATCGACCGCCGCCTGCTCCGATTGAAGCCTGGCCTGGCGGAGCTCCTCCATCTGGCGTTCCTCGCGGCCAAGGCCTGACTGCTCCGCCGCGGCGAGGTCCCTGCGGCGCTCTTCGATCTCCGCCTCGGCCAAGCGCTGCTCTTGGATACGAACCGGAACGAGCGCAGCGAGGCCGAGCCCTTCTGCGCGCTCAAGAGCTTCGCTTCGCCGAGCAGCCGCCACGCTGTCGCGTCGCCGCGGCTGTCCGCTCAGCTCCAGCTCTCCACCGGCATCGAACCAAGCGAGCTGTGCGAGGGAGGCCTCCCAGCGCGCGCGCAGCTCGGCGCGAAGTGGATCTGGGGCCGTTGGCTCAAGCTCCAGCAACGGATCTCCCATGGAAACCGAGCCCCCCGCACGCACGTACCAACGCGCGATGCGGGCGTCATTTGGGGCCTCCAAGACCACGACGTTGCTGCGGACGATCCCGTTGGCGACGATCCGCGATCCAGCGATCGTGGAGATCACCGCCAGCGTGATCGAGGCGATGACGATCAGGAACACGGCCCGGCGGAGCCGCCGCAGCCAGATCGCCCTCTCCCTGCGTTTGACCGCCTTGGTGTCAAGCTTGTGGATCCGGGTCTGCTGGAAAGCGCTCTCTTGGACGGCCGGGCGAACGTGCCGAAGTCGTTGGAGGCTCCTCAAACGTCACCCCCTTGCAGCTCGGAGTCCGGGAACAGGAAGCGCTTGACCTCTTCGATCGGCTGGCGGCGTTCGGACCAGGTCGCGACGGTCCACGTGGGAACGAGATCGTTGCCGCTGCGGTCAACGAACGACATCTCATGGAGCTGCGCAAACAGCCGTCGACGCACGATCGAAGCGCCCGCGGCGTCCGCCTCCGGCATCAGGATTCCGAGGCGCGCCGCGTCCAGCCGCGTGACGAGGTCGAGGGAGCGCAGCGAGCTCGCGAGCATGACGCAGAGCTCGCGCAGCGTCGACGCCGTCCAGTCCCGGAAGATCGGAACGGTGCGATCGTGGAGCTCGAAGGAAATGGTTGCCGTCGAGAAGGCCGTCGCATGGCGACTGAGGCGAACCAGCTCGCGCTTGATCTCGAACTCCAAGAAGTCCCGCGTGGCGATCTTGAGCTCTGCGTCGTAGAGGATCGAGTCCACCTCGAGGCCCGTGAGACGACCGAGTTCGACGGCTCGGTTAGCGAGTGGCGTGGGCGAATACGTGTGGATCGCACGCTGGGGCGCTTCGTGCCCTGCCGATACCTTCTCGCACGAGAGGCACTGTGCACCGATGTGCGGCTCCTCAAAGAGCGATTCGCACTGCTTGCAAACGTACGTCTCGTGGGGCCGATCGAAGTCTTGGCCGAGCTGGAAGAGTTCACGCCGACACTTCGGGCATGAAAGCTCAACGCCGCTCCCAAACTCAGATTCAAGGCCGGTGTAGCCGCAACGAAAGTGGTGCAGCACGCGCTCGACCTTGAGATCGATGGAGTCGCAGCGCGGGCACTCCTCACGGAAGTTGATGTGGCACTCGTCGCACGAACTGCAGACGTGCACGCGGTTGACGAGAGTGCGTTGGAACACCCCGAGATCACTGAGTTCCTCCAGGGTCTTCACCGTAGGCCCCGGCCCCATTTCGAGGATCTCTTCGGCGAACGGGTAGCGATGGCCCAGGGGCGCGGTGGCGTCGAGCTCGGGCTCCAGTCGAGCTGGGTTCTTGGACAGAAGAGCCTTGAGGAGCTTGACGCTGCGCGTCGCGTCCGACACCAGCTCCTCCCCGTCGTCCCCACCGTCATCGACCACCCCGGCGGCGGCGGCTTGTGGCTCCTGGGGCTCGCCCTCCGCTGGCTTTCGGCGGTCACGATGGGGCCACGTGGCGAGCTCATCGGACAGGGCCTGGAGCGACGCCGTGACCGAGCGTTGGTCCTCGACCTCGGACTCAAGAGCCCGGGCCACAGGATCCAACACTCGGCCGACATCTTCAGCGTCGGGGCCACCTAGATCGCTCGCCAGAAGATCGCTCAGCGCGTCGAGGACGCGCTGTTCCATCTCGGGTAGATCGTCATCAATGCCCCTGCAGGCCTCGATTGCATCGATCGACTGCTGGAGCAGGGACTGGGTGGCCCTGGGGAGAGGCATAGGGTGGAAAAAGGTGCGCCAGGAGACTGGGTGCTCCCTTGGGATCGGCCCCTGCGTTCCACCATCTAAAGGGATGTGCCCGGATCGACCCGGGTCCTCCCTTCCGCTCTCATACTAGGACACCCTGCTCCGCAGGTAGGCCAAGAGGCTGGCCATGTCCTCGGGGATCTCCGCCTCAAAGGTCATGCGCTCACCCGTCGTCGGGTGGTCGAGTTCCAGCCTGCGCGCATGGAGCGCTGGCCGCTCCAGTCGCGGTGCGTCCGGCGGGATCGGGATCCTGGGGGCGCCACCGATTTTGTAGACGCGGTCGTACAGGATGGGCATGTTCGCCGCCTGCAGGTGGACGCGGATCTGGTGCGTCCGCCCGGTCTTGGGCTTGGCCGCGATGAAGGAGGCGAAGACAAACGTCTCGAGGGTCTCGATGAGCGTTTCGGCCGTGCGCGCTACGCCCTCTTCGAGGAGATCCTCACGCATGTGCTCAGGGACCACGCGCATTCGATCCGGGCTCTGCGTCGACGTAGCGATCGCGCCCGTGAGCCACTCGCTGTCGAAGCGCGGCACGTTGTGGATGATCGCGTTGTAGGTCTTCTGGACCGTCCGCGCCTGGAACTGAGCTTTGAGGTTCTCAAGCGCGGCTTCCGTGCGCCCGAGGATCATCACGCCACTGGTCAGGCGGTCGAGCCGATGGACCACGCCGGGGCGGTTCTCGCCCTGGACCTCGGGCAGAGGGCCGTAGCGCTTGACCGCCAGATCGGAGACGGTGCCCGAGATCTGCCGCGGGTTGGGGTGCGTGACCAGGCCGGCAGGCTTATCGATCACCGAGATATCGTCGTCCTCATAGATCACGTTGAGGTCGGCGATCATGCGCCCATCGGTATCGGTGGAAGTTTCCCGCTCGTCGTCGAGCAGGATCGCCACGGTCTGCCCCGTCTGGACGCTCGTATTCGGCCGCTTGACCGGCACGCCATCGAGGGTCACCGCACCGCCCTTAATGGCCTTCTGCAAGCGGCTGCGCGACCACGTCGTCACAGCATCCGCGAGAGCAACGTCGAGTCGCCCTCCGTTGAAGCGCTCATCGATCGCAAAGGTCTTGGTGGTATCAGCCATGGCTTCCGAGATGGTAAGAGCTACGCCAGAGGGCCTGTCAGCCTAGAGAGGTCTTTCATTGGGTTCTTCCAGGAGGTATCACTACGGCTGCCCATGGATGCAGACCGCCCTCTACAGATCCTCCTCGCGGACGACGACGAGTCCACGCTCAGCCTCCTCGGCACCGTCTTAGAGGCCCGGGGCTTCATCGTTCGACTGGCCGCGACGCCCGAAGAGGCGATCGCCGCTGTGGAGAGCGAGCCCTTCGATGCGGTCGTCACCGACGTGGTCTTCGACGGCGAGAGCGCCGGCGAGACGATCTTGGCAGCGACCAAGAAGCTCCGCCCCCAGGCCATCTGCCTCTTGATGACGGGCTACCCCAGGGTCGACGCGGCCGTCCAAGCCATGAAGGTGGGCGCCGTCGACTACCTGCAAAAGCCTGTGGATCCGACGAAGCTCGCGGCCACGATCCAGCGCTCCGTCAACGAGAAGCGGCTCGCCAAGGAAGAGCTTCCGTTCCAGGACCTCGTCGACATCCTCTCGGGGCTCGTCGCAAAATCCATCGAGAGCGTCGACCCCTACACCGCGGGTCACGGCGAGCGGACCCGGCGCTACTGCCGCCTCGTCGCCGAGGACTTTGGGCTCGACAAGAAGACCGTCGAGCGGCTGGAGCTCGCCGCCATCGCCCACGACTACGGCAAGATCTTCCTCGACGACCTGGGTTTCCTCACCAAAAAGGGCGCTTTGACCCCGACGGAGCGCCGCGAGATGCAGCGGCACCCGCTGGTCGGCGCCGAGCGCCTTGGGGCGCACCCCCAGCTCAAGGAAGTCGTCCGCTACGTCGCCGAGCACCACGAGCGCTGGGACGGACTGGGCTACCCGTTCCGGCTCAAGGGCGGCGAGATCTCCCGCGCAGGTCGAATCCTGTGCGTCGTGGAGGTCTTCGACTCGCTGACGACGCGGCGGTCCTACAAGAACGCCTGGTCGCTCCAAAAAACGATCGACTACTTCGAGTCCCAGGCCGGCCGCGCGTTCGACCCGGAGATCCTCGACACGTTCCTGCGACTCCTCGAGGTGAACGGGCAGACCTGGCTGGAGGCTCCGAAGATCGACCTCACGGCGGCCGGTCTCTTGATCCCCGCCGAGCGCGGAGAACTCCCCACCATGGTGAAGGCCTCGGAGGCCGTGCCCATGACGACTCCGTCATCTGAGCTCCCGGCGTTGGCGGACGCTGGCTCTGCGACTGCGCAGACTGAACCGCTGGGTTGACTGGCCGGGTTGACTGGCCGGGTTGACTGGCTGGGCTGACCCGCTGGGCTGACCCGCTGGGCTGGGCTGCTGGGCTGCCCCAGGGGGCCCGGGTCCCTGGACGAGTCCCTGGGAGATTCCAGGCTGAATCTGGATCGATTCCGCCCTGATTCCGGGCCTGCCTCCCAGCGAGCCCGGAAGCGGCTCGTTAACCTTTCCGTTCGAACTCGGGTTCGTCCGAAACCTGAGCTCACAGATGGCCTATGAGGCACCTGACCCCTGCGGATCCACCCCCAGAGACGCTATCAAGAACCTGACCATGAAGAGAATCGCTCCCGTGACCACGTCGACTCGCCGAAGACTGTCCCTCATGACGCCATCCGTGGCCGTCGTCGCCGTCGCTGCGACCAGCTGGGCCGCCTTCGCGGCGCCAAGCTCCAACGGAGAGGCGAAGGCGAGCGATACCACTCTCACAGTGGACGCCGCGACGGTGAACGCCCCAGGCCTTGTCCCGCTCAAGGGTGGTCGAGTCGTCCTCGGCTCCACGGTCAAGGAGATCGAGGCGCTGATGACCACCGCCACGAACCAGGGATCGATCCGGGTCATCGATGCGGAGCGACCGCAGCACAACGAGAACGTGGCCCCCTTCGCCATCGGCAAGTATGAGGTCACGAACGAGCAGTACCTGGAGTACGTCAAGGCGACGGGAACCCGTCCGCCCGAGAACTGGGCGGGCGACTCGCTCAAGGCGGCCCAGGCAGCCTTCCTGAAGGCGGAGGCTGAAAAGTCCATCGCTGCGTCCAAGGAAGGCGGCAAGTACGACCGCCGTAAGTGGGACGAGACCGCCAAGAACGCATGGTGGATGTCGAGCTGGCAAGACGTGGAGTGGGTCATTCCGAAAGGAGAAGAGCTCATGCCCGTTTGCTACGTCGACTACGAGAACGCGATCGGCTACGCCCGCTGGGCCGGCCTTCGACTGCCGACCGAGAAGGAGTGGGTCTACGCTGCGCGCGGCAGCAGCAAGCAGCTCTTCCCCTGGGGCGACGATTGGGAAGCCTCCAAGCGCGCCCACACGAGCGAGCTCGGCGTTCAGAAGCCCAAGAAAGTGGGCTCTTTCCCCGACGGGTTCTCCGAGTCCGGTATCGCGGACCTGACGGGCAGCGTCTGGGAATGGACCAGCTCCCCCTACACCGCGTTCCCCAAGTTCAAGCCCCAGGGCTACACGTTCAAGAAGGCGGGACGCAAAGAGAAGATCCAACCCCCCGAGTCTCAGTTCAACGGCACGTTCCGCATCGTGAAGGGCGGGTCCGCGCAGGGTTCGCTGCTCGCCGGGCGCATCGCGACGCGCCAGGGCGCCAAGCGTGCCCAGACCACGAACGCCATCGGCTTCCGGGTCGCTGCCGACCTGATGCCCGCTGTCAACAAGGCACAGGCCGTCTGGCAGACCGAGATCCAAGGCAGCCAGGCACGCACCCAGGGCGAGATCTTTGACTTCGAAGGCACCGTCGGCCTCGACCGCTGGACCTTCGAAACCCCCGAGGATCGCCCCGAGGGCTACGAAGTCATCAAAGGCTACGAGCACATCGTGTTCTCGCCGCGCGCCGAGTTTGGCATGAGCCCCGGCGGAGAGCTGAACCGCGAGAGCCGCATCCAGCCCGTGGTCCTCGGCTTCCTCTCCACCACGGTCCCGATGGTGTCCCCGGCGCTCCCCCCCGGCGACTACTTCGTCTCCTACCGCGAGAAGGGACGCATGATGCGGACCGGCGAGCCGGAGGAGAAGGAAGAGACCGAGCCGAAGCCCGAGGACAAAGAGGGCAAGAAGAAGGACGGTGAGGAAGAAGCAGAGCCCGAGGAAGAGGTCGACGAGACCCCCCTGGAGCTCTTGACCCCGGCCGAGCGCCTCCTCCGCCAGATCGACACCAAGAAGACGATCCTGATCTTCTCGACGGTCGACACCGGCGAGTACGTCGCCTCCATCGACACCTCCAAGATCGGCCCCGACGTGAAAGCCACCAAGGCCGACGACGGCGAGATCCGACTCTCCCAGAAGTCCCTCTTTGACGAGAACAAGGAGAAGATCACCCAGGACTGGATGACCGTCCAGGCCAACATCCGCCGCTCTAGCTCCCGCGTCATCCCCTTCGAGATGAACCTCCAAGTGGACAGCAGCGCCCTCGGCAGCGGCTGGCGCTCCGCCAAAGTCAGCCCAACGGGCAAGAAAAAGCGCAAGTAGGTAAGGCAGACCCACGAGGTCGCCAAACCACATCATCGGCTGGGCAGCACCGCAATCACCGCGGCGCTGCCCAGCCGTGTATCCAGCCCGCCCCCGCGCGTCCTGCACCAGCCATCGCCCGGCTCGGTCCCACTTGCATCGGTCGCCGCCACGACCCAAGCCGCCACGCCCCACACCGTCCCACGCGTCCGTAGGACGCCGGGGCTCTCGCGCTCCTGCGCGAGGCTCCCGCTCGGCTCGCCCGAGCGGCCCGTGCGGCGAGCACGCCCCGCCCGGCGAGGGCGGCCCGTCCGGCAGGACGCCTGCGCGGCGAGCGCCAGAGACATAATCGCTATTTCGACGTTAGGAGAAATGCCAGAGATACTGCTGTTACGGCGGTAGGTCGG
>CALHGQ010000182.1 GCA_938030175.1 uncultured bacterium | reverse complement strand
TGGTCTCGCGAAGAAGGGGCGGCGCATCGGCCTCCGCAACGTGGCGACGGTGGCGCTCGGTCGGACGCGCGCCCTGGAGGCGGTCGCTCCCCTCGCCGAGATACTCAAAGACTCCGACTGGATGATGCGAGCGGCGGCCGCTGAGGGCTTTCTTCAGGTCTCGCGCATGGAGTGCGTCGAACCTCTCTTGAACGCGCTGGAGGATGAGGACCCCCAGGTCCTAGCGACCGTCGAGCAAGCGCTCAAGATGTTCTCTAGCCGCGAGGGCGAGGACGTGGACAAAACGACCTGGCGCGCCTGGTGGGCCGAGAACGGCAAGCGCGCTCGGTTCCGGACCCGTGAAGAGGCCAAGGCACGCCAAGAGCGCTACGGCTACTCAGCCACCGACGCGAGCATCTACGTGGGGATGGACGTTGTCGTTGTGCCGGGCCTGGGCGATCACATCGAGAAGGTGCTGGAGCAGCTGGGCATCCAGTTCCGCACGGTGCTCCCCGGCAAGCTTGGGGAGGCTGGACTGCACCCCAGCGCGATCTTGATGATCGGATGCACGGGGCAGATCTCCTCCAACGACATCGAGATCGTCCAGTGGTACACGCGGACGGGGGGAGCGCTCTTTACGTCGTGCTGGGCGCTTTCCCTCACCGTGGTGCCCACGAATCCCGCCGTGATCCGGAAGTACCCGAGCCCGGGAGAGGTGGTCGACAATGTGTTTGCGATGCCGACGGCCTCTGCGCTCAAGTCGCCTTACCTGCGCGGAGTCTTCGATGGCGGAGTGCGGCCGTACTACAGCTTGCTCGGCGCCCACCTGATTCAGGTCGTCGACCCCGAACGCGCCGAGGTTATTCTCGACAGTCCGTTCGCTGCTGCGCGCCACGGAAGCGGCGACCTTGCCGCTTACTTCCGCATGGGGCACGGGGTCATCCTCGACACGGCGAACCACTTCGAGGAACAAGGCTTCACGTCAGCGCCAGGGCTCAAGGGTGCGGACGAGTGCCAAGCGTTCGCTGTCAACCACATGGGCCTGACCCTCGAGGAACTGCGCAAGAATAAGAAGGAGAAGTGGTGGAAGAGCCCATCGAAAGCGGCCACCCAGATCGCAGACCTCTCTGTGTTTCGGATCCTGACGAACTTCGTGAGAGAGAAGCGCATCAACGGCTAGCCGCCGGCGGTCCCCAGCCGCAGCAGTCTCTGCCGACTCTCGGGCGTGTCCTCCACGGCTGCCAGGAGCCGTGGGCGACTCGCCTTGCGCGTTGCCTGCGCCGAGCCTTCACTTCACTAGGAGCTCAGAAACGGCGACTAGTAAGGCCAGGGGAATCGGAAGGAGACTCCTTAGCAGGTCGTCGTGAATGGAACCGGGCGGTTTCTCGGCCTTTCGCCTAGCATCGAGAGAGCTCCTCGCCATTCAGACTCGCTAGCTTCCCATGCTTCTCCCGATCCCATGCGCCGCGCTCCCATTATTGCTTTTACGCTCTCGACTGTTGTTTCAGTCTTGGGCGCTGTCCTGTTCTTCAAAGTCATCGCGTCCTCTGATCAGGGAGACAGCGTCCGTTTCGTGGATACCCGCGCGGAGATTGACGCGATGCTGCGCGAGGGGGCGGCCGCCAGGGCGCCGGGCTCCTCGCGAAGCGAAGGTGGGCTAAGGCGCAGGCCGTTGCTGGAGAGTGAGGCCATGGCGTTCTTCCCTGAGCTCAAGCCGCCTAGCCGGTTCGTCTTCGACGAAGTGGCCTACATGACGCTTCGGCCCGGGCATGCCGTGAGTCGGAAGTGGGCAGAGCATCCCGACGGCGAGTACCGACGGGTCGTGAATGCACAGGGGTTCAGTCGGGAGACACCGATCTCTGAAGAGCCACCTGCCCTTCGCGTCCTTGTCGTGGGCGACAGCCATCTCCAAGGGGTGGTTTCGACCGCTGAGAACCTGTGCGCTTTGATGGAGGCGGAGCTCGCGTTGGCACGCCCAGGCGAGACGGTGGAGGTGCTCAACGCGGGTCAGGGGGGGACGAGCTTCTACAACTACCTGGCTGTTACGGAGCGCTACCTAGAGCTAGCCCCTGACGTCGTGATCTGCATTGCCTACACGGGGAATGACTTTGGTGGGGCGGTGTCGCTGCGCAAGCTGTTCGAGGAGATCGTCCTTGAGAAGCGGAGCGCGGTCGCCGCCAAGCGAAGCAAGGCGCTGCGCGAGTCGAAGCTCCCGGGGCTCGGCCAGTGCCTTCACCAGGCAGTTGCTTTGATGGACTGTCCTGAGGTCGAGAAAGTCGGCGTCGACGCAGGCTGCGAGGTGATGGCCGAGCTGGCCCAGACCTGTGAGACCAGCGGAGCCGAGTTCATCTGCGTTCGGCTCCCCTCGGCGTTCGCCGCGCAGTGGGACCGCTACCAAAGCCACGTAGAGAAAGGAAAGGCGGTGATGAATCTGGGGGAGGCCCCGTTCGAGATTGAGCCGCGGATTTCGGCTGAGTGGATGGACCGACTCAGCGAACGGGGCATCGAGGTGGTAGATCTCGCCCCGAGCTTCGCGGCGATAGACCGCGATCTGTACTGGCACCGTGACCTGCACCTCTCGGTAGAGGGCCACCGCGCGGCGGCAGGGATTCTTGCGGCGCACGTGGAGAGCCGCCTCGAATAGCGGCGGCACCGATCCTGGCAGTCCTGAGCCGGACTTGATTCCGCCAGGGGAGCCGTTCGTGGTGCACCCCGTTGGCTCCGCTGATTACGCTGCCAGGAGGAGTGGCGGGAGCTGGAGCGCCTCCCTTCGTTTCAAAATGGGCCGTTTGGGCGGAAGGGGGTTGATCTCATTTGGTTTGAAGTTCAAACTATCCGCCATGGCTAGTGAAGAACCAACGAGCAGCCCCGCCGGGCAGGTGGCTGCAGGGCTCATCAAGCTGAGCATGGTGCTCCGTCACCAGGCTTGGCAGGACTCAGGACAGCGGGGGCTCACGCCGACCCAGTCCCAGGTCCTAGCGATGCTGGGGGCTCTCGGTCCCGGGATCACCGTCTCGGCCGTCGCCCAGCACCTCTCGGTGACGAAGGGAAGCGCGAGCGTGGCCGTCTCGGCCTTGGAGAAGAAGGATCTGCTTCGGAAGGACGCGGATCCGAGCGACGGGCGGGTCCTGCACCTGAAGCTGACGCGCAGTG
>CALHGQ010000181.1 GCA_938030175.1 uncultured bacterium | reverse complement strand
TCGGGTTGGCGTCGACGCCGTAGACCGTCACGGCGTCGGCGATGCTCGACATCGGCACGGAGACGCAAACGAACCCGCTAGAGTCAGGCAGCCAATCGACGGTTCCCTCGAGATACTCTCCTACGCCGGAGACGACCGTGGGTGAGGTGCCGTCGGCGTTCATGAGCACGAGGTTGCCGCCTCCGTCCCGTCCTTCAGCGAGGGCGAGATGCTGAGAGTCAGGGCTGAAGGTTCCGATGGCAGGGTCGAGCCCCCCCGCAGATTCGACGCCGAACGACTCGGTCTCCGAGTAGACGAGCTGGCTGACGCCGTTGGCAAGGTTGATGACCCGGGTGTGGGTGGTGGCAGATGTCGACTGGATAAGACTGGTCGCGACGCACAGGAATTGGCCGTTAGGGGACAAGCTCACGGTTCCCGGCGTCACGGAGTGCCCTGCGCTGATAGCGGCCGAGTACGAGCGAACCTCACCCGTGGCGAGGTCGCGAAGCTCTAGAAGAACCTGTGACGAGCCGGTGTCTTGGCCCGTGTAGACCACGAACTGCTCGGGGAGCGACCCAGTGGGGGGCGCCGTCGTCTGGGGGGAGGAGTCAGAGGAGCCGCAGGAGGCGACGAGGGTGAGACCGAGCGGAGCTGCGACCGCCCAGAGCGGGAACGAGTGCTTCATAGTGCTAGAGGGGCATGGGGCAGGCCGTGGCGGCCAATCCGTCTTTACCCCTCCCGGCGCAAGGGCCCCCGCGAGGCCCTCAGGAACCTTTTGTTCTTTCGGATGGCGGCCGCCTGGTCGCTCGCGCGCCGGTACCGGGCGCGCTCGCAGGCTTCCTCGCGACTCAGGTAGTCCGAAGCGAGGATCGCCGCAGGGTGAGATAGCTCACCACTTCATGACGCCCTTGGCGACCTTGAAGCCGCCCACCAAGAGCGCTGCATCTCCGGGTCTCCGGCGGTCGAAGCCACATCAGCATGCCGCGCTCCCAACGATTTCGACGGCTCCGAAGAACCGTAGCCTTGCTTGCGATCACGGTCGTCACCGTGATGTCCATCGGGTCGTGCTTCTCCGCGCCCAGGTACCGGGGGCCCGAAAGCGACCACTTCGACGGGAGGGTCTTTAGGAACCAGATTCCCATCGAAGAGCGAGGTCTCGGGGATGTCCTGCGCTGGAGGCTCTCCAGGGACGCGGAGTCTTGGAAGGGCTACAAGCCGACTCCTGTCAAGAGCGAGGTCGTCGAACGCGTGCTCGGTGAAGACCTACGCGTGACGTTCGTGGGCCACGCGACGATCCTCATCCAAGTGGCGGGGTTGAACATCCTGACGGACCCGATCTGGGCGAAGCGAGCGAGTCCACTTGGCTGGGTGGGGCCCAAGCGCTTCACGCAGCCGGGGATCGCCCTGGAAGATCTGCCGCCGATCGATGCGGTGCTCATCAGCCACAACCACTACGACCATCTCAGTCTTCCGACGCTCCGTGAACTGACGGCCTTGGGGGTCCCGCTGGTCCTTGCCCCTCTTGGCAACAAGGCACTCCTCGACCGCCATGACATCGCCGGTGCCGTGGACCTCGACTGGTGGGAGAGCTACGACGCCGGGGAGAACGTCAAGATCACGTGCGTTCCCGCCCAGCACTTTTCAGGCCGCGGAACCTCGGATCGGATGGCGACGCTCTGGGGAGGCTTCGTGATCGAAGCGCCCGGAGGCCCCATCTACTTCGCGGGTGACACAGGGGATGGACCACACTTCGCCCAGGTCCGCGAACGCTTCGGACCGCAGCGCCTGGCGGTCCTTCCCATCGGCGCCTACCGACCCGCCTGGTTCATGCGGCCCGTCCACGTGAACCCCCGGGAAGCCGCTGAGGCCCATCAGACGCTAGGGGCTGCGACGAGCCTCGCCGTCCACTTTGGGTGCTTTGAACTCGCAGATGAGGGGCCCGAGACCCCGGTGGTGGAGCTTGACGCTGCCTGCTCGGAGCTCGGGATCGACCGATCAGTCTTCTGGACGCTCGCTGTGGGCGAGGCGCGCTCTGTGCCGGCCATGGCTGCCGCGGAGCGCCCTCCGGTCTTCGGCGGACGTCCCAAGTGAGCTCGCCAGAGAGGTGCCACCCCCAGGGTGACTACGGGCCCGCTCCCCTCTAGTCCACCCTGGATCGAACCTCGTAGGCGACCACCTCGTTGGCATTCACGGTTCCGAGGCCGGCCACCGAAACAGCGAGGGATTCGCCGGGCTCGAGAGCGCTGAAGAGCGCGAAGAAGCCTGCGCGGGTGGTGGCACTGCCCTCAAAGACGCAGTTTGCGTCCAGCAAGAACTGGAATGGGGGGGAGGTGGCCGAGCCGCCGAAGGGGGCGTGGATCGTCTCCACGGAGGCATCGAAGGTTTCGGACACGACGTCGACCGCCGAAACGAGGCCGTCCAATCGACCCGGTCGGATCACGAGCGTCGCGTTCGTCAGGGTCGGGTCGGACGGGTCACCGGTCAAAGTGCCGGAGGCCGCGACTCGCAGCGGAGGCAAGAGGTCCGAGAACTGGAGGCTTGGGCGCCCGACGACATCGAGCACCGGGGCCTCGCCCGCAAGCTGGATGTTGATGGGAGTTGATGCCGAGAGAACCGTGCCGGCTTCGACAGCGGCTTCGCCGTCCGCGAGGAAGAGCGCAATCTCGGTCGCGTCCTCCATGAGCGTCCCGCGATGCTCTGGCGCTTCAAGCTGGACGATCGTTGTAGTCAGGAAGGGGCTGCCCGTGAACGAACCCGCAGCGATCGTCGCGCGAATACGCGCGCCAGCGCTCAGATCCGACGCAGCGATCGGTGCGCCGTCTTCTCCGTAGATCAAGGCGCCAATCCTCGGCACGATCGTCATGGTCTCGGGGTCCCCCTGCGCGGCTAGAGCGTCTTTCAAAGCTTGGTTGCCGCCGACCTCCACCACGCGGACTCGAATCTCGCCTGGGGCCCCAGGGCCCACGACCCTTCCTTCTACCAGGGCTGGAAGCTGCCCGGTTTGTAAAGTCGCTGGCCCCGTGAGTCGGATGCTGGTAACGCTCATGCCCACACCAAACTCGCTGGTAGAGGGCTTCCACGATCCGTTCGCAGACACAAGCACCTGGCTATTCCCAAGGCGCATCATGAACTCTTCTTGGTCGATCGACTCGAGCGCGGACTCATCGTAGAAGGTGGTGTCCTGGGTGAACGACGTCCTCACGTAGAAGCCGGTGTGGTCATGTAGACTGCCGTCCCCGCTGAGGACGGAGACCGTTCCGTCGAAGCTCGACGGGTACGCCCTGCCTCGAATCGTCTCTACTCGAATGGGCTGCCCCTCTGTGACCACCCTTGCGCGGAGAACCGGGTTGAAGTCGAGGCTGTCCCCAGCCGCGGACTCCGTAAGCGACGCCGCTGCGTCAAGCTCCACCACGACGATCTCATTGCGGACGTAGCCGTCAGGGACCAAGATCGGCGTGGGAAGAGTCATCGTGAACGTACGCTGCGTTGGGCTGCTCACCTTGACCGCGACACCCGCGAGATCCCGTGCGACCGGCGGCTCTTTGGAGAGAGTCACGCGGATGCGATCGATGCGGTTTTCGCTATAGAAGCCCGTGGCTAGACCTTGTGCACGCTGATCTAGACCGAGGACTTCGACGGACTCGGACTCCCGCAGAATGTTCGCCCCGTCCACGCCGTTCGCGCTATCGCCCGCCTGCAAGAGGCGAACGTCCTCAAGCGACACGATCAGCGATAGCAGCTCGTCGACTCCGCCGCCTTCAAGTGCGACGGTGACGTTGAGCGGCGCGAGGCAGGCACACTCCGGAACTTCTGGCGATAAGCCTCCGCCGCAGGAGGATCCGAGAATGGCAGCGGCCAACACTGAGACCATCACCGAGGGCAGCCTGCGTAGGGCGAAGATCGGAAGCGTGTTGGGGGCGGTCTTGTTCATAGGGCGAGCGGGAAGCGTTGTGCGACTCAGGGTGCGAAATCGCTCGATGGGAGGGCCATGGGGCGCCGGGAGGCGCAAGGGGGAAGCGGCCCTGCGGGGCAGCAAATCGTAGGCCATCGGTGTCGTTCTGGGCGCTCGCCGGTAAGACCTATTCCGTTTTGGACGGTCGCGGTGTCCACCGCGGTACCACGCCCATGGCGTTCCGCCTATTCTGACGGGATGAAGGCCCTTCTCGTTACCGCACTTTGCCTCTTTGCAGTCGCACCTCAGTCAGAGGACAAAGCGGTGCGCATGCTGGAGAAAGCCCAGAAACGCGCCGAGCAAGGGAAGTTTGACGAGGCCCAGGCGTTGTACCGCCAGCTCGCGAAGAAATACCCGGACACACCGCAAGGCGTGATCGGCAAGCGGCGCGGAAAGGACTCGGCGTACCTCGGTCAGGGGGACGTTCTTCGCCACGGTCCCTCCGAGAACCGGCTCGACTTCGTCCTCATGGGCGAGGGCTATCAGATCACCGAGATGGCGGCGTTCGCGAAGCTAGCTGAAGATGTCCCGGACGTCTTTAGGCGCAACGAAGTGTTCGGTGAATACTACAGCTACCTCAACTTCATTCGCGCGGACCTCGTGAGCGCAGACAACGGCGTTGATGGTTACGGACGCGACTACGACACCGCCCTCAACGGCAAGACCCTGGGCACATTTGCCGGTCACGTGGGCATCGACCGGGTGGCGGTGAGGCAGATGCTGCAGGAAATGCCCGAGCAGGACGGCCAGGCCATCGTGTTCGCCAAGCTCGGCATCCTCGGGACCGGCGGCGGCGGGGTTGCCACGATTGGCGGCCGCAACATGGCGACGATGATCCACGAGATCGGCCACTCCTACGGCGGCCTCTCGGACGAGTACACCGCGCTCCAGGCAGGCCGGAAGAAGGGCGCGAAGCCCTCAAGGAACACCAATATCGCGATCAGCGAAGATCCTGAAGAGTCCCCGTGGAGTCACTTCCTGAAAGCCAAAGTACGCGGCGTTGGCATGCACCCCGGCGGGGCTCAGTTCGTCAAGGGGGCTTGGCGTCCGACGGCGGGCAAGTGCGCGATGGCAGCAGGGCGAGTGTTCTGCCCGGTGTGCCGCGAAGAGCTCGTGATGCGGCTCTATTCGTACTGCGACCCGATCGACGCGGCGGTACCGGAGCCGCACTCGTTCGATAGCAAGGAAGACCTAGTGGCCGGGCGCCGCGGAGTCTCGTTTGAGGTGACGGTGCTGCAGCCCGCGACCCATGAGCTAGAGGTGGACTGGTGGGTCCTTCCTGCGAATAGAGCGCCCCGCCCCATCGACGTGACAAAGCGAGAGAAGAAGCGCTCGAAGAAGGGACAGAGCGTCGCCACCGTCAAGAGCCAGGTGACCACCGGCCCTGGTGGGAGGCGCGTTGCACCCCCGGTTCCGATCAAGGCGAAGCCCACCAAGTCCACCAAGCCGAACAATGACGGCGTACACAAGTTCCGCATGAGCACCAAAGGCTTGGAGCCTGGCCGCTACCGCGTCATGTGCCGAGTGCACGACACCACCGAGGTCCGCGGCAGCCGCGCGCCCTGGGTCGTCAAGGACGACGGGGGATTCCTCACGAGCACCGTCGGTTGGTGGGTGCGGATCGAGGAGTAGCCTGCAGCTGTGCAGGCTGCGGCTGCGGCGCGTGACGGCTCGGCTCCCGCATCTTTCCATGACTTGGACGCTGGGAAGTGACTAGCATCTGTCGATGCTGATTGCCTCCCTTGGCCTATGTCTCTTGCCCGCCCAGGCGGCCCCTATTCCAGCCGCTCCGCGAAAGGTCACGGTCGTTCACGCCGAGACGGGCGAGCCGATTCCTGGCGCAGAGGTCCTCGGCGTGGCGGAGATCTCGGAGCCAGTCTGGGGAGAGCTCTGGTGGACACATCGTGCCGTGACCGATGCGGCGGGGGAGGTGCTGTTGCCGCGTCCGACGGACGAGGCTTCCTACGGTTGGCTCTTCGCGCGGGCGGCGGGCTTCGGAACGCGCGCGGCCGGGGACTCGCGCGCCTTCTCGACGTCGGGCATCGACGACGTGCGGCTTGAGCTCATGCCCGAGACCCCCGTCCTCATCGAGCTGCTGGACTTCACGGGTTCACCGCTGCCCCTCGCTCACCTTGGCGTGGCCATGGGGTGCGGCCACACCCCCGACCTTCTCTCCGTGACGACGGGCCGAGACGGACGCGCCACGCTGCGCGGGTTCTACCCCTATGACGGCGGGATCGCGGACCTCTTCATCGTTCATCCGGAGGTCGGTCGTTCGACCTACAGCGACGTTCCTCTCGAAGACGAAGTGGACGGCGTGGTTCGCGTCTATGCACCGTCGGATGGCCGGTTGCTACGGGGTCAAGTGTTGTTGCCTGACCTCACGCCTGCGGTTGGCTACGCGGTTGGGTCCCGCATGAACCACCGCGGCCCGTGGGCGATCACCGACGCCGAGGGGGACTTCCGATTCTACGGCTGGGATCCCGACCAAGCTTCCTTCGAGGTGCGCGACCCAGAGGGCAACGCGGTCGCGGGATTCAGCGGCGCGCGCGATGGCGTCGAGCGCCTCTTCGTACTGGACGGAACGACGAACCCGGAGGACTCGGTCGATGGGCAGCAGGGAGTCGAGGAGCCGAGAGGCGGGGTCACGGTCGAGATTCAGATGATTGGTGAGGGCTGGGAGCGTTTGCGCCCTTGGGACAGGAGAGTGACCGTGGAGGCGTGGGATCCCATCACGGGTCGTTCGATCACCGGTAAGACCAAGGATCCCGCGTCGGTCGATCAACGCCAGGTCAGCACCACGCTCCACTTGCCTGGGGGTGACTACCTGGTGGAGGTCGGGCGCCCCGATTCGCCCTACGCCCCTTTGGCCCTGGGGCGAGTCTCCGTGAAGGCCCACGTGCCTACGGGGCTCGGCGATCCAAGGTTCGTGACCACCGTGCTCCAGGCAGAGGTCCCTGTGCCCCGCTTGGTCACAATCGAAGTCCCAGACTTCCAGCCCGACTTCACCTTCTACGTCCACAGGCGGGGATTCGCAGAGTCCTTCGAGCCGGGAGAAGAAGGCGTGACCCTGCTCCCGAACAGCGACCTCCAAGTCGAACGCTTCGCCGTGCCCTACGGGCGGCTCGGGTTCAGCCTTGAGCGGGCTAAGGACGGTGTATTCCAGCGCATCGACCTTGAGGTTGTGGAAGCGACACGCTCCACCGGGCACTGGCGCCTGCGGAAGCGGCAACGGGACTGAGAAGATGCTCCTTAGCGGTCGCCTCGGCGCCCTGCACGTCGCCGGGTGGTCACGAACTCCTGGACCCTAGGGAACGTGTCCAGCACCAGTGCTTCGATCTCATCTCCGCGATCGTCTAGCACCGCAAGGCCTTCCAGCAGCGGAGTGGGGCGGCGGAAGCGGCTCGCGATGCCGGTCAAGGCGCGCTCGATGTTGCGGGGATCGCCGTAGCTGCCAAGCCAGTTGTGCTCGGTCATGGAAGGAGCCACCTCGCGGAGGCGCGGCGGGAGGGCTTCCGGGTACGCCTTGAGCGCGCGGTAGAGGCTCGACGTGATCGTGTCCATGGGGACGGCCACGAGGTCCGACCAGCGCTTCACCAGGAAGTGATCGAAGAAGACGTCCGTGAGGATGCCGGCGAAGCGGCGCAGGTGCGGCGGGTAGTGCTCGCGCTCTGCTCGGATCTCGGGCAGGGCGTCGAACCAGAGGTCGATGGCGCGGTGCTCGTGGAGCGCGAAGCGCATGGTTTCTGTGAGGCGCTCCGGCTCAAGGCCCTTGGAGAAGTCGCCGAGGATGGCACCGAGACGAGCCTCGTCCGAGTCCTCCGCAAGGGTGACGTGGGCGAGGTAGTTCAAACGCCGTCGCGATAGTCGCGGAAACCTTGGGCGGTGGGCTGAAGGTCAACCGGGAGCTCGGTCTCGAAGTGAAGGCGCTCGCCCGTCGTTGGGTGGACGAAGGCAAGGGCCTGTGCGTGGAGAGCGAGCCTCGGGGAGGACGGAACGCCGTCGGGGAGGGGGCGCTGCTGCTCGGAACCGTAGAGCGGGTCGGCGAGGACCGGGTAGCCGCGGGCCGCGAGGTGCACGCGGATCTGGTGGCGGCGCCCCGTGTGCAGGGTGCAGGCCAGGAGCGAGTGGGAGCCGAAGGACTGCAGTACCGTGACGTCGGTACGCGCGTCCTTGCCGTCGGCTTGATCAACGCGCTGGCGGTCAGCCTTGCCGGGTACAGGGCCGAGGGGTTCGTCCATCGTGAACTCGGTCTCTGGTGGAGTGCCGGACGCGAGGCAGTGGTAGATCTTGAGCACGCTGCGCCGGCGGAACTGGTCCTGTAGCGCTTCCAGGGTCTCTTCGTTGCGTGCTACGACGAGGACGCCGCTGGTCTCTCGGTCGAGGCGGTGCACGATGCCGGGGCGCTCAAGGCCGCGGCTCGTGGGGAGGGGGCCGTAGTCGCGATCGAGCTGGCTCGCGAGGTCGTTCGCGTCCGGCTTACGGTCGGCGCCATGGGTCAAGAGACCCGAGGGCTTCACCACGACGAGGAGGTCTGCGTCCTCATGCAGGATGACGACCACGGGCTTCGGAGCTTCGCGTTCGATTTGGATCTCGGTGCCCTTCTGGACGCGGCCGTTGGAACGCGCGATCACCTTGCCACCCATGCGCACCTTGCCGCGGCGGACGAGCTTCTGTAGCTGGGACCGGGACAGGTCGTCGACGAGAAGTTCCAGGGCGCGATCGAGTCGCTCGCCGGCAAGCTTCTTGGGGATGACGTAGGTGCTACGTTGGATGGGCATGGCTTGCGGTGTGAGGCGTCTCTGGCGGCACCCTGCCAGGCAGAAACCGCCATTCGT
>CALHGQ010000180.1 GCA_938030175.1 uncultured bacterium | reverse complement strand
TGACCAGCGCCGTCGAGCTTCGATTCTACTAGGCAGCAAGGGCTCTGCTGGACGGGTTCGACCCCCGCGACTCCTTGAGGGGAGCCGATGCCGACCGATGAAGTGTGCGGGTGACAGAGCGGTTCGCGCACACTCGATGTAGCTTCGCTCGCCGGGAACTCCGCCGATCGGTCGGCTGCCGGTCTCCGGCACAGATTTTGAGGCTCTCCAGCATGCCACAGCTCCTCGCACTACTCCTCGCCGCGCTCATCACGCTCCACGAGGCTGACGCCAGCCCAACAGGGGTCCAGCACCTCAGCGTGCCCGACGCGGCGCACTCTCCTGTCCCCGTCCGCTCGCTCACCCTAGCTGTCGACCTTGACGGCGTGCCGGAGACTCTTCGCCTGCGCCCCCACTCGCTGCGGGCCCCCGACTTCAAGCTCTTCGCAAGCCAGCCTGACGGAGCTCTGATCGAGCTGCCTCCTCCGCCGGCTGAGACGTGGCGCGGTTCACTGGAGGGAAGGCCTGGCTCCACAGTGACGGCGACACTACACGGGGGCGAAGTTTGGGCCGTCGTCACCGACGTGAAACGCGGACAGGCTTGGCAGATTCAACCCGTAGGAGACGGTGAAGGAGGGCTACACACTGTCGTTCGAACGAACGCCGTCGAGTCGGAGCCCACGCCGATCTGCCACGCCGCTGGCGCGGAGGTCAGGTCGCCGCGGCCGAGCGGCTCCCCCGTCACGGTGAGTTCCAAGCAGGTGGGTCAGCAGCGCGGGGCCAACGGCGTCAGGATCTGCGAGCTCGCCATCGAGACTGACTATGAGTACTTCGTTTCCCAAGGAAGCAGCGTCAGCGCGTGCCTTGCGGACATCGAGAACATCGTGAACCAGAGCGATGCCGTTTTCGTGCGGGATACCGGGATCACCTTCCAGCTCACTGCGGTGGTGATTCGCTCCAGTATCAACGACCCCTACAGCGGGGCCGGCACCGCCATTTTGCAGTCAGAGTTCCGCAACGAGTGGCTCGCGAACTTTTCAGGGGTGAGAAGAGACATTGCCCACATGTTCACGGGCATCTCCCTCAACGACTTCGCGGGCGTCTCCTACGTGGGAACGGTCTGCGGAGAGAACTTTGGCTTCAGCGTCGCCCGGACGTTCTTCAGCCCAGAGATGATTCGACGCGTGGCACTAACCGCCCATGAGCTTGGGCACGATTTCAACGCCACGCACTGCTCGGGCACCAACTGTGGGGTCATGAATCCGAGCATCCCAGCGCCTGGGCCCATGGGGCTTTCGTTCCAACCCAACGCAATCGCCGCGATTCAAAGCTTCGCAGAGACTCGATTCTGTCTCTCTATAGAGCCGCAGCCGCTCGCTCTGCCGTTCTGGGAGACCTTTGAGCAACCGACGCTCGACGGGAATGTTTGGGTGAGCGCCCAGGGTGCAGCTCTGTCCATGGACGGCGTCAACGAGCCGTCTGGGGTCGCCTCGCTGCAGCTGAGCGCCCAGGACAGCGGGCTCGCCTTAGACGACTTCCTGATCTCGAAGGAGATCCTCCTCGGCGGCGCAGCGTCGGCAGAGATCGCCTTCTCGCACCAGCACCGCGGCGTTCCGAGCGGAGGCGCCCTCGTCATGGAGCTCAAGAACGACGAGAGCGTATGGGTGGAGCTCGCCAGGATCACCTCCGACGGCACCGACGAGACAAGCTACGACGTCGCGAGATCGACGGTGCCCAGCGATGGGCTCTACGACGGCGCTCAGATTCGATTCCGAACCGAGGTCAACGGTCCGTCGGAAACCTGGTTCATTGACGACGTGCGGGTCTACGAGTCGATTTGCGGCGGCTTTGAGCCCTACTGCGCGGCGGGAGCCAATTCGGCCAGCGCGACGGGCGCGAAGATCGGTGCCATGGGGACCACAAGCGCACTCGCGGGCGACCTCACGCTTCGTGCGGTGGACCTTCCGGCCAGCAGCTTTGCCATCTGGATCTTTGGGGACGGAGAAACCCAGAGTGCCCTGGGCAACGGCTACCTGTGCGTGAGCGGCACGCCGATCTTCAGGTTGGGCATTCGACAGTCGGATCCCGCGGGAGTGAACCTCTTCGCACTCGATCAGACCCAGCTCCCAGTCGGGGCCACCATCGCGCCGGGGGATACGATCAGGTTCCAAGCGTGGTACCGCGATTCCGTCGGCGCGGGCTTCAACCTAACGAACGGCCTAAGGGTGAGCTTCTGCCCGTAGCGTCGCGGTCCCAACCAAAGCGCGACGCCGCGCTCCGCGGTGGAGGCGCGACAGTAGACGACGCCCGCGGGCGCGACTCGGCGGAGCCGTCCCCGCTCACTCGGGGTCTGGATCGAACGCGATGGGGCCGCGCTCTTCCAGGAGGTCAGCTTCGATCTTCTGAATCCGCAGCTTGCGCAGGACCTTACCGCTGAACGTGCGCGTGCTCATCGCAAGCGCCTCCGCGCGCTCGCGCTCGGCTGCGAGCAGGCGGCGAGCCTCATCGCGCTGGGCGATGGCTGCAGCGTGCTGCGCCTTGAGACCGCCAAGGTCCGCGGCGACTTTGGCCGTCTCGGCGTTGAGCCGGACGATCTCATCGTTCTGTCGCACAAGGCCCTCGTTGGCCTCTTGCAACGCCTTGCCACGGGCTTCGAGCTCCTTCGCCTCCGCTTCGCGCATGGCCGTCAAGTTCGTGACGAGGCCTTCTTGCTCCTCGACACGTGCCTTAAAGCCGTTGAGCTGCAGGTCCCGGTCTTCGAGGATCGCTTCCACGCCCTTGCGCTCTTCGGCAAGCTCAGCTCGCAGCGCTTCGATGGTCTTGTGGTGCTGCGCAAGGTCGTCCGCAAAGGTCTGCATCGACTTGCGGTGCTCCTCGGCATCCTTGTTGGCGGCGGCAACCTGCTCGTGCATCCGCTCGATCTCTGGCAGGTAGGTGTCACGCAGCGAGTCGTAGCGCAGGATCTCTGCGCCCATTTCGATCATCGCCTGGGTCGCCTCGCGCGGCGCCGATCCCGGAGGATCGAGCACTCCTTCGAGTGTCGGCATGGGCGCGTCGCCGTAGGCCGCAACGATGGCATGGCGGTAGACCTCCGAGCCGTGATCGCTACGGAAGAGATGCTCGTTGTAGAAGCGGTAGAGCTTGGGCCCGATCCCGTGCAGGAGCCCCTCGTGCTCGACGTAAAGCTCGAGCATCATGAGAAGGAGCCAGCGATCGAGGGCGCCATGGCCAAAGGACTCGATCCGCGCACCGGGAGCCGCCCGCAGGATGCTCCGGGTCTGTACGGCGTCGGGCAGGCCGTTCTCACGGTGCTCCGCCAAGTAGCGGTGCTCCCAGTTGAGGCGGACCTTGAGAAAGTCCAGGAGGTGCTGCTCGGCCTCCGCGACGCGCGGGTTGTCGTACGGGCCGGCGAGCATCACGTAGTGCTTGGCCACGCGTCCGCACTCCGAGACAAAAGCGCCTCGCAAATCAGGCGGGACGTGCTCGAGCGTGTCGAAAGCGGCTACGACGTCGAAAGAGTCGTCCTTGAAGGGCAACTTGGCCCCGCTTCCGAGGACGAGGCCCTCGATCTCTGAGGGCACGACGTCGACCAGGTCGACCGTGTCGCCGGGAAGAAACTTCCGCAGGAGGCCCGTCCGCCCCCCCACGTCCAGGACGTGGAAGCGCCCTCCGGGGGCCCGGACGCTCTCCAAAAGCGCGCTGACGAGCCCGTAGCGCTGGTACTGATCGAAGGGAAGGTCGAGAACGTCAAACATAAATCACGGACTAGGCGAGACTCGCGATGCTCTTCGACAGTCCAGGAGCGTCACTACTCATGATTATGGACGTAAGAGACAAGGTCCTTCTCCGCAGAGTGGGCGAATTGGTTGCCAGGCCCGGGTCCCTTCATTCGGCTAGGGCGGATCTGTTCATGTCTTCCAGCGATCCTGGCCGATAGAGAGCCCGTAGCGGTACATTCACGCCGCTCACGCCTGATAAGACTTGCATTTCAGGCAAACATCAACCTACACCGTTCAGCCCCTCCCTAGATCCCCCATGAAGGTTGCCATCCTCGCCGGCGGCGTCGGCTCACGCCTTTCGGAAGAGACCGTCATCAAGCCGAAGCCCATGGTGGAGGTCGGCGGCCGGCCGATCCTCTGGCACATCATGAAGGGGTACGCCGCGCAGGGCTTCAGCGACTTTGTGATCGCGCTTGGCTACAAGGGCGAGGTCATCAAGGACTGGATGATCAACTACGCGCCGCTGAGCGCCAACCTGACCGTGCACACCCAGACCGGCAACGTCGAGCACGAGACGCCGGAGGACATCGAGGACTGGCGCGTCCAGCTGATCGATACCGGCCAGCACACGGGCACTGGTGGCCGCGTCAAGCGCCTCAAGGAGTACATCGGGAACGAGACGTTCATGCTCACCTGGGGCGACGGCGTCGCCGACATCGACATTGACGCGCTCATCAAGTTCCACAAGAGCCACGGCAAGCTGGCCACGGTGACCGCGGTCCGGCCCCCCGCCCGGTTCGGCCTCCTCGAAATGGAAGGCGACGCGGTCACGAGCTTCACGGAGAAGCCCCAGCTCGGTGAAGGCTGGATCAACGGGGCCTTTTTCGTCCTTGAGCCCGAGGTCTTTGACTTCGTCGAAGGTGACGAAACGATGTGGGAAAAGGCCCCGATGGAAACGCTGGCCCGGACAGGCCAGCTCATGGCCTATAAGCACCCCGGTTTCTGGCAGTGCATGGATACGCTACGTCACCGGAAGATCCTCGAAGACCTTTGGGCGACCGGAGACGCTCCCTGGAAGAACTGGCGCTAGCCGGCACCCAAACCAACGACTATGAAAGTTCTCGTCACTGGCCACGAAGGCTACATCGGCTGCGTCCTCGTTCCGCTCTTCCAGAGCGCCGGACACGAGGTCGTCGGCCTCGACAACGGCTTGTTCCGCGGATGCGACTTCGACCCCCCCGCACTCGACTGCAAGACGATCACCCTCGACATCCGCGACGTGGAGCCGGAGCATCTCGCTGGCTTCGACGCGGTCGTGCACCTCGCGGGCATCTCGAACGATCCCCTCGGCGATCTGAACCCGAACGGCACCTACGACATCAACCACGAGGCGTCGGTCCGGCTCGCCAAGGCCGCCAAGGCCGCCGGCGTTCCGCGGTTCATCCACTCGTCGTCCTGCAGCCTCTACGGCGCAGCCGGCGACGACGCGATCGA
>CALHGQ010000179.1 GCA_938030175.1 uncultured bacterium | reverse complement strand
AGCGGGCAAGCGTCCTGCGAGGACGTTCCGCTCTCGTTTCCGGCTGGACCGTACGTCGACAAGCGAACTCCAGCTAGGTGGAATCCCGCAGGAAAACGGGTTTCGACCCGTAACAAAAGCGTATTGCTAGCGAGGTTTCTGAGGCCCCGCCAAGACCCGAGGGCTGGGCGACGTTCTAGTGACATGATGAGCAAAACCGCCCTACTGTCCCTCTCGTTCCTTGGCTGCCTGTCCTCGACAGGCGAGGACCCGCCGGCGCCCCCAACCGCCGCCTTGGCCGCAGCGTATGACCACGAAACCGACCTAGCGTGCAAGCTCCATCGCGCGCTGACCAGCGGCGACAAAGAGTCGAACGTGTTCTTCTCGCCAGCGTCGATCACCGCGGCGCTCTCCATGGTCGCCGAGGGCGCCCGCGGTGATTCCGCCGCAGATCTCGCCCAGGTCCTCCAGAAGGTCGACGCCCTCGATCTTGAAGGGCTCCGTGCCGTCCGCGCCGACCTCGCCCGCCGGCTCGGATTGGCCGCGACGAACATTAGCTGGAACGAAGCCAACGGCATCTGGGCCGACGATCAAGCGACCCTCGTGCAAGAGACACAGAAGGCCCTGGAAGACCACCACGGCGCGTCGATCAACCCAGCCAACTTCCGCGCGGAGTTCGAGGCGATTCGGCGCGAGATCAACGGTTGGGTGAAAGCGAAGACCAACGGCCGCATCGAAGACCTCCTGCCGGAAGGCAGCCTGGATCCGATGACGAGGCTCGTGCTCGTCAACGCGGTGCACTTCCTTGGGAAGTGGGACGATGAGTTTGAGAAAGCCAAGACCGGCGACCTCCCGTTCCAGCGAGCAGACGGAACCACGACCAGCGTCCCGTTCTTGGCGGACTGGCGCACGATGCCCATCGGGTTCTTTGACGCCGAGGACAACCCAACTCTCCCCGGCGTGGATACCTCGCTCACCTTGTTCGAGCTCCCCTACCAAGGGGGCGATCTCTCGTTTGTGGGGCTAGTCCCTTCGACTCCGACCGGCCTGCCGGAACTCGAGCGCCGCCTCAGCGCGCCCCTCTTGAAGAAGTGGACCGGCGCGCTCCGCGAACAGCGGACAGATTTTGCGATGCCGAAGCTCGAGCTAGAGCCGAACTACGACCTCGTCCCGGTCCTCCGGGGGCTCGGCCTCGGGGGCCTCATGAGCTCCGCCACCGCCGACCTGCGGGGATTCTTCGGAAAGGACTCGAAGGGACTCCACGTCTCGGGCGCTTACCACAGCGCGTTCCTCAAGGTGGACGAGGAGGGTACGGAGGCGGCCGCAGCCACTGGCTTAGTCGCCCGTACCACGTCCGCGATGGGCCCGCCCCCGCGTGTCCACGCCGACCGCCCCTACCTCTTCTTGATTCGCGAGCGGTCCACGGGCGCCGTGCTCTTCATGGGACGCATCACAAATCCCTAGATGCACGTCTCGGACGGCGACTCTCAGCCACACGCCCAGTCGAACTTCATGCGCTCGAAGTCGAGCTGGGCGTTCCCGCCCCCAAAGTTGTAGTCGCCAAAGAACTCCTCGAAGCCGATGTAGTGGACGCCGACATCAGGCACCCCCTGCACCGGGAACATCGTCCCGCCGATGTGCTGCGCGCTAAAGTTCTTCGCCCAATCGAGCCGCTCGTAGGTTTCCTTGTCGAAGGGCGACGTGTAGGCCGAGTCGTTGTCCGGGAACTCCTCCGCCGGCACTCCCGCGTTCGGGTCGTGGTCGCGGGCCACGCAGGTCACCGCGCGGCTAAAGCTAGCGCTGCCATCAGGGTCCGCCCCCAGGGCCTTCATGATGTAGCCCCCGGGCTCGCGCCAATCCTGCTGGCGGCCTCGGTCGACCCAGCGCGGACGCGTGACGTCAGAGAACGCGCTTCCGTCGAAGTAGCTGGGCACCGGGCAGAAGTCTCCGCTGTACTCCGCTTCGGTCAGGAGGATCACCGCGTACTCGCACCCAAGGATGTCCTCCATGCGATGGAGGCGCGGGTGCTCGTTCTTGACGTGTTCCCACATCGAAGCGAGGTCCGAGTCGGCCGGGGGAGCCTCAGGATGATCAGCGAGGAGCTGAGCGATCGTCCGCCCCTCCTCGGCCATGCCGTCGTTGTGCTCGGGCGCGAGCGCGAAGAAGCTCAAGCCCACAATCTCCGGACCGTGCACGCGATGGTCCTCGGGGAGCCGCAGTGTGAAACCGTGCATCAGGGGATAGCCGCTGCTCGAGTCGACAGGCCACTGGGTAGGGGCGATTCCGGGAGGACGCCCGTAGCACCATCCGTGGTGGTTTGGATTCGAGCGATCGACGGGCTCGTGGAGGATGTTGAGGTCGTAGGCCTTCATGGGTACAGCGTGGAAGTTCGTCGGAGCGGTCGGCGGGGAACTTTAGCCCAGCAGAGCCCGCTTGGGCAGCGCGTTGCGCGTCGAACTGCCCTTGGTGACGCTCCCATGACATAGGTAGAGTGCGGGCGTGACGATTCGCTTCCTGCACCTAGCCGACCTCCACCTCGACTCCGCCTACGGCGGGTCCACCGCCACGGTAGAACGGCTGCGCCAAGCCACGCTGGAGGCCCTTGAGCGCGCGGTGAGCTTTGCCATCGAAGGCGAGCTCGACGCCGTGCTCATCGCGGGCGATGCGTTCGACGATGAGCGCCTCGGCTACGAGTCCCGCGCCATGCTGCGCCGGGAGGTCGCGCGCCTCGCGGGAGCGGGCGTAAGCGCCGTCTACGTGACGGGCAACCACGATCCGGGGACCGCCACGGGCCGGGCCGCCGGGCTACGGCTCAGCCCCACAGGCGGCGGCCGGTCCGCGCCAGGTTCGATTCACTCGATCATGGACGGCGAGCCCCAATCCATCGTCCTACGCGATCGGAGCGGAGAGCCCGCAGCTGTGGTCGTCGCCGCGGGCCATCAGACGGCGCGCGTCACCGACAACCTCGCCGCGCGCATGCGGCCTGCTCTCGAGGACGCAGCGCTCCGCCCCGGACTCCCAAGGATCGGACTCCTGCACACCCAGGTTGGCACGGCCGCCGGTGCCGACGGCCATCAACCCTATGCACCCTGCAGCGTCGGTGACCTCGCCGCGTGCGGCGCCGACTACTGGGCACTCGGGCACGTGCACGTGCGAGGGCGCGTCGACCGCGCCGTCCCCGCCTATTACCCCGGCAATCTGCAGGGCCGGCACGCGAAGGAAACCGGCCCCAAGGGTGGGCTGCTCGTCGAGCTCGACGCCAATGGACTGATGGGCGAACCCGAATTCGTCGCGTTCGCGCCCGTGGAGTTCTTTGCGTGCTCAGGGGAATTCGCGCGAAATGCTGAACCGGAAGAAGTCGCCGAGAAGGTCGCGGCCTCCTTGGACGACGCAGCGGCCCATGGGGTGGGGCCGGTCGCGCGTGAGCTCGTTATCCGCGTCGCCTACAGCGGGCCGCTGTCCGAGCGAGCGCTCGACGAGGACTTCGAAGCTGCCGTGCGTGAGGAGGTCCAGCGCCTGTCCGGACCTGTGTTCGGGGACATCCTCGAGGTGGAGCTGCGCCCTCTGCGACCCAGCGCCGACGCGGAGGCACCTGAGTCCGCTGGCGAAATTCTCCAGTGCCTCGAAACGGCGCCGTCTGCGCTCCGTGAAGCACTCGCCGTTTGCCGCGAGAGGGACGCGGTCCATGGAAGCCGACTCACCGAGGCCCTGCTGGCGCGTTTGGCCTCCGAGGCCCAAGGGGAGCGGCACGCTTGAGGATCCTCTCCCTCGACGTTCAGCAGTTCGGTGCACTCCACGGTCGACGGTTCGCCACCGACGCCGACGTGATCGTGGTCTATGGCCGCAACGAGCGCGGAAAGTCGTCCTTCCACCAGGCACTGCGCACCGCGCTCTTCGGATTCTCACCGGCGACGGCCAAACTCCACCCGCTCGCGAACGGCGCGTTCACGGGCAGCGACGATGCGGGGGAAGCCCTGCTCGACGTCGCCGCGAGGATCCGAACGCAGGCCGGAGTCGTGACGATCGAGCGCCGCATGCATGCCGCCGCGAGCTCTCGCATGACCCTCGGCGATGCTGCGGCGCGGGACAGCGCTTTCGTCCGTACCAACGACCCCGTCCAAGGGGTCGGGGCCGTGACCCGGGGCCTCTTCGACGAGGTGTACACGCTTGACCCAGACAGCACGCGCGCGTTTGATCAGCGGCTTGCGCCGGAGGTCGAGCGACTCCTGATGGGTGGCAGCGCTCTGCCTGATCTACCGTCTGTGGAAGAGCTGCGGCGGTCGGTCGATGCGGAGCGCGCCACGATCTGGCGCGGGGATCGCCGCTCGAAGAAGACGGTCGTCGCGCTTCTGGATGCGCGCCTCGCCGCGCTTCAGGCCGAAGGCCGAGAGACCCGGCGGGTAGAGGAGAGCCTCGTGCGCCTTGAGGCTCAGCTGGGCACGAACACCGCGCAGCTCGCGATGGACGAGAGTGCACTCGTGGAGCTCCGCAGACGCATTGCGTCGCTCGGGACCATCGAACGCGTCGCGCAGATCGCTCAGTCCGCTCAGCACGAAGGCGTCGACCTCGGTCCGCTGGAGGGCATTCCCCTGGAGTCGCCGGTGCCCATGCTCGCCGACCTGGAGGACGCCGAGCTCGCGCTGGAGGAGCCGACCCAACGGCTCAGCCAGCCTGCTGCGACCCAGCAGCCGTCCGATCTGTTGACGCTCGAGCACCGCGAGGCCATCGCCGGCCTCGCACGTGAAGAAGCTCGCGTGGAGCGAGCGCGCACGGAGGCAAAGAATCACTCGGAGCGCGCCCAAGAGAAGCGCGCGGCGGCGAGAGAGCTAGAGCGGTCTCTTCGATCGAGCGCCGATCGAAACGCGGCCCCCATGCAAGTAGCGGATGAGCAAGTGGCAGAGCTGCGAGCCCTCGCCGCGGAATGGGATCAGCGCAGCCGATCCACGGGCGTCGAACGAGGCCCAGAGGAAGCCTCCGCCGTGAGCGATAAGCACTGGACGGTGGGCCTCGCGGCTGGAGCCGCGGCGGGTGGCGCAGCGATCAGCGGCGGCGCCCACTGGGCGGGTGCGCTAGCAGGCGCCGTTGCGGCGGCGGTCGCCCCGGCCGCTGCGGCACGATGGACGTCACAGGGCACCGCTCGTCCGGGTGGCTCCCAAGCGGAAGCCCCGCGGGGACTTCGGGGAGCACTGGATCGCCTCGGCATCGCGGCCACCCTGGCCTCGACCCCCTCGACTCTCGCCGGCGTTGCCGCGACCCTCGGCCAAGCCGCGGCCCTGCGCGCCGAGGCGGAGGATTTAGACGCAGCTGAAGAGAAGCTGCTCCTCGGCATCGAGTCTGAGTACGCACGTTGGCGCGGCATGCTCGGCGCGCTGATGCCGGAGGGTTCACGGGCGACCTGGGCCTCCGAAGAGGACGTGCCCGCGATGCTGCGAGCCCATCTCGAGCGGGCCGCGGAACGGGTGAGGGACTACGAGGCCGACGTCGACGAGCGACGGCGTGCGACCCTCGACCGGGACCGTGCCCAAGCGCGGCTGAATGGAATCGCTGAGCGATTTGAAAGGCTGCGCGAAGCCTTGGAAGCCGCCGTCCCAGGGGAGACCGTGCTTGAGCGCAGCTACACCCGCGCGGCCGCCGCCCACGCCGCACGGGAACGAGCCCGCGGAGCGCTCCACGAGCTACGGGAGAGCAGCGCCTGGGCCCAAGCGCACGACGACCCGCGCATGGAGGAAGCCTGGTCCACGGGAAATTTCGACGCGTCCGAGCTCAGGGAGCTACGGGACGAAGCCGCCGAGCTAGAGGAGCAAATCCTGCGCCACCGCGAAGACTTGGCGCGCCTCGACGAGCGCCTGGGCGCTGAACGACCCGGCCGCACGCGTTCTTCCATCGACTCCGAGGTCGCGCAGCTCCGCGAGAAACGCGCGGAGGCGATGGCGCGCCACACGGAACTAAGCGAGCTTTCCGACGCGCTCGCCGAAGGGGAGCGCCGGCATCGAGCGGCCCATCAGCCCGCCATCCTGCGCGGCGCGAGTCGCTGGCTCGAAGCGATCACCGACGGCCGCTACCGATCGCTCGCCGTTGACACGTCGAACGGAACGTCGCTCACCGTGATGAGCCGCGAGACCGGCGGGTACGTTCCGTGCGAGCCGCCACTCAGCCGCGGCATCAGAGAGCAGGTTCACCTCGCGCTGCGCCTAGGCGTCGCCGACGCGGCGGACGAAGGCGGGGAACCGCTGCCGCTCCTGCTCGACGAAGCCCTTGTGCACTGGGACGAGACGCGCCGAGCCGGCCTCTACCGCGCCATGGTCGCGCGCAACGCCACTCGACCCGGCGACCCGCGGCAGGTGTTCCTCTTCACGTGCCACGGGACCCTCGCCGATGAGGCGACTCAAGCGCTGGGCGCTTTCAGAATCGACCTTTGACGGGGTCGGTCCATGGGCACGCGGCTCAATGAACGCTCAGGCCTGGGAAGCTGGTTCCCAACGTTGGGCATCTGGACCACATAGCCGGCCACAGCCCCGCATCCCGCGCTGTCTTCGTTCGCTCAGAAGCAGTACCTGAGAGCGAGCCGAAGCCCATCGCTCGGGTCCAGCTTGGGAGCCTACTTCTCCTCTTTGCTGGTCAGCTTCGCGAGCTCATCCTCAGGCAGCACCAGCTCGGCTCTTGCAAGAAGATCAGTGGCTATGTCCTTTCGACCGACCTTCTCAGCGTTCTCCATGAGGGTCTGCCAAGTGCTCGCCGCGGGAGAGAAGTCCACGACGGCCAGGCCGAATTCCATGGCGATCGTATCGTTGTTCTTGGCTCCCAGGAGGGCGAGGTAGAGGAGGCTGGCTTTCTTCACGATGCTCTTGCGTCGGTAGTCCAGGGCGTCGTCCACGGGGCGCTCACTACTCTTCAGAACCCTGACCATCATTTCGAAGCTGGCGACCTCCTTCTGCATCCACATCTGGGGGTCGCCAAACTCGGCGACCACTTCGTCGTAGCGCCCGGCCTTGACCATCATCGGCGCCACCTCCTTGAACAGCTGCTGCCTGGCTTGGGAGAGCTTTGCATCGCCCTCGCGGCCTGACGCCTCGGAGTTCTTCACGACTTGGTCGTAGACCTCAAGGGTCATAGGCGTGTCGCCGAGCCCATCGTTGAGCTTGATAAAGTCCTTTGTCGCGGCACGCGTTGGACTCACACCCAAGACGATTTTCTTGGCGCTATCCCGCCGCTCGACCAAGGCAGCCCTCGCGGGCGGATAGGTCTTGGCGAGCCGCTTCAGATCGCTCAAGAGAAAGGAAACACGGACACCGGAGAAAGACTGATGGGGCGGCTCGTCCCCATGGTCCCAACACTTCAGGAAGAGCTCGAGAGCCTCCTCGTTGTTGCCCTCCCGCACGAGCGCAGACGCCAATTTCTTCATGACCGAGGGGTCGGTGGGATCCTTCGCGAGCTCCTCCCGAAGCCGCTGAGAAGGTTTGATGCCTGCCATGGCGTCCTTCGCGGAAGCAAAGAAGCCCTTGGGATCTCGATAGCCGACGATGCTCCCCCTCAGAGTTCCGTCGGCTTCGACGAAAACCATCGTGGGGTACGAAGTCACCTTGTAGCGCTTGGCCAAGCTCGCCTGCTTCTCCGCGTCGATCTTGAGCGCCACCGTGTTCTTCGTCAGCCACTCGACGACTGCTTCGTCCTTCCACGTCGTCACATCGAGCTTCTTGCACGGCCCGCACCACGTGGTGTAGAAATCGATGAAGACCACTCGATCGGAGGCCTTCGCCTCCTTGCGAGCAGCGTCGAAGTCGAGGTCGACGAAAGGCCCGTCGGCGAAGGCGACGGATGGCAGCGCGAGCGAGGCTAGGAGCAGGAAGACTTTCATGGACGCAGTATAGCGCGTTACGAAAACCTGCTCACTGCTTCGTGCCTCTCCACTCTTCGAAGGGAAGCAGCACGACCCCGGGAGTTTCAAGCTGGTGAAGCAGGTCTGGAACGACGGCGCCGTCGCTTAGCGCCGTGCACAGTCGCGTTCCCACAATCCGCGGCACGTCGAACCACATCGTGTGCCCGAGTTGGTCGCCTTGGTCTGGCACGCTCTCGCGCCATACCTCGTTTCCTTCCGCGTCGAGGAGCTTGAGCGAGGCCCCCGAGACTCGTTCACTCAGCAGGTTCGCGCAGCCAAGACCCACAAACATCTGCTCTTGGGAAAGATCAACATCCGCGATGAACCCTTCCTCAACCGTCGCTTCTCCGACCGCTGGCACCTCGCCGTTCATGCTCAACGCGAATCGGAACTGACCCGCCGGAAGCTCCGTCGTGATCTCTAGCGGCGCAAGTTCCCCGGCTGGGATGAATTCCGTGGCAGAGAAAAGACTGTCGACACCATCGACCTGGAGCCTTCCCCCCTTCGACGGCTTGCCCAGCCCGGCGCCCGGGACCCTGACTCGCGCGCGTCCCGCATCCACGCGTAGAACACCGAAGTCGTGCCGCTCCCCCGCCGCCACCGTCGCCACTTCGGAGCGCGCCGTCAGGCTCAGGCGGTCAACGAGCCGTAGGGACCATCGACCGGACGGCAGCGGCGCGGAACGAACCAGGCCGGACTCCGGATCAGCAAGCGCAGGCGACGTCCATAGGGAGTCCTCTTCGATCCAAACGGCCCTGACCGGAAAGCGATCCATGGCCAGCTGAGCATGGAGCTGCACGGGATGAGCGTCCGTCAGGTCGACGGTCAACGGGCCTTCGACCCACCCGCGCCCAGGGCGCTTCACCAACGTCGCCCGTGCGTCGGCTCCGACGCCGCGCTCGATCAAGATCGTCGCGCCTACGATCTCGCGCGGAATCTCGACTCGAAGGGCTTCCTCCCCGGGGGCAGCGAACACCGGGTACGTGAAGTCGACCAGCGAAGGATTGAGCTCCGGCAGGCCTTTTCGAATGCCAGTGCGGAAGAGCGTGCACTTCCAAGGCCCCTGGGATCCAACGATCCGCACGTCGAGAGTCACGCGACGAATCTCCCACGGGCCGATGTCTACCACCTCGCCCTCGGCAGGACGCCGCGCCTGCGCCTGCCTTCCGTACTCGCTCCGGAGTCGGACCAAGTCCCCAGGGCAGCCGCTGATCAGAAACCGTCCGTCCCGATCCGTCGCGGCCTTCAGGCTCGTCATGCCGTACGTGGCGCCGCCCACCACGGCGACCTCCAGCCCGGCCAAGGGGAGGCCCTCTACGTCGACCAATCGACCAGCCACGGCGAGGGGCGGATGGGCGTCAAGGATCGGCTCCAAGGGATGGGTCAAGCGGTGCTCTCGGCTGATCCACCAGGGCTCGCCGGCTTCGTCATGGGCGATCAGCGTGACACCCTGCTCTGGCCTCACGCCGTAGGCCCCGTCGCTGCGCCTCCACGGGGGAAGCCATACGCTGCTGCGGCGCATGCCTCGACCGAGGAGCTGACCGGTGGTCGTGGTAGGCCTGAAGTGACGTGCTACGACGACCCGGGACTCCGCCGGTACATCGCCTGGGAAGCGCACCTGATGCCAGCTCACGGGATGGTCTTCGAGCACAAGCTGCAGCGCACCGCCGTGATCCTCCACCATGGGTTGATCGAGGTACGCAGCGGCACTGGAAGCTCCGGGGTTTCCGCGGGCAGCGACCCACGATCCGGTGAAGGGCACATGGGCTTCTAGGAACCCGGCCGCGTCCGTAAGCCCCAGCGGCTCCGTACGATTGGTGGCATCGTCCAGTCGATGCACTTCGATGAGCGGCTTCGGTTGACCTTCTCGGTCGACGACCCGGACCTTGATCGTACGCCGTAGCGCCACCTCCAGCTCCCAGGGGTTGGCTCCGCTCTCAAGGGTCTTGGAGTCGATGGGCCGACCTTGGTGCCACGCTGTCCATCGGCCGGGCTCCAATCCTTCAAGCTCCAGCGATCCGTTCGCATCGGTCTGGCCGACGACCACCTCGCCTGGGGCGCTGCGAAGCACGAGCTCCGTTGCGCCCATGGGCTCGCCGTCAGCCGAAAGGAGAAGCTCCGCGCGTGCCAGCGTCGGCATGGCGTGCACTCGCTCCGCGGACGGCAATGCGTTCACATCCTCCGTAGGGGCTGCGGCCGCGAGCTTCCCCGGCGCTTCCACGGGTTGCAGAGCCTCGGGAGCATCGAGCGCCGCCTCTCGATTCCAGAGCCACACCGCGCCCACCAGAACCATCGAAGTGAGCCCGATAGCGCTCAGCGCGACCCGCTTCGGCCAGATCCAGGCAAGGAACGCTGGAGGCTGCCACTCCCGCACCGCGTCTTCCCCAACGCGTCGATCCGCGGCCTGTCGAAGTGCGACAAGGCTACGCCGGTAGCGCGTTCGAACGGTCTCCACGGGAACCCCAAGCCTCGCTGCCACTTCGCCTGGTCCTAGTCCCTCGATCGCTCGTAAGCGAACGATCTCCCGCTGCTTCTCGGGCAGCTCCAACAGCAACTCCTGTAGCCCGCTTGCGATCTCGGCCCGCGTGATCGACACCGCAGGATCGAGCTCACGCCCCGGTATCGCCCGCAGCTCTGTTTCGGTGTCGTTCAACTGCCGTGGCTGCACCGCATCCTTGAAGCGTGCGTACCTGAGCGTGTTCCTAGTGATAGCTCGCAGCCAGGGACGTCGACGGGACTCGTCACGGGGCGACTTCACCAGTGAGATCAGGAAGACGTCCTGTGCCAGATCCTCCGCCGCATGGGGATCGCCCTTGGTGATGGCCCGCGCCACAGAGTGCACGTAACGCTGGGATTCACCTTCGTAGCCTTCGTCGAGAGTCATGGTTTGCGCGGGGTACCAGCCCCGGCGCGTTCCTCTCTTCTAACCGCACGTGAACAGGCGCAATAGGCAGAAAGAGGTGATCCCAAGCGCGTGGAATTAAGTCGAGAAGGCTGAACCGATCGCGCCGCGCGGGCCATACGGCACGGCTGCTGCGCATCCGCGCCGCTTGGGCCGGCGCCAGCTCTGTCAGGTGCGAGCGCCTCCCTTTCGCAGAGATCGCCTGCTCAGGACTATGCGGCGTAAGGTATCCCCATGAGGAGCACAGCCCACCTGCCCCCGTTGGAAGACGTTCGACGGGCGCTGCATCGCCAGCCGGAGGTCTCGGGCCGCGAAAGACGCACGAGCGAGGTGATCAGCGCGGCGCTGAGCGAACTGGCGCCCGATCAGGTCTGGACGGGGCTGGGACCAAGAGACGAAGCAACGAAAGGGTACGGCGTCGCGGCCTCGTTCGAGGGAGGCGAAGCGGGCGCGACCGTTCTATTCCGCGCGGAGCTCGATGCGCTTCCCATTCAAGAGGTCGGCGGCCGTGAGCATGGGTCAGAGATTCCAGGCGTCGCCCACCTGTGCGGGCACGATGGACACATGACGATTCTCCTTGGACTGGCGCGGCGTCTCGCCGAGCAGCGTCCAAGGAGGGGCCGAGTCGTTGTGCTGTTTCAGCCCGCCGAAGAGACGGGCGAGGGTGCGCGGGCCGTCGTGCGGGATCCACGGTTCCAGGAGTTCCAGCCCGACCACGCCTTCGCGCTCCACAACCTGCCGGGGTCTCCCCTTGGGGAGATCGTGCTGCGCGAGGGCACGTTCAACTGCGCATCCCGGGGATTCGTTGCGCGGCTCGCCGGGCGCACATCCCACGCGGCGCATCCCGAGGACGGGCTGAGCCCCGCGGCGGCGATGTGCGAGCTGACCATGGCGATCACGACGCTACACGGTCACGAGTCGTTGACCGAAGCCGCCCTCGGGCACGCTCCGGGGCTGACGCTTTCGACACTGATCCACGCAAGGCTCGGGGAAGTCGCGTTCGGAACGGCTCCTGGCGAAGCGTTTGTGATGGCGACGCTGCGCGCAGAGTACGACGCTCAGATGGAGCGACTGTCGGAGCTCGCGGTGCGCACGGCAGTGCGTATCGCTGAGGCCCACGGGCTCAGCCTCGAAACGCGCTGGCAGGACGAGTTCGCCGCCAGCGTCAACTCAAGGGATGCATCCGAAAGGATCGCCGCGTCCGCCGAGGCGGCAGGGTTCAGGCTACGAACACTCGCTTCGCCCTTCCGCTGGTCCGAGGACTTCGGTTCGCTCCGCGAATGCGGCGCTAACGTCGCCATGTTTGGGATCGGCGCCGGGGAATCCCATCCCCAGCTCCACGCCCCTGACTACGACTTCCCCGACGCGCTGATCGAACGGGGCGTCGAGATGTTCTGTCGAATCGCCGACGGGCTCCTTGGAAACTGAAGCCAGCGGCCGCCGTTAGCGAAACGTGACCGCGAGTGCCGTACTGGTGTTCGACGTGGCTGCGCCGACCGCCGTCGAATCGCGGTGCCACTCTTGGAAGACCCAGGTGGATCCCGGCGTGATCGCCATCGACCCCGTCGAGGTCGCGAACCGTCCGCTAGCGCAGCGGCGCGCGGCCGTCGTAGATGCGCCGGAACTCACCGCCGACGATCATGCCGATGATGACGCGCTTGACCTTGCTCTTCGCCTTCTTGATCGGCTCCACCTGGACGAGGAACGTTGGGGAATGGTCCGCCTCGTTGGCGGCAATCAACGGGGCAGGCGCTTCGGTGTCTCCATCGAGGGACTCGACCACCTGCACGACGAACTCCCCTTCGTAGCGAAAGCGTCGCTCTGGCTTCGCTGCATCTTCGATCGCCGCCGTCGCGGGTGCGCGCAGGGGCCCGACGATGGCGGGGTACACCCCGTCGATCATCTGGTCCTGAAACTCCTCCCACGTGCCGAACGGAGTGCCGCTCTCCTTCATGCCTTCGGCGTAATCCTCGTAGGCACCGATCTTCATGAACATGCAGTGCGTGTTCGCGTGCATGAGCCACGGATTCATGTCGTCACCCGCGGCTTCCTCGGCCTTCTCCACTAGCTTCGTGAGCGCTTCGGCATCCCCCTTCGAAAGCCCGGTACGCAGGCCGCCCACCAGTCGACGCGCCTCGAGGATCTCCTCCAATCGGCCTTCCTCCTCGAACGCCATCCACCGATACTCGGGGTGGCCGCGCAGCTCCACGCCACTGCGATCAGGCTTGATCGTCATACCGGTATCGAGGAACCCTCCGCCGCCGACGAGCGACCCCGCTTCCACCCCCGCGACCTCGGACCAAAGTCCGCTGAGTAGCTCGTTCCAGTTCTCGCGCGCGGCCTGGGCGCTCTCTTTGAACTCCTTGTCGAGCTTCTTCCGGACCTGGACCTGCCCTAGGGACATGGCGACCTGCAACGTCAGCGACTGTTCGAGACCCACAAGCCCGACCGCGTTCTCGAGGTAGGGATGCAGTGGCTTTGGAAACGCGTCGAAGTTGAGCTCGCGACTCTCCGGGCGTGCCTCTTGAACCGCTGGGGAAGCGAGGGGCGGAGACGTGATAGGAAGCGAGGCTGCAAGCGCGATGGCTAGGTGTAGAGGGCTCATGGGAAGCACCCTAGGGGGCCAAACCCCGGGCCGCCAGGCGCGCGTGCGTCGTCCTCGAAACGAGAAAATTGTGAGCCTCGTCGGGTCGACATTAAGCGTGAAGTGCCCCCTGGGGTCCGTGAAGGCACATGAGAGCCGCATGATTTTAACTTCTCTGAGAGCAGTGAAAGATACACTCATGACCCGTTTGCATGGTGAGCGCGATCGCCGGGATCTTTGGCTCTCCGCCCCACGTGTCCGTCCCCCCTTTTCATGAGAGCCCGTCCTTCATGTGCTGCAAGGAGCACCCATATCCGCCATGCGAATCCTCGT
>CALHGQ010000178.1 GCA_938030175.1 uncultured bacterium | reverse complement strand
CCTCTTCCTCACGAAGGACCTGGAGCTCATTCGCAAGCAGCTCAAGGGCGAGCTCACGCTACGCATGGCGGATGTGGATCCGGCTGACCTGTTGGACGACATCAACACGGACACGATGACGCCCGCGTGGGTTTGCTTCCGGCACAAGCCGGAAGACATCGCGCTCGACGCCTACGCCGGTTTGCTCGATGCGGACGGCAAGCGCGTGTTCGAAACCCGTGACCTTCTGGACGGCGGCTTCGAGGTGATCGTCAGCGGTAAGCGCAAGGGCACCGGGTCCTCCCGCGAGACCGCACCGCAGTGCGAGAAGTGGTCGGGCATTCGCCTCGTCATCGCGCATTCCTTCGCGCCGATCCACGAGCGCAACAACCTGAATCTCGGCCAGCTCATGGCGGGCTACGACGTCTTGGAGCGCCTCGAGAAGGGCGAGGACGTCAAGCTCGAGGAGATCACGAAGGACCTCGACCCCATCACCTCCGTGATGCTGGAGTCGGGCGGGCTGTTCCCCTTCGCCAAGCTCTACAAGGAAGGCAAGGTCAGCGTTCCGGTGCCCACCACGGCGAAGCGCCCCATGACCATGGCCGAGAAGATGCTCGCCGCCAAGGTCGTCGGTGCGGGCGGCGGTATCGCCGCGGACGTCCACCTGGCGCCGGGCGATGTGTGCCTTGTGAACGTGGACGGCGGCTACAGCCACGAGTTCACGACCGCCCAGGTACACCACTTCTTGGAGCTCGAGTACGGGGACGACTACACGATCCCGAATCCGTCGAAGTTCGGCGTGTTCGAGGATCACCTGCTCTACGCCACGGGCGTCGAGCGCATGAAGCCGTTCACCGCGGACATTCAGCTCCTCCGCGACCTCCAGGTCGACTTCCAAAAGCACACCGGCGTCCGCGATTACTCCGCGAAGGACGGCGTCTCGCCGGGCATCTGTCACCAGATCGCCCGCGAGGAGTTCGTCGATCCAGGCGACTTCATCCAGGCCACCGACAGCCACACGTGCATGGGGGGCGGCAACAACGCGCTCACCTACGGTGTGGGGGCCACCGAGTACGCCGGATTGATCTCCGCGGGCTTCACGTTTGTTCAGGTGCCGGAGTCGATTCGCTTCGACCTCGTCGGCGAGCTCGATCCCGGCGTAACCGCCAAGGATGTGATGCTGCACATCCTCGACACCTACGCGAAGCGCGAGGACACCCTCGACCGCGTCATGGAGTTCGGGGGCACAGGCCTCGCCTCGCTGTCCGCGGACGAGCGTGCCACGCTCTGCAACATGGCGACCGAGTGCTCGGCTAAGTCGGGCATCTGCGAAGGCGACCGTCGCCTCGCCGAGTGGCTCCAGCCGCGTCGCAGCGGTCAAACGCTCGAGGAGATCGAGGCGACTTTTGTGGGGCCTGACCCAGGCGCTGAGTACGCAGGCGGCACGCACACGATCGACCTCTCGCAGCTCAAGCCCATGGTCGCCGAGCCCGGCGACCCGACTTACGGCAAGGACATCGAGGACCTCGGCGACATCAAGATCGACATCGCCTACGCCGGCTCCTGTACCGCGGGCAAAGAAGACGACTTCGAGTTTTATGCTCGGGTCCTCAAGGACGCGCTCGACTCTGGCCGCAAGGTCAAGGAAGGCGTCAAGATGGTCGTGCAGTACGGTTCGACGGCCGTGCGCGACTTCGCGAAAGCGCAGGGGTACGACGAGATCTTCCGCGACGCCGGCGTCGAGGTTATCTCACCCGGCTGCGGTGCCTGCATCGGCTGCGGACCTGGCGTCAGCCAGACGGCCGACGAGGTCTCTGTCAGCGCGATCAACCGCAACTTCCGCGGTCGCAGCGGCCCCGGCCAGCTGTACCTTGCTTCACCTTTGACCGTTGCAGCCAGCGCTATCGAAGGCCGCATCGTCGCTTACACCCCGGGCATGTTCCGCGCGCCCGTCAACGCCTGATTCCGGGCTTTCACCCACGCCGCAAGGCACCACGGAGCCCCAAGGAGCCCACATTAGTATGAGCCAGTACGACATCACAGTGATCGGCGGAGACGGTATCGGTCCCGAGGTCACGAAGGAAGCCTTCAAGGTCGCCGACGCCGCGTGCGACGTCTTCGGCATCAAGCTGAACAAGAACGAGCTGCCCATTGGCAGTGAGTACTTCCTGAAGCACGGCGAGGCCTTCCCGGACGAGATGTTCGAGGAAGCAAAAGACGGCAACGCGATCTACCTCGGCGCCATCGGCGACCCGCGCTGCGAGCCGGGCAAGGTTGAGTACGCGATCATCGCGAAGTGCCGCTTCGACCTCGACCTCTACGTGAACCTGCGTCCGGTGAAGCTCCTCCAGGAGAGCCTCTGCCCCCTCAAAGGCAAGACGCCGAAGGACGTGGACATGCTGATCGTTCGTGAGAACACCGAGTGTGCTTACACCGGGATGCACGGCTTCGCGCACAAGGGCCAGCCCCTTGAGGTCGCGACCCAGACCATGGTCTACACCCGCGAGGGCGTCGAGCGCGCCATCCGCTACGCGTTCCACCTGGCCGAAACCCGCGAGCGCCAGCCGGGCCGCGAAGCCCAAGTGACCCTCGTGGACAAGGCCAACGCCGTCCGCGCCCACGACCTCTGGCAGCGGACCTTCCACGAGGTCGCGAAGGAGCACCCGAACATCAAGACGGACCACGCGTACATTGACGCCGCGTGCATGTGGATGGTGAAGAACCCCGAGTGGTTCGACGTGGCGGTCACCCCGAACCTCTTTGGAGACATCATCACCGACCTCGGCGCGATGATCCAAGGCGGCATGGGCATGGCCGCCTCGGGCAACATCCACCCGGGCCGCGTGAGCCTCTTCGAGCCGATCCACGGCTCGGCCCCCAAGCACGCGGGCAAGAACGTCGCCAGCCCGATCGCCGCCATCATGGCCGTGGGCATGATGTTCGACTACCTCGGCGAGAAGAAGGCAGCGAGCTCCATCGATGACGCGATCGCCGCCCTCTTTGCGGACGGTCGCCTGACGGGGGCCCGCACCGGCTCCCACCCGACGAACGAAGTGGGCGACTTGGTCGCGGCGGAGCTGCGGAAAGCCTAGCCGTCTCCGGCACACCGCCGCCACCAAGGCGCGACAGGCCGCTCGACCCCATGGTCGGGCGGCCTGTCGCGTTTTGGTGGCGGTGGTGTGCCGGTGACGGTGTCTATTGGGACAGTCCGCGCAACACGCCGACGTCGAGGCGCCCGTCCTCCACGCCATCTGCGCCGTCCACTTCCTTGATGAGCTCCTTGAGATCATCGCGCGAGATATGGCCCCGCTCGTCGAGCTGGGCCATCACGGATCCTAGGAGGAGGCTCACGAAGCCGAGGTCGGACTCGAGGTCTTCGACGCGTTTCGTAAGGGCTGCCGTGTTCGAAGCTGAACTAGCGGCCGTCGATCGGCTGCGTCGCTGCTCCAGGCGCGAACGGTCGGCGATCGAGCGAAGGTGCGAGGCTTGGGCCTGCTCGGGAAAGAAGAAGTCAAAGAAGCTCATACTTCTAACCTACGCGGTCCGCCGCGCCGTATTCAGGCGGACTTGGCCATTCCTTCTCGCCGCGACGCCGCGAAGGAACGGCCGAGCGGGCTACTTTCGGTAGAAGGCCGCGACCTTCTTCCCAGAGCCGAGGAGTAGGGCCTCGAGCCTCGCGGCAGCCTCTTGGGTGTCGCTTCCTCCGACGAGGGCTTCTCGGAACGCTGCCCAAGCCTTCGCCATCTTCTTGTCGCCGCCGTTTCGGATGTAGTGGACGAGGAGGCCTGCCTCGTGGATGAGGCGGGCGGAGCCCTCTGGGTCAGAGGTTTGCAGGTCCAGCGTGAGGATCGACTCGATGGGATCGAGGTCGCCTCCCTTGCGCAGGTTCTCGAGCGCCCACTTGCGTGCCCAGAGGGGATCGCCGCCCTCTGGCGTGCTCTTGTCCTCAAAGAAGCGCTCGCAGTAGGCCGCGGCGCCGTAGCGGAGCCAGCGAGGGATGCGTTTCTCGCCCCAGTAGGCGGCGTCCGGGAAGGCAAGGGCGCCGGACGTCACCATCTCGGCGACCGTGTCCCACGAGGGGTCAACGGACTCCAGCCATGCGAGGGTCGCCGCGTGCCTAACGGCGTGCTGGCCGTAGGGCTTGAGGCCTGGGTCGTTGATGTCGTAGTACGCGGCCGCGCTGGCGCGGAACTGGGGAACAGGGGTGCTCCTGTCGTACCACCCGTCGGTGAAGTAGGCGTAGTGCAGCGAGCTGTAGCCGCTCGCGTCCGCTGGATTGCGTCCTGTCGTGGTGCTGCCAGCAGAGAACTCGTTGTACTGGGCGATGCTGTTCAGGACGACAAACTCAGGCGCCGACTCAGGCTCCAAGCCAAAGAGCTCCTGCAGGTCGCCGTGCACCTGATCGGCCCACCAAACGACCCAGCGCGCGTCCTCCTCGGGCACGGTGGTGAGCGCAACGAAGTGCTCGCCGGGCACCTCCCACCATGCGTCGAGCTCTGCGTGCACCTTGTTGGCGTCTTCGACGGTCAGCCACTCATCGCCGACCTTCCAGAGTCCGCTGCGCCACTGATCGAATTCGGTGGGGGAGATCCACGTGCGGTGTTGGCGCTCCCAGCCAGCGGCCTTCTTGGTCGCATCGTCCGCGAGCCGCGCAGCCGTTCCAGGGGGCGCCCACCCTCCCGTAGGGACAGCCTCCCAGTTCATCTTCCTGAACGGAAGATCCCCTGGAAGGACCCACTCTTCCCCAAAGGGCACGACGCCGTCCTCCTTGAGCCGCCTGGCTACTTCCTTGCGGCGCGCCGACGACAGCGCTGTATAGGTGGAGTACCAGGTGCCGTTCCAGAGGTGATGTCGCAGACCGCGGTGAGCATCCTCGTGATCGGGGTCGATCTCAAGAACGCGCTCCCAGGCCATGACGGCCGAAGCCTCACTACCCCCCTCTGCCCACGCCACGGCTAGCTTCAGAAGCGCGCCGACGTCGTCACCCGCATCGCGGATGGCGTCCGCCGTCACGTCACTGGCGCGAGGAAGCGTCCCCGTCAGGGGAAGAGGGTCAGGAATGGATGGCGCGCTAGTCGCCAGCGTGGACAGAGGAACAGCGATCAGGAAGCTACAGATCATGGCAAAGGAGTGCGAAGCGGGAGCGTCGGAGAGAAGTTGGCTGGGACGATCAGATCACAGCAAGGGCCGCTTCGAGCTTCTCGAAGATCTTGTCGGCGGAGGCAAGGTCGCCCTCTTTCGCCTTCTCGCAGTACTCCATGCAGTGCTTCTTCATCGACGACAGAGCGGGCTCTGACATGCGGTTCGAGCCCTGCATCATCGATGCGGCGACGGCGATGAAGCGCGCCTGGTCGAGATCGCCGGCGTCCAGGGCGACGAGTGCGGCTGCGTGAATCTTCTCCTGGGAGTGGGCCAGCGCTCCCTTCTTGCCCAAGCGCTCGAGCGCCAAGCCAGCCATCAACACATCCGCGGCTGTGTCAGTGCTCACGTCCTGCTTGAGCGCAGCCTTCAGGACCTTCGCGCCGACCTTGTCGCCGCGCAGTGCGAAGAAGGCGGCCGAGCCCACGTCGGCTTTGCCGCTCTTGACGCGCTTGGCGAGCGGACCTGTAAGGGACTTGGAGCCCAGCTCGCAGAACCCGAGGAGGAGCTCAGAGCTGAAGTAAGCGGGCGCCGCAGCGTGCATGGCCTCCGCCGTGCCGAGTACGTTGGCGCTGCGGCTCGTCAGGAACATGCCGATCAGCGCCTCCGCGTCCTCGCCGTCGACGTCCTTCGACTTGACGAAGCCGACCGCCATCGGCTCGATGAGCTTCACGACGTCTTGGCCCGCGAAGCTAAGCATCTTGGTGAACTTCATCTCCGGCGAGTTCATGCTCGGGCATTCCTCGGGGGCGCACTTCCCTTGGCTGCATTGACACTCGTAGGTCGCGTCCGCCTTGAGGTCGCTCACGACGGACTCGAAGAGGCTCGTGACTTTGGCCGTGCTCTCGGCCGTCATGGGAACGCCTTCGCCGCCGGGGGCGGCGGGGACGGCGCTGGCCAAGGGGAGCAGCAAGGCGGCGAAGAAGAGATCGCGTGGATGGAGGTGGTTTCTCATGGGTGGTGCCTGTGACATCGGGTTGAGGTCGTTGGCGCGTAGTGACGCGCCGTTCGAGACCCCCATCCCTCGGCGCCTCCAGATGGGCGCACGGAAAGCGAGAAACATCCGGGCTTCCGCGGATCATGGTTAGCGATCGACGAGCGCCTCGAGCTCAGCGCTCAGCGCGGCGCGGTCACGGGTTTCCACGGCGCGCGCAGCCCCGTAGACGTCGAGCCAGTGCCCAGGGTCGCCCGCGCGCGGAACTCCGTCCCATTCATCGGTGGGCTCGAAGCGCTCCATACGCATACCTTCGTAGAGCGCCATCGCGTAGCTCAGCGCATCGATTCGGCGGGCCACTTCGTCCTGTTCCCGGCTAGAGAGCGGTCCGGCATCGAGCTGGGCGCGGAGGGTGGCGACATCGCTCTCCACGCGATCCAGCCAGTCGGCGCGGCGCCCGAGGCGTGCGAGCCCAACGGAGGCCAAGAGCGCCCGGTCGTCCGCAAGGTTAGCTTTGACCATGGCCTTCAGAATCGGGAGGGCGCGCTCATCTCCGCGCAGCGCGCCGTAGAGGGCGCCGGACAGCGCATCCCCCGGGAGGCTCTCCCCGGGGGCTTCCGGACGGAAGGAGCCGAGCCATGCATCGACTTCGCGCTCGAACTCGAACGCGCCGCGCTCCGCCATGGCGACCACGGCTTCGATGGAGAACGCTTCGGGCTGCTCGATCCAAAGGGAGCGCAGGCTCTTGAAGGCTGCCTCGGACGGGTCGAGGGCGAGGGCTTGCACTAGGTCCCGACGGGCGTAGAGCGGCATTCTCTTGGGCTCCAAGAGGCCATCGACGCTGGCCTGGACGCTGGGCCAGATCCGCGGCGTGCGTCTGAGCTCGGCGAGGGCTCCCTCGCGGTAGGTCTTCTCGATCATCTCGCGGACGAACTCGGCGGGCATGCCTTCGAAGGAGATTTCGTCGAGCTGTTGGGCCACCGTCTCCGCGCGCGCGATCAGCTCTGCCGTGAGTGGGGAAGAGGCGTCCGGGTCAGAGTCGGAGGACACGAGCGTGGGATCCGCGGCGGCGTCCGACGCGGCGGGCCCGCGCGCTACCTCGGGCGCGTCAGCGATGTCTGCCGTATCTGGATCATCCTGTCCCCACCAGAACGAGGTCCCCGTCAGAGCGATGGCCGCCGCGGCGGCCCACGGGATCCAGCGCGGCCCCGGTGTCGACGAAGCTTGCGCCGAGGGGGTTGGGGCCGAGGGGGCTGGGGCCTGGGCAGCCGGCGGCGCGGGCGCGTCGGGATCCGACGGGGCCCTGTCCTCGCTCTCCCACGCTGCGCGTACCTTAGACGCGAGGTCCGGAGCGTCCTGCGCGTCGCCGCCGAGTGCCTCGTAGAGCGCGTGCTCGAGAAGCCTCTGGCGCGATCGATCCTGGTTCGAGTCCGTCACCCTTGGAGCCTCCCTTCCACGCACTCACGCAATCGCCGCCGCGCGCGGACGAGGATCGAATGGACGCCCGACTCGCTCAGCGCCATCTTCGTTGCGATATCCGTTCGACCGAGCCCACCGCCGTAGCGCAGGTCGAGGGCCTGCCGCGCGCGCCCTCGGATCCCCTCGAGGCACTTGAGCAGCGCGTCCATGTACGGGCGCCCGGAGTCGTCCTCACGCAGGTCACGCCAGGCGTCCTCGGCCGCTTCGAGATCTAGGGACGGCGGCTCCCGGTCCAACCTCCTCAGGCTCTTGAGGAAGCGATGCCGCGCGATCGACCGCAGATAGCGGGCCGTGGAGCGCTCGTCCCGTAGGACGAAGGTCGCGTCGAGGAACGTCAGGAACGTCTCCTGTACTTGGTCGTCCGCCTCCGATCGCGGGCACCCGAGGTAGCGAAGGAAGCTGCGGACAGGCCCTTGGTGTTCCCGCACCAGCGCCTCGATCTGATCTCCCGTGAGGGTGTCGCCAAGCCTCTTGGAACCCTGGGTCCCGTCCCTACCCGGGCCGCGTGGCCGCCTGTGGGCTGCGCGCGGCTCTCTGGGTACGAAGGGGCCCTTTAGGCTCCTGCGTTCATCAGACTCGGATGGGACCTCCACTGAACGACCATCCCAAGAAGGCCGAGGGGGGGCGCAGAATTCCGAGCAATTTTCCTCCGCTCGAAGCCGGTGGCCGCGCGAGCGGCTTCCCGGGCCCCTGGAGTGACCACGGGCGTGGCGGCGAGAATCTCGGATACGGTCGAATCTGGTCCGCAGTACGACTCCACTCCAGAGGAGCGCGCGTCCCCGAGGCGAGGCGCCCCGCATGGCTCGGCGCCTCGCTTCGTTCCCTCGCGGGCGCGAAGAGTCTCCCTGGAGACCGGCATTTCCCGGGCTCCGATCCGAAGAGCAGCGGCACCCCTACCATGGAGGCGGGGTCCGAGGCGGGCCCCATGATCTATGAGCTCGACCCCTTTGCCATCTAGTCCTGGCCCCATGCCGCTCCCTGATTCCACGGAGCTCGTGAAGCGCCACGGGCGATTCTTGCGCAGCTTCGCGCGCGCTCTCGTTCACGATGAGGCTGCCGCGGGAGACCTTGAGCAGGAGACGTGGGCCGCTGCCCTCGAGCTGCGTGAACCGCTGCAGGAGCCGCGCGCGTGGCTTGCGGCGACCGCGAAGCGGATCGCTTGGACGCGGTGGCGGAGCGATCGGCGCCGGGCCGAGCGCGAGCAGCACGCTGCGAAGGATGAGTGTGTCGCGGCTGCGACCCTTGACGCTGGAGATCTCCTGCAGCGGGCGCTGCATGCGCTCGAAGAGCCCTTCAAGAGCGCGGTCGTCGCGCGCTACCTCGAAGGCGTGACGCCGCAACAGATTGCGGAGAGGAGCGGAGCGCCCATCGGCACGGTCAAGAGTCGCCTCAAGCGGGGCCTTGCCAAGCTGCGCGAGGGGTTAGACGCGGAGCACGGCGGTCGGCGCGCATGGTGTCAGGTCTTGGTGCTCGGTCTTGGCGTGCCGCCCGGGGGCGTTGCGGGGCTGGGCCTCGGCCAGGGAGCCTCCGAGTCCCTCGCGAGTCGGTCTTCGGCGGTGTCCCGCGTGTCGGGCCGCTCGGCGGCGGCGCCGACCGCCTTGGGAGGGCCTTGGTTCGCGTCCCTCGGGATGAAGAGTGCAGTCGCAGCCGTTGCGCTGCTCATGCTAGGAGTGCTCGTGTGGAGCCGGAACGACGTTTCAGGGGGCTCCTCAGATCTCGCTCGGTCAGAAGCTACGTCCCTCGGAGCGGCGCTCAGCGCCCCTGTTCTTGACGACCTTGACCCGCTCGTTCCACGCGAAGAGATCGGAGAAACGGAGGCCTATGAAGAAGCGGCGCCGCCACCTGTGATCGATGAGTTCAAGATGTCGCTCGCTGTGGAAGTGTTGGATCAGTTCGGGCGCGCAGTGCCTTTCGCCAAGGTCGCTTTGGCTCCTCTGCAGCACCCGTTCAACTACGTCGGCTCCACCAATCGTCGCGGTAGGCTCAACGTGGCTTGGAGGAGCCGCCAGCCATCGATGGAGGTCCTCGTTGCAGTCAGAGCGCGGGGCGTTGATCTGGTTGGCGTGCGGCGACTCACGGCGCAGCAGGGGATGGTACGCGGGCTTCGTGTCCGGGCATCCACTGACCACGGCTCGAAGTACACCGGCCGATTCGCAGGGGCTGAATCTTCTACGAACAGGTACGCCGAGCAATCGCAGCCTCTTCACTGTGTTGACGTCGAAGACGGAGAGATCGCCTTTCGACTCCGGGCGGCCGAGCCCATCCTGGAGAGCTACGAAACGGACGAGTCGAGGTCGAGCCAATCCGGCGATTCGAGTCCGCTGCCCGGGGTGATCTCCGGGACGGTGCTGGACGGGCAAGGGGAACCGGTGCCCGGCTACGCCGTCAGCTGGGGGACGCCCACCGAGTGGAAGCGACCGTGGGGCCGGACATCCTCCGTGATCACGGACGAAGAGGGGCGCTACCGGATCGAGTCCCCACCAGGACTCATCCTCTGTTCCGCCGGGCCGGTCGGAAACAGCGTCGACCTCAGCGTCGAGCTGGCGAGTGGCGGAACCCATCTGTGGAACCCGGTGGTCTCTTCTTCCCGGGACGTGCTCGTTCAGGCTTATCATCCAAGCGGGTTGGACGTAGATCACATCATCCTTGAGACGAGCTATGACGATGGGGAGACGCTCTGGGTGGGGCGTGCCATCACCGACGCTTCGGGGCACGGGACGATCTTCAACTGGCCGCAGTCCGTCGTGGACGTTGCGTTCATCGCCCCGGAGAAGGTGGCCTGTGTCCCCGTCCTACTCTTGGAGGGAGTTCGGACAGGCGAGCGCGCGGAGTTCCGCATTCCAGAGGACTCTGAGGTCACCATTCTGCCCGTGAAGGCTGCCCTCTCGGTGCCCGTGGAGACCGGAGTTCGCCTTCACTCAGTCCGCGTCTTCAGCCCAGACGAGTCGGCTGGGACATCGCTCCCGCTGCCGCTGCGTGACGTGGGGTCGTGCACCCTCGTTTTGCCTGGCGGCGAGTGGCGCCTGCAGTGGACGTGGAGCCATGGACTGGTGAACCCACTGGACGAGGTCTTCGTCGCGGGCGACCAACCGATCGAGCTGGGGGAGATCAAGCCGCCGCCCATCGCCCGTCTGGTGATCCCGGCGCCGCCGTCGGAGGGCCAGCGCTTGGAGGTCAGCCTCGCTCTTCCCGCCGTCGACAGCCGAGTTTTTGACTCAGGGGACGCGTTCGATAGCTTGCCAGAGGACCGCACTCTCTCGCTTCCGCCCGGCAAGTACCGCGCGGCGCTGACAGGCGAAGGCGGGACGGTTCGGGAGAGTGAGTTCACGCTAGCGGCCGGCGAAGTTCTACAGCTCCCGCTGCCCTAGGGCCGCTCGTGACTACGTTAGCATCGCGCCCGCATGCCAAACCCCGACCCACCCTGGCCATGGCCAGACCGATCATCTGAGGCGCTCCCGACCGAGGTGGACTTCGATCCCTTCGGTGGAGATCTGGACGCACAGCGGGCCTGGAAGAACTTTGGTGGGTTGACGCTCGAAGAGGCCCACGCGCTCTTCCTAACGAATCCGCTCTACTACCAGGAAGACTTCATGTTCATGGGGCCGCGAGCGTTCGTCGACTACTTCCCGGTCATCGACCGCTACGTCCGCGAGGTCACAGGCGTTGAAGAAGGCGACGACTGCGAGGTCGCGATCCTCGGGAGCGCCACCGCGTCCCAGCTCGACGACGTTGGGGGACCCGCGTGGCACGGTGTCGAGGCGTCGGCGCGAGAGCTCTCGGCCTACGTGCTTTCCCATCTACACCAGTACTCACCGGCCCCAAAGGATCAGCGCCGGATCGCGCGCGCGTGGCAGCTCGTTGAGCAGCGGCTCTCGGGGCGATAGCTTGCCGCGGGAGGCGGGCCCTTACGAGGTGGGCCCTTTCGCCGCCTCGAATACAGATCGAGCGTGCTGCGTAAGCGAGTCTCGTCGCTCGGGGGTGGGGGCTCGGAGGATCGCAGCCGGGTGGAACGTCACATGCGTTCGCTTGGCGTAGCGCGACGTTCGAGCGATGGGCGCGTCGCCTGGGCTCGGCATCCGGAACGTTGGACCGAAGACGGAGCGCGCGGCGGTAGCACCCAAACAGATGAGGGTCTCGGGCTGCACTCGACCCATCTCGGCGTCGAACCATGGCTGACAGCGGGACACGTGTTCCAAGGTCGGCCGTTTGTGCAGTCGGCGCTTGCCGCGCTCTCCCGACTTGAACTGCACCTCGTGTCGGAAGTGCTTGACCGCGTTCGTTAGGTAGAGCTTCTCCCGCGGGAGGCCAGCTCCGCTGAGGAGCTCATCCAAGACCTGGCCGGCGGGGCCGACGAAGGGGCGTCCGGCTTGTTCCTCCAAGTCGCCTGGCTGCTCTCCGAGGATGGCGATGGACGCGTTCTCGGGTCCCTCGCCTGCGACGGCGGACGTGTGGTTCGAGAAGAGCTCGCAGCCCTCGCATCCGGGCAGAGCGTCCTTCAACTCAGCAAGGGGGGCCCCCTGGGGTACGAACGGCATCGCGGACTCCGCCATTCGCCTTGAGGTCTCAGCCATCTCTGCGAGGCGCCGCGGTACGTCGGCGAGCAGGTCGGGGATCTGCTGCGTCTCTGGCAGCGTGTGCCAGAACTTCCTCGGCATCTCGGCGGTCATCGCCTTGAGCTTGACCCGTGCTGGGTTGAAGATCGACGCGTAGTAGGCGCACCAAAGCTCTTCAAGTTCGTCGTCGGTCGGAGCAGCGTCCCGCGTGGCGCCGGCCGTGATGGTGACCTCCTTTCCGTCCCAGTGCGCGCAGCGGTCGGGGGAGAGGATCGACCAGTCCATGGATGGGAAGCGCTTGCGGAAGAACTCCGCCTCGCGCTCGACGATGAGGTGAGAGGGCTCATACCAGGCGATGAAGCGCTCGCCGCCCCGTGCATCCGCGTCTTGGATACACCGAAACCGGACGAAGGCGTGCATTTTGTGGGCGTCGCGGCGAACGGCCTTTTCCATTCGCAGGAACGCGGTCACGTCCTTGTCGAGCGGATCCTCCATGAGGTCGCGCTCGCCCATGACGATGCGGCGAAGCAAACGGTAAGCGACGAGCCACATCTCTTCCGAGCGAAAGCAGCTCACGGTCTTGAGCTGCTCGACGAAGCGGCGGGGGAGGAGGAGCGCTTGGCCGGACGCGTCTCCTTTCGCCTGTGTTGGTTCGGCCGCGGCCGCAGGCGGCGCTGAGGCGAAGAGGCCGCCCGTCGGCTCCGCGGGACTCCGTCGAGGGTCGACCCAGCGCACGCTTTCGGGTAGATCGCCCGAAGCCGCGAGCGCCCGGACGTGATGGCGCCAGTGATCCAACGTTCCGTCGAGAACGATCACAGCACTCTTTGTGTCACCCACCTTCACTACACCTGACCGTTCTTGGCGGAAGTCTGCGCTTCGAACAGAAGCAGCTGCCGGTCGTCCGTCGTGACCCTCTTGCGAAGATCGCCGCGATCCAGCGTCTTGGCGGCCGTCTCCCACCCGTCCGCAGCGACCAAGAACGGCATCACACGCTTGAGGGGAGCGCGGAGCTGGCGCAGGTCCGCGACCCTCAATCGACGGCGCCTGCGCGCCTTGAGGATGCGCCCCACGGAGCGCGTACCAAGACCCGGAACACGCAGCAGCGCCTCCCGGGGCGCGCGGTTCACATCGACGGGAAAGAACTCCCGGTGGGCGAGGGCCCACGCCATCTTCGGATCGACCTCTAGATCGAGATTGCCGTCGTCCTGTGTGACGACCTCGTCGATCGTGAACTCGTAGAAGCGCAAGAGCCAGTCGGCCTGGTACAGCCGGTGCTCGCGGACCAACACGGGGGACTCCGTCGGAAGGTCTTGATGGGCGTTGGGAATCGGGCTGTACGCCGTGTAGTAGACGCGGCGAAGCTTGTGGGTTTGGTAGAGACGATTGGCGGTGTCCAGGACGCTCGCGTCGTTCGAAGGCGTGGCCCCAACGATCATCTGGGTGCTTTGCCCCGCCGGGCTGAAGCGCCGCGGCGCTCTGCTCCGCTGGCGCGGCCCCGACTGCGTGGAGACAATGCGCGGCCTACGTCCCCGTGCACGGCTTTCGTCGATGCCCGACTTTAGGAATCGCATCGCCCCTTCGGCTTCGTCAATGGACTTCTCTGGCGCGAGTCGGTCGAGGTCCCGTTGCACGGGCAGCTCCACGTTGGCACTGACCCGGTCCGCGTAGCGGCCAGCCTTCTCCAGCGCCTCGTTCGACGCTCCGACGACCCCCTTCAAGTGGATATAGCCGTGGAAGCCCTCGTCCTCGCGGAGTTGCCGCGCCACCTCGGCCAAGAGGTCCATCGTGCGATCGGAGTTCATCACCACGCCGGAGCTGAGGAACAGCCCCTCGATGTAGTTGCGCCGGTAGAACTCCACGGTGAGCTTGACCACTTCCTCGACGGTGAAGCCCGCCCTCGGCACGTCGTTGGAGACGCGGTTCACGCAGTACCGGCAGTCGTAGATGCAGCGATTGGTCAGCAGGATCTTGAGGAGCGAGATGCAGCGCCCGTCCGGCGTGTAGCTGTGGCAGATCCCCATGCCGGTCGTGTTGCCGAGCCCTTTGCCACCGTTCGATCGCTTCGAGCCGCTGCTCGCGCAGGAGGCGTCGTACTTGGCGGCGTCGGCGAGAATGCTGAGCTTGTCCTTTACGGTCTTGGCCATGGTAGGGATTTGTAACCCTAATGGATTCCGAACGAAAGGGGCTCTTGGGATTGTCGCGCCGCCTGCGACTGAACGTCGCATTTGCGGTGCGTCGAGCTCAGGCCGTCAGCGCGTCACGCCTGTCGGCTTTCAACGGGCAACTTGCGCGGCCGATCGACGAGCTCCTCGATGAGGCCGTCGATCTCATCGAGCTTCACCTGAATCGAGTAGCGCTCGACGGCGAGCTCGCGCCCCGCCTGGGCGATTCGTGCGCTCAGGTCGGGGGACCGCAGGAGCCTCACGCACTGGGCTGCGAACGCCTCTGGGCCATCGGCAAGCAAGAGGTTGCCGCCGTCGATGCCCCCAAGCCCAGGCACGGAGATCGGCGTCGCGACCACGGGGATCCCCATGGCCCACGACTGCAAAATCTTGTTCTTCAGTCCCGAGCCTGAGCGCAGTGAGCAGGCAAGTAGCGCACCGCGGCGCATGTGCAGGCGGATGTCGTCCACCGTGCCGGTCACCTCAACGTCTGCGCTCGCCAAGGCCTGGATCTTTGGCGTTGGGTTCCGCCCGACGATGATCACCGATGCTCCGGGGATCGACTGTTGAACAAGGGGCAGGATCTCGCGGACGAGGTACTCGGCGCCCTCGATGTTCGGCGCGTACGACATCGTCCCCTCAAAGAGGAGGATGGGCGTTGGGTTTCCCGCGCCGGCACTCCTGCGGGGCGCGGGGGTGAAGTAGTCCGTGTCGACTCCGTTCTGGTTGACTTCGACGCGCAGGCTGGGGAGACGCTTGCGCGTACTCGCTGCGTCCGTCTCTGCGACGAACAGCGCAAGGTCAGCCTCGGAGAGGAAGCGGCGCTGGTAGAGCGAATTCCGGAGCAGCCGCCGGGCCATTGTGGCGTTCGACTTCAGGCCGCGTGCGTTCCGCAGATCACTCCAGTTGCGCACGGTCTCGTCGTCGACGACGTCCGCGATGATCTTGGTGCGTCCTGAGATTCGCTCGCGGATCTCTGGAAGGTAGAGGAGCATTCGCCATCCGGCGACCCAAACCAGGTCATAGTCATGACTTGCCAGTTTCTCCGCTAGCGCGCTGCTGAACTCGGCGTCCCTCTGTTGAACGTCCTCCGGGCTGAAGAAGGTCCGCATGCGGTAGAGGAGCGACGTGTTGCGCTGTAGGCGTGTCGCCACGACTTCGCACGAAGAGGCGCCGACCTCAATGTCCTCGTCGATGGTCCCAACGTCGTACGCGAGGATGTCGACATCGGCTCGCTGCACGAGCCGCCTGTGGAAAGGACGCGATCGAATCACGTGCCCGTCCACGGGTTCGCCGGGGAGCTTGGGGAGTATGGAGAGAATGCGCAAGGGGACGGTGAGGGGGACGAGGGGCTTGGCTAGGTGGAAGCGGCGCCGGACGGATTGGGAAGGACGGCCGCGAGGGCCGCGTCGAGCGCGCCTCGGTGGTTGTGTGCTAAGGACTGCAGCTCGGCGGCGCGGGCCTTGAGCGCCGGGTCATTCAGCGCGCTCTCCAGGCGTGCCGCGATCTCCTCGGCGGACTCGTCGCGGGAACCGACGCTGGCGGCCTGATGGAACGCAAGCCGAGCGGCGCAACCGTCCTGGTCGAAGGTTGACCCGGAGTAGCAGACGATGGGCGTTGCGGTCGCCATGGCCTCGTGGATCGAATGGATGCCGCCGTGGCTGATGAAGAGATCCGCGTGATGGAGTGCGGTCAACTGTGGCGCCCAGACCATGGGCTGGATCCCTGGCGGCAGCGAACCGCCGAGCCTTGAGTTGAGTGCGTCGAGGGCAGAGGCGCTGCCGCCCAGTCCGAGCACAAGCGTCCAGTTCTGGCGGAGGCCGACGGCTCGAACGAGTCGTTCGGCGAAGCTCGACGCCGCCGAGTCGGGCGCTGCCATGGATGAGAGGGAGGCGTACAGGACCCGGCGACCGGCGCTCTTGGCCTCGGCGACGATCTCTTCGAGGTGCTTGCGATCGGCCAGCGAGGCTGCATCATCGACCCGCTCCATTTGCACCATCGGGCCGATGTAGGAGAAGGTCTCGCGGCGCGCGTGGGGGAAGTCCAGCTCGCCAGCCGTCATGCTCCACACAGGAATCGGGTCAAAGGCGAAGAGCGTTCCCCAGTCGTGGGGCCAGAGTCCGGACGCAGGAAAGCCCGCTTGGGCTGCGTACTCCTCGATAACGCCTCGCCGGTCGGTTCCGAAGTAGCGCAGGTACGTGGCTGCGAGCTTCCGGCGGCTGCGAAGGCGCTGGCCCGTCCATGCCAGCCAGCGCTGGAGCGGCGACCCGTGCGGCAGCTTCGAATTCAGCGGCGGGAGGCCCGGCCGTCGGCGAAACTCAAACCACTGACTCAGCATCACGGTGGAGACCGTGCTCGTCGCACACGTGATCGCGTGCTCCTCAAGGTCAAAGTCAACGAGTGCGACGTCGGGGCTGAGCTCCTCCAGCAGTCCGCGGAAGGACTCCATCCCGAGCGCCGTCACCCCGGCGCTCCGGCGTGTCCCGCGCGTATTCCACTCCGCCAGCTTGTGCGCCAGCCGTGACTCACCGGAGCGTCGGAGTCGCTCCGGCGCGGGCTGGCGCTGGACCGGGGCTAGCTGTCGGTACTCGATGCCGTTTCGCTCCACGATTTTCCGCACGTCCGCGGGGGAGGCGTAAACCACACCGTGACCGCTCGCCTCCAGTCTGCGGGCGACCTCGAGGCTGGCGTGGACCATGCCCCTGAGCCCAGACGTCATGAGAAGGATGCGTGCCATCGAGCTACTGGCCGCCCCCGAGCAGCTTGGCAATGCGATCGAGCTCGGCTTGGTCGACGCCAGCGAGTGGGAAGTCTGAGGGGGTTGCGCCCCCAGCTCCCGGGCTTTCGCAATGGGAGATGAGGTCCTCCAGCTCGCTTGAGAAGAGCCCCGCGAGCTTCTCCATCTCTCTGAGGGAGTGGACCTCGGTGCTGTAGCTCCAGCGAATCTGGAGGACGCCGGACGATACCCACGCGTTCAGCTCGAGCGGGTAGGCCCTTGTTCCTTCCTGACTGCGCAGTGGACCGACCAGGGGGTCGTCGAGGGCCGCCGCGGGAGACGCTCCGTGTTCGCCTTCGTCGAGCCTTCCAAGGAAGTTGAAGAGAACGTCCCGGGGCGGAACGGCAGCGAGGCGCGCCCGCGTGGGTTCATCCGAGGTCATCCGCGCCAGCAACCCGAAGCCGAGGCCGTTGCCAGGTACCGCGCGCACGGCCTCTTTGGTGTGCTTGATCGAAGCCGCCAGGTTCGTCCCGTCGGGGGCAATCGATTCGGTCAGCCGCAGCGGCCACGCCGTGGTGAACCAGCCGACCGTACCCGAAATATCGAGGTCGGGCGCTCCGGCGGCGTTGGCCTCGCGCCCATGGCCCTCCACGTCGATCAGGCACTCCGTGCTGCCGGTGAAGCGAGCCATCGAGCGAGAGAGGGCCGCCAGCAGGATCTCCCTCGGCCGGGTCCCGTAGGCGTCGTGGATACCCGTGAGAAGCGCCTCCGTCGCGCCGGGTGCAAGGGAGCCAGCGAGCGAGGCTTCCGAAGCGACGGATCCGGTAGCAGCGACCTCGCTGCCACTGGAAGGCCCCCCGCTCGCGAGCGCGGCCCAGTAGGCCGTTTCGGCGAGCAGCTCACTCGAGTCAGCGCGGGAACGGAGGGTCTCTACCCAGCGTGCATAGGTCGCGCCTGAGTCGTGGTTCGCTGGACCCTCCGTCAGCTCCTCCGTCAGCGTGCTCCAAGACACCGCGTCGATCACGAGGTGATGGGCCACCAGAAGCACGCGAACTTCGCGTTCGCAGACGAAGAAGCGCGCTGCGGCGAGGGGGCCCGCCCCCAGATCAAAGCTCGTTTGTGCGGCCTGGGCTTCGTCCTTTTGTCGTTCGATCCGCGCGTTCCCCTGGAGGCCCCGTAGATCGATCACGCCAACGCTCAACGCGCTGTCCGATTCCGTGGGGGACGCGATGCGCTGGTGCCACCGTCCGTCCGCGCGCTCGAAGCGAAGGCGCAGGGCGCCGTGTCGATGGGGGAGCTGTCGAGCGCGCTCCGCGAGCTTGGCAGCCAACTGATCCGGCTCCCCTTGGCAAGGGAGCACGAGCTGCACCGCTTGGTTCCAGTGCTCTCTACGGGGTAGATCGAGCGCGAAGAACCAGGACTGGATCGGGGTGAGGGGAAGCGCGGCTTGGGGGTCGAGCGGCGCAGCGGCCTTCGGTGTTGGCGCCGCTGCGCGGCTGGCCGCGGCCATGCCACGGATGGTCGGGTCCGCTGCGAACTCTCCCAGCTCTAGCTCGATCCCCGCCTTGTGCGCCCGTGCCACAAGCCGGATGCTTGTGAGTGAGTCGCCACCGAGGGCGTAGAAGTCCTCGTCGAGGGCGATGTCCTGGATGCCGAGCACATCGCGCCAGATCGCGAGCAGGGTCTCCTCGGCTTTGTTCGCCCCAGACACCTCAGTGGCGGCGCCGCTCGAAGCCTTGCCAGGGCGACCTCGTTCGCGCAGCGCCGCCTCGGCCGCCATGAGGTCAAGGGACGGTCGATCGACCTTACCGCTCGCAGTGCGCGGCAGCGACTCGAGCGCGAGGATGAGCTGGGGCTGCATCGCGCCCGTCAACAGGTCGGACAGCGCCTTCGACCCGTCCAACGCGGCGGGGTCGACAGGGCCGCTGACGAAGGCCACGAGCTGGAGCTGGCCGCCTGGGCCCTTCGTCACGCAGGCGGCGGCTTCCACCACGTCGTCGATCGTACTCAGCGCGGCCTCCACCTCGCCCAGCTCGATGCGCTGCCCGCGGACCTTCACTTGACGATCCAGGCGTCCGAGGAAAGTCAGGCAGCCACTCGAATCGAGTCGGACGTGGTCGCCCGTTCGGTAGAGCCGTTCGGACCCAGGGGCCAGCTCTAGGAAGCGCGCGGCGGTCTGCTCCGGATCATTCGCATACCCCCGCGCCAGGGTGGGACCGCCCAGGTACAGCTCCCCGGAGGCGCCGATCGGCACGGGCTCTTGGTGTTGGTTGAGAACGTGTACGCGAACGTCGCCGACGGGATACCCAATGGGAACGGGCTGGATCGCGTCGTTCGCCGTGAGCCCTGTCGCGGTGAACTCTGCCGCGGTGAGCTCCGTCGCCGTCGCCCAAACGGTCGCCTCGGTGGGGCCGTACTCGTTGAAGAGCCGCGCGCCGCCGTCAGGGCGATGACTCTGGTGCCTTCCATGGGCGAGCACGAGAGCGGGGGAGCAGGCTTCTCCCGCGACCATCACCGTCCTGAGGGAGCGGAGTTCACTTGGCTCGGCGGACTCTAGGATCACCTCGTAAAGCGACGGAAGCATGAGGGTGTGGCTCACTTCTTCGCCGTCCAGGGCACCGATGATCTTACGAGCGTCGCGTTCGTGGCCGGGTGGGGGAAGCAAGAGGGTCCCGCCCGAGCCGAGCGTCCAGAAGAGCCCCGCGACCGAGCTGTCGAAGTGGAGCGGCGACAGGAGTAGGAAGCGCTCGGGGTCCTCTCCATAGAATTCCGTGCGCGCGTGGGTGGAGCGCGCGAGCGCCTCCCTCGTGATCTCCACGCCCTTCGGGGTGCCGGTGCTCCCCGACGTGAACAGCACGTAGGCGAGGGGGCTCTCCGCGGCGTTCGCGGGTGCCGAGTCCGGGAGGCCTGCCACGGCGCTGCCGCCCAGTGCTTCGAGGTGGCGGGTATCGACGCCGTCGATGCCGATCACCACGCGCATGTCGATGGATTCTTGAATCGCGCGAACGCGACCCTCCGGAGCGGCGGGGTCGATGGGCACGTAGGCAGCGCCGCAGCGCATCACGCCGAGGATCGTTGCAATGGCCCCTTGCCCACGGGGGAGGCGGACGCCCACAAGGTCCCCGGCGGAGACGCCGAGATCCTTGAGCCCGAGGGCAAGCCGGCGGCTCTGGGCTTCCAGCTCGGCATAGGTCGTGCTGGCCTCGGCGGCGTCCGGGCAGCGCAGCGCGATGGCGGTCGGGGTCTGGGTCGCCGCGCGCTCGAAGCGCTCGATCACGTCGATGGCCGCGCCGCCCGTCTTCGATCCTCGTTCCGTCGGGGGAGCGGCTGCGAAGAGAGCCTCCACGGCGCGGAGATCCTCGTCGTTCGGCGCGGCGAGCTCCTTCACCGTGCAAGCCGCGTCCCCCATGAACTTCAAGAGCGTTCGCCGGGTGAACGCAAGGAGAGCGTCGGCGGCCTCGCCCGTGACCTTGGAGCTGTCCCTCACGAGAATCAGCTCGAGCTCGGCCCCGGGGACCACAAGGAGCGCCAGCGGGTAGTGGCTCCTCTCCAGGTAGCGCGCGCCCTCGATCTGGATCGTGTCTGTTTCGGATGGCTCTCCCACCGCGTGGTTTTCGATGACCAGGATCGATTCGAAGAGCGGCGTTCCCGGGGCTACATCGGAGCATCGCTGAATCGCGGCTAGCGGCGCCGTTTCGAACGGCAGCGCGTCCAGCTGATCGCGCTGAAGCTCGGCGCACCACTGGACGAATCCTTGGCCGCGGTCGATCCGCGCGCGAACGGGGATCGTGTGAATGAACATCCCGACGAGGCCTTCCACGCCCGGGATCTCCGGAGGGCGGCCAGAAACGGTGGCGCCGAAGACCACGTCGTCGGTGTTCGAGTAGCGCGCGAGAGTGAGTGCCCAGGCGGCGCGGAGAACGGTGTTGAGCGTGACCCGCGCCTTGCGTGTCGCCTGCGTGAGCTTGGCGGTGGAGTCCGCGGGTAGGACGGCTTCGTGGGTGGGGTGTGTGTTCTCCACCCCTTGGCTTGCCCTGGAGGGCGGGGCCAGCGTCAGTCGCGTCGGCTCGTCGAAGCCGTCCAGGCGTTCGCCCCAGAATCTGAGCGCATCGGACTCTGACTGAGCGCTGAGCCATTGGATGAATCCTTCGAGGGAGGGCGCGGGGCCGCTCGGCGCCTGGCCAGCGCAGCGCTGGAGCACTTCGCGCAGAACGACACGCATGGACCACCCGTCGAGGGCAATGTGGTGGAACGTCCAAACGAGTCGGTGCCGCGCGCGCGGACCCGGTACGACGGTGACTCGCATGAGAGGCGCGGTCTCCAACGCGAGCCCGCGCGCTCGATCCCGCGCGAGGAACGCGTCCAGTTCGGGGCCGTCCTCAAGGAGCGAGGGATCTTCCAAGACCTCCAGCGGCAGCTCGACGACACGCTGAACCACCTGAAGGGGCTGGGGCCGCTTCTTCCAGGTGAAGAGCGCCCTGAGCGCCGGATGACGCGCGACCGTCTCGACCCAGGCGCTGCGGAATCGATCCAGCTCCAGGCTGCCCGTGAGGACAGCGCTGAACTGCTGCAGGTAGAGGCCACTCGCTTCGTCCTGAACCGCATGGAAGAGGATTCCTTCCTGGGTCGAAGTCAGACGGTGGATGCTCTCGACGTTCGAAGGGCTACCCATAGTCTTCCAGCAGATCCTTGAGGTCGTCGCTCGAGAGGTGGAGTCCAGTTAGCTCGCTCGGAGTCGGGTCGGGTGTGGGCCCGCCCATCGCGAGGACCGCCGCTTGCATCGCGCCGAGCAGCTCCGTGACCGACTCGTGCGAGTCGCGACCCTGTTGGAACCGCACGGTCACGGTCAGCCGCCCAGACTCGCCCTCGACCGAGTGCACGTCGAGTCGATGGGTTCGCTGCGCCAGTTCAGTGCGCACCAGGCGCACGCCGGTGACAGGCCGAAGGCGCGGGGTCTCAGAAGACCACGCCAGCTGGAGGACCGAGCCGTGGGTCCCGAGGTGGTTGAACAGGACTTCCGAAGGGCCGCGCCCGCTCGGTTTGAGGTAGCCGAACGCAGTCTGGGCATCCCCAACGATCCGGCGGCGCTCCCGGACGGTTCCTAGGGCTTCCAGCGGGGTGCTCGCTGGCGGAACCACCACAGGGCTCACCGCCGTGAACCATCCGATCGTTCGCGACACATCGGGGGTGGGTTCGTGAATGGGTAGCTCGGCGCGCCCATGGGATTCCACGTCGATGGAGAGGGGCGCGGGCTGCGCGGCGGACTGGAGGGAGTAGGCCAGTGCAGCGAGGAGGGCGTCCGCGGCGCCGATCTCCTTCGCGAGGCCGCTCGCCTCTGGCGTGAAGGTCAACGCGGCGGCTCGCTCATCGCGAACCGTGCCCTCCCCGAGAGTTGCGTCCGCCGTGGAAGGTGGCGCCTGCCAGCGGCTCGCGAGTGGCTCAAACGCGCCGGACTGCGAGCTGTCGCGAAGGAACCGGGCCCAGCTTCGCCACGATGTCGTCTTTGGGGGAAGCTCCAAGGGGGCGCCCCGCAGCGCAGCGTCGTAGGCCGCATCGAGGTCGGTGAGCAGCGGCTCCCAGGAGAGCGCGTCCATGACGAGGTGATGAACGGCCACGATCAGGCGGTCGGGGCCGCCGCCGGGCGAGCGCAGGATCGCCGCAGCGAGGAGGGAGCCGCGCTCGAGATCCAGGTTCCGATGGAGCGCTTCCTCGAGCTGGTCGGAGCTACCCTGCAGAGGGCCACTCCCGTGAACCTCCAGGCACGGGGTCGCCGCATCGTCCGGATGGAGCACCTCCTGAACCCAGCCCCCCTCGCCGCGTTCTTCGCCCACGCGAGTGAATCGCGTTCGCAGCGCGTCGTGGTGCCGTGTGACCGCCAAGAGCGCCGTCCGGAGCTCCCCTTCTTGAAGGGCGGCGCCGCTGGCGCTCTCCAGGATCATCGACATGCCGAAGATCTCCGGGGCAGCCGAGTGGCTGTTGAGGCCCAGCGCTTGCATCGGCGTCAACGGCACTTCGCCCAGTGGTTCGCTCGCTACGCCGTCGGCTGATGGACCCGATGGCTGTCGCTCGATCCGGCGCGCGACCAGCGCGAGCTCAGCGATGGTGGGGGAGGTGAAGACGTCCCGGGGGGCGATCGCCCAGCCCGCCGCCCGGGCCCGTGCGACCATCTGAATCCCAAGGATCGAGTCACCGCCCAGCTCGAGGAAGTGGTCGTGGACTCCGACCTCTTCGACCTGAAGAACGCCGACCCAGATCTCCGCGAGATCCTTCTCCAGCTGGGTCCTTGGCGCAACGTGCGAGAGCCTGTCTGTCCCTTGGTGCGGCTCGGGGAGCTTCGCTCGGTCGATCTTTCCAGCGGCGGTCAGGGGCAGCGCCGCCAGAGGCACGAAGGCATGGGGCAGCATGGATTCCGGCAGCACTTTTTCCAGGCTCGTCCGGATCGATGACGGGTCAGACGTGTCGGCTGCCAGGGGATCTCCGTTTGGAACCCGGCTGTGTACCCGGCTGTGTTCCCGGTTGGGCACATAGTAGGCCACCAGCCTACGGTCGTCTGTCAGCGGACTCTTCCCCCGGTCAGCCCCCACCTCCCGCAGGATCCGCTGAACGCGCTCCTCGTCGATTTCGTCATTGAGTTCATCAAGGCACTCATCGCGCGTCTTGTGGCCGAGGCGAACGTCCCAGCTGTACGGCAGCGCGTAGTTGTGGAAGCCTCGCTCGTGCTTGTGAACGGCGATGCCCACGTCGTTGATGAGGCAGTTGGTGGAGCGCCCCGTGTCCGCCGGCCGCTTCCATGCGGCGCGCTCTTCGATGAACCCGAGGACCTCCGAAAGCGGCACGTCCCAGTAGCGATAGAAGTCCACGAACTCGATCTCGTCGAAGACCTCGTCCCCCTCAAACACCGACACGTCCAGGTGACGGGCCACCGCGTCGTCGGCGCGGTGATAGGTCTTGCGGGCGTCGAGGACAAGGCGTTCCACCTCCGCAGGATCGACGACGCCCGACCGGAAGATGGGGGCCAAGCGCGTCTCATAGATCTGGCCCCGGGAGAGGCCGGTCACGATCGTTTTGATGCCGCGTGCCCGCGCCAGGTTCGTGCTCAGCGTGTAGATCGTCTTGAAGCAGCCCTGGCAGACGTTGCTGAATCGATCGAGGCTGTCGCTGAAGATCGCGTTCATCGAGCTGGTCGAGCCTGTTCCGACGAACTCAAGCTCAAGGCCGAGATGCTCGACGACGCGCCGGATGTTGGCCTTGGCTCCGTCGGAGATGTAGCCGTTGTCGAGGCTAAACACCAGCGGCCGGTAGCCGAGCTCGACGAGCTGGTAGAGGGCGTACGTGCTGTCCTTGCCGCCGCTCAGGAGGGCGAGGCAGTCGAACTTTGTGCCGTTCTCGGCGCAGTGCCTCTTCCCGCGGTCAAGGCGCGCCCGAAGGTCGGCCTCAGTGCCGAAGTAGCGGCTTGCGGCGCCCTGGTAGCTCTCGAAGTCGAGGCAGACCGCGCAGATTCCGTCGGGGTTCTCGTCGATGCGCGCCTCGGGGTGGTTGGAGGCCAGGCCGCAGCGCACGCAGTGAACGACGCCCTTCCAGCGCGGATCGCCCGCAAGGTCCAGGTGGGTTCGGCTAGAGCCTTCTTCCTTCGTGCCCGGGGCCGTCACGACGCAGGCGTCGACTTCTGGCAGCGATTCCAGCGCGGACTCGATCTCGGCGAGCTCAATCCGCACTCCGCGCACCTTCACTTGACCATCGCGGCGGCCCAGGAAGGTGAGGCGTCCGGTCCGCGGGTCGATGCGCGCCAGATCGCCGGTGCGGTAGACCCGTGAGCCACCGTTGAGGACGGGGTCAGGGGTGAAGCTCTCGGCGGTCGCCGCGGGGCTGTGTAGGTAGCCGCTCGCGAGGCTCGCTCCACCGATCAGGATCTCGCCCGCTACGCCGTCGGGCACGGGCTGGTCGGCCCGGTTGACCAGGTGCAGGCGGACACCGTCGATGGGCCATCCGATCGGGACGGAGTAGCCCGCCGTGTCCTCGAGATCGAAGCGGTGCACCATGCAGCCCACGGCAGCCTCCGTAGGGCCGTACTCGTTGTAGAGAGCCACCGCCGGGCCCAACTCGTCCTGGACGCGGCGCGCGAGGCTTCGCTTGAGGTCCTCTCCACCGACGATGAGCACGCGCAGCCGCTGGGCCATGATCGGTCCGCGTTGGACCAAGAGCGCGAGGTGTGCGGGCGTGAGCTTGACGACGTCGCAGCGATCCTCATCGATGACATCGAAGATCGCGAGGTCGCGTTCCTCTGTGGACTCAGGGTAGATCTCGACGGTTCCCCCGGAGGCCAGCGGCGTGAAGATCGAGGTGACGGAGAGGTCGACGGAAGGCGGAGAGAAGAAGGCGAAGGCTCGCCCCGGCCCCTCCGTGTACTGATCGCGCGCGAAGTGGATGTAGCGGCTGAGGGCCCCATGGGGGATCTCAACGCCCTTGGGAATCCCCGTCGAGCCCGAAGTGAAGATGACGTAGGCCCGTTCGCTCGACTCGAGGAGCAACGGGCGCGTCACGACGTCCTCGCCGATTCGGCCCATCTCGAGAAGCTCGGTCACGGAGACGCTGACGCGGCTTGGGTCCGCTCCTCGCCACTCGAGCTTCCCATCAGGACTGGGCTCACCACCAAAGGCGACGACCCGCGGCTGCGCGAGATCCAGCATCTGCTGAAGTCGAGCGGCCGGGAGCTTGAGATCCAGTGGGAGGTACGCGGCGCCCACGCGGAGCGCGGCGAGCATGAGCGCGATCAGTTCGGGGGAACGCGGGACGGACAGCGCCACGATGTCGCCTCGACCGACTCCTAGTCTTGCAAGCGCTCCCGTGAAGCGCCACGTCAGCGCGTCGAGCTCCGCGTAGGTGAGCGAGCGCTCCCGGAAGCGCACGGCGATGGCCGTCGGACGGCGGTCGATCTGCTCCTGGATGAGTTCGACCACGTTCGGCTCTTCGGCGGGAGCGTTCGCGGTGCGATCGAGCCGACGGGCGCGCAGCTCGCGCTCTTCTGCGCTCAGGAGAGGGACCTCGTCGATCAGCGTCGACACGTCCTCAAGGAGTGCATCGAGAAGCGCGAGGAAGTGCTTCACCGCCGCTGCGCGCTCAGGAGCGCTGAAAGCGTCGCGATGGAAGTCGAATTGGAGAAGAAACTCACCGCTCTCGTCAAAGTCGTGGACCTGCAGGCGCAGCGAGTGCTCGGGGTCGCCGTGGCCGGGATGGAGCCACTCCGTTACAACAGCTCGCCCCGCGAAGCCGCCTTCGAACGAGCTCGTGATGTAGTTGAGGACCGTCTGTCCGCCGGGGGGGGTGGTCGCGCTCCCCGTGATTCCGGGAAGGGCGTGGCCCACGAGGGCCTGCATGCTGGCACGGGCGCGGGTGGCGAGGTCGCGGAAGGAGTCGGCCCTCTCGCTCGATACCGTCAGCGGAAGCACCTCGATGAAGAGCCCGAGGGTTTCCTTGAAGGCTCGACTCGAGCGGTTGTGAACCGGCGTCAGTAGGGAGAGCGTGGGGGACTCCTCGCCCACGCGTCGCTGCCAGGCGAGGAGCGCGGCGGCGAAGACGTGGAAGCGGGAGAGGTCGCTCGTGAAACCGCGAAAGGGCTCGCTCGAGCTCAGCTCGTGCACCCGCCGGGATCGGTCTGTTCCGATCCGCACCGGTACGCGCACCGTGCTCGTGGACCGAAACCGATCCTCGGCGACCGGGGCACGCCCCTCGCTTGCGCTCCGCCAATAGGCCTGGGCCCGTCGGAACGAGTCGGTTTCGGAAGTTCGCGCTTCGAACGCCACGTAGTCGCGGTAGTCCCGGACCGGTCGGGTCGCCGGTTCGGCGTCCCGCTCAAGCGCTGCGTAGATCTCCGACATCCGATCGAACGCGACGGAGGTCGACCAAGCGTCGGCGATCACGTGGTGCTGGGCGAAGTACCACAGGTGATCCTCGGGGCCCAGCACGACGAGGCATGAATCCGTGAGGGGATCTTCCCTGTGGAAGGGCGCCTCGACGCGCTCCTTGCACCAACGCTCCAGCCATGACGCTTTCTCCGCTTCGTTCGCTCCCTCTGCTTGGAGCACAGTGAGCTGGACGCCCTCCGGATGAACGCGACAAACTGCCTCGCCGCTGGCGCTTCGATCCATCACGGTCCGCAGCGCCGCGTGCTCTTGCACGAGGCGGTCGAAGGCGCGCCGGAAACAATTGGAGTCGAGCTGCCCGCGGATTCGAAAAGCGAGCGCCATTCGATACAGCGGCGCCGCTCCTGCCAGCGTCTGCCCGGCCCAAAGCCGAGCCTGCGTTTGGCTAGGGGCGTAGGACTCTTCGAGAGCGCCGGGGGAAGCGGGCGGAGATCCAGGGACGGACGACATGTGGCAAATTGGGAGAGACGGGGATCTCGCTTAGGTGCTCGGTAGGAATTGAACGCGAGACGGTCGATGCAGGTCGGGCGGTTCCCGTTACCGTGTCGGCGCATCGCTATGGAAAACGTCGAAGACCTGATCCCACTCGCACCGATGCAGCGTGTGATGTTGCTGCGCGCGCTATCGACGGCAGGCCATGATTCGCTGTTCCAGCAATTCGTCTTTGAGATACACGGAAGCCTGGACCGAGACGCTTTTTGCGCGGCCTGGCGTCGCACAGTGGAGTCCCACTCTAGCTTGCGAACCGCGTTTCTCTGGCGCGGAGTCAAAGAGCCCTTGCAGGTCGTTCGGAAGGAGGTAGAGCATCCTTGCCAATGCGTGGACGGTGGGCAAAGGGGATCGCAGAAAGTCGGTCAAGACAGAATCGAAACACGGGACGCGTTCCTGGAAACCGATCGCGCGCTCGGTTTCGATCTGAGCCACGCGCCGCTTACGCGCGTGACCCTCTTCGATTGGGGCGAAGACGAGTGGACCTTCGTTTGGACGAGTCATCACCTTGTGCTCGATCGCTGGTCGATCGCGCCCGTGCTTGCCTCAGTCTGGGGTCGCTACAGCGAGCTCACAGGGGCGCCCGGCGGTCCGCGTGACGCCGTCGGCCCGGGGCGAACGCGCTACCGCGACTATGTGTCATGGGTGGAGCAGCAGGACGTCGCCGCCGCCGAGCGCTTCTGGGCCGAGCGACTCGCCGGAGTGCGGTCCGCCACCCGCAGGATCACCCGTCCGGAGGGCGCGCCCTCTGGCGGCAGCGCCCCCGTCTCCGCGGAGTCGCATCGCGCGATCTTTCGCCTCGATCCGGCCCGCTACGCTCGGCTACGTGCGGCTGCCCAGGCGTGCAGCGTCACCGCGGGGGCGGTCCTCCAGGCCGCATGGGCGCTCTCGATCGCCGAGCTCAGCGCCTCCGCGGATGTTTGCTTTGGCCTCACCGTTTCCGGCAGACCCCCCGCGGTTCGAGACGTGGAGCAGATGGTGGGCACTTTCATCGGCAACGTCCCTGTACGCGTTGCGTTTACGCCGGAGATGACGGTGCGCTCCCTTTGCCAGTGGCTCCTGCGCGAAGGCCAGTCCAGGGGGCCTTTCGAATACCTCTCGCCTACCGACCTCCATCGGATCGGCGGGCTTCCCGCGAGCGAGCCCTTATTTGACTCGTTGCTGCTCTGGTTGAGTCGAGCCGACGCAGAGGCGCCCGAGGGCCTCACTGTGACGCCGGTGGAGGCCGAGGCCGCCACCGCGTGGCCGCTGACGATCGCCGTATTGGAAGACGCGGAGGGGCTGTTGGTGAGTGCCCAGGCGGCGACGGGAACGCGCCTTCGCCATGGGCATTTCGTCGCGGACGTGGCGAGCACCTTGGAGCGAGTCCTCGATGCCCTCGCGCAACTCCTGATCGAGGCACCTGACACGCGCGTAGGAGATCCATTCCGTTTGGGGGAACCAAACGACGCTCGCGAGACTCCTTCCGTAGTCGACGCAGCACCGCGAACGCGGACCCCCCAGGTCCGAGCGGGCACCGGGACCGAGATCGAAGCCGAGATCGATCCGGGTGGACGAGAGTTCGACGATCCCGAGATGATGCAACAGGTCCTTTTCGACGAGTGTGACGCGCTGCTCGCGGCCGACGTCCCGCTAGATCCCGCGCAAGGGTTCTTCGAACAGGGCGGGACCTCGATGCTAGCAGCCCAGCTACACGCCAGGCTTGAGGCGCTGACGGGACGAGCGCTGCCGCTCTTGGAGTTGTTCGAAGCACCTACGCTCGGCGACATGGCGCGCGAGCTGGTCGCCAAGCCTTGGCCGCTCCTCGGGGGCGTCCTCCGGGGCGTGCGCGAGGAAGGCGAGCGCCCACCGCTCTTTTGCGTATCCTCGCCAGAGGTCAATTCCCTCGGCTACGTGACGCTCAGTCGTTTCCTGAGTCCGGACCAACCGGTCTACCTGACCCAGGGGCGACCGAGCGGGACCGATGCGATCTTCCGCATGGCCGTTTCGGATATCCCGGGGCTGGCGAAGGACTCCGTGGACGCGATGCAGCAGCGCTTTCCCGAGGGGCCGTACCGCATCTTTGGGATGTGCGACGGTGCACTGGTCGCCTTCGAGATGGCGAGGCTCCTGGAGGAGCGCGGCGCTACGGTGGACTTCCTGTGCCTACTCAACACGTACGCGCTCGGTACGCTCTCCAAGCGCTACAAGGTCAAGCGGGCGATGACGCGCCTTGGCTACTACGGGCGAAGGGTCCGCGAAGTGCTCTCGGATCGACTTGGCCCGGGCACCTCCAGCGCGGGCGAGAGCTCAGCGGCGAGCGAACCCGCGCCAGAGGCGCCCTCGCGAGGGGAGCCGGCGGCTCCTTCCTTGGCCGATCGGCTCGCCTCGATCAACGGCGAGTGGTTCGAGCTGGATACGCCCCGCCATCTGCCAAAGGCTCCGCTGTACCAAGGGCGCATCACGGTCCTGCGCAACACGGCCCAGCCCTACTGGCGCATTCGTGACGAGGCTCTCGGGTGGCGATCGTACTCAAGGGACGTCGAGGTCCTGGACCTTCAAGCGCAGCGGGAGGCGGCGTCGGGTCGCGAGCGCCGCGGGCAGCAGGACGCGCACATGGCGCTGCTGCGCGAACCGGATATCCACTACGTTGCGCGTGCGCTCACGGAGCGCCTCGATGAGCTGGAGTCGAAGCCAGTGGGGGCGACCTCTTGAGTCGACTCGCGGAGATCTTCCGGAGCCGCGAACTCCTTTACTTCCTGACCTGGCGGGACGTGAAGATTCGCTACAAGCAGACGCTCCTCGGCGCTGCCTGGGCCGTCCTGCAGCCGCTCATCACGATGGTCGTGTTCACGATCTTCTTCGGAAGGCTCGCGAACATCCCCACGGGCGGGATGCCCGGGCCGATCTTCTACTACCTCGCGCTGTTGCCTTGGACGTTCTTCGCGTCGGGGATCACGAACGCGGGCAACAGCCTCATCACGAACACCGACCTTCTGACCAAGGTCTACTTCCCGCGCGCGATTCTGCCGTCCTCTACGATCCTCGCGGGGCTCGTGGACCTAGCGATCGCGTCGGCGCTCCTAGGCGTGCTGCTGCCTTGGTATGGCGTGACGCCGGACATGGAAGCCTTCGCTTGGCCGCTGGCGATCCTCGTGCTGGTTGTGCTCACCCTTGGCGCCGGAATGCTGATCGCTGCGGTCAACGTCATGTACCGGGATGTGAAGTACGCGCTGCCGTTCGCCGTGCAGCTCATGCTCTTTGTGAGCCCGGTGATCTACCCCACCGAGAACATCGCGGAGAAGTATCGGTGGCTCATGCTGATGAATCCGCTGTCCGGGATCATCGAGACGTCCCGTTCAGCCATCGTTCCCGGCCGCGCGATCGACTGGGGGCACTTCGGCATCTCCGCTGGGATTGCGGGCCTTGTCTTCCTCGTCGGATCCGCTTACTTCTATCGCGTCCAACGGCGCTTCGCTGACCTTGTCTGAGACCCAGCCAGCTCGACAAGACCTGGCGATTCGCATGGCGAACGTCAGCAAGGAGTACCGCATCGGTGCCTCCCAGGGGGAAGGCATGCTGCGCGACGCGCTCGTGGGCGGAGCCAAGCGGCTTCTCGGGCGCGGCACGGCGCGAGCCCAGCATGACACCGTCTGGGCGCTGAAGGGCGTAGACCTAGAGATCGCAAAGGACGAGGTGGTCGGCGTCATAGGCCGCAACGGCTCGGGTAAGACGACGCTGCTCAAGCTGCTCTCAAAGATCACCTACCCCACCTCCGGCGAGATCGACGTGCGCGGCCGCGTCGCATCCCTCGTCGAGGTGGGGACAGGCTTTCACAACGAGCTTTCGGGGCGCGACAACATCTACCTGAACGGCTCGATCCTTGGGCTCAAGCGGCGCGAGATCGAAGAGCACTTCGATGCGATCGTTGAGTACTCGGGCGTGGGAGCGTTCCTCGACACTCCGATCAAGCGCTACTCCACGGGTATGCGGCTGCGGCTTGGCTTTGCGGTCGCGGCGCACCTCTTTCCGGACGTGTTGCTGGTGGACGAAGTGCTCGCCGTGGGTGACGCTGAGTTCCAGGCGAAGTGCCTTGCGACCCTCAGCGAGGTGGGGCGTCGCGGGCACGCGGTGCTCTTCGTTTCCCACAACCTAGAAGCGATCGAGAGCATCTGCTCGCGCACGATCTGGATCGATCGTGGCGCTCTGCGGATGGATGGCCCGTCGCGCGAGGTGATCGCGGCCTACCTGAAGGAGACCGCCCAGGCGAACACGGCGATCGTGGATCTCTCCGGCGCCGAGGGGCGACCTGGCACGGGGGAGGCTCGCTTCTCCGCCATGCAGTTCCTCGCCCGGGACGGCCAGCCCCTCGATGTCATACGCACCGCGGATGAGGTGACGGTGCGCTTTCAGTTCGAGGCCTTCGAAGCGATCCAGAGTCCCTACATCGGGCTGTCGATCTTCACGGAGTTTGGAACGATCGTGACGCACCCGAACACCTTCAGCGCCGGCTTTGAGCTCTCTAAGATCGAGCCCGGCAAGCACACGGTCGACCTCCATGTGGACCGGCTACCCCTGATGCCGGGCCGCTACCCGCTCACCCTTTGGATGAACCGGCACTCCGACTCCGAGTCGATCGACTGGTTGGAGCAGTGCGCGACCCTGACCGTTCACTCCCCGGGCTCGTCCGTCTTTGAACGCTCGCTTCCGCGGCGTACCGGCGCGGTTCTGCTCGACGCAGAATGGCGTTTGGTGGAGCCCTGACACCGCGCGACGCGCGGTCGACCCGCTCGACCTTTCCCCCTGGTCCCAGACTTTCCGTCCCATGTATCGAACCCTATTGACCCGCCTGGCCTTGGTGCCAGTTCTCCTCGCAGCGTTCTTCGCCCTGGTGAACCCCTCGATGGCGGCCCGGGCCGCCGTCCACGCCTTCAACCAGAGCTACACCTACCTGCGCGTCGACAAAGGCGGGATCGAGGGGCGCATCGAGGTCAACCTCAGCGACCTCAACCGTGCCCTCGGGACCGCACTACCGGAGGACGGCACCGCGACCGAAGCGGACATTGAGCCGGAGCTAGAGGCGATCGAGGCGTACTGCTACGCGCGTATCGGTCACAGGATCGACGGCCAAGACATCGAGCTGGCGCGTAAGGGGTTCAAGCTCTACGAAGCCGCGGGTAACCAGTACGTCTCTTGCATCTACGATTTCGTCGGCGTCGAGGGGATCCCCGACTCCATCGACGTGACCCACAACGTGCTCTTCGAGGTTGACCCTGAGCACCGCGGCTTCCTCGTGATCGAGCACTTCTTCCTCCAGGGAACGTTCATGAACGAGGGCGGTGTGTCGCTCATCTTCGAGCCGAGCGCGTCGACCCAGTCCCTCGATTTGACCGGCGGCTCGCGGTGGCAGGGGATCCGCGCCATCGTGAAGCTCGGGATCCATCACATCCTGATCGGCATCGACCACATTCTCTTTCTGTTCGTTCTTCTCCTGCCGTCCGTCTTGATCCGCCGGGAAGAGAGCGAGTGGGAGCCGCGCGAGAAATTCAGCCAGGCGCTGTGGCAAGTGCTGAAGATCGTGACGGTTTTCACGCTGGCGCACTCGGTGACGCTGAGCCTTGCCGCGCTTAACATCGTGACGCTGCCTTCTCGCGTGGTGGAGTCGATCATCGCGATCTCGATCGCCGTCGCCGCCCTCGACATCTTCTTCCCTATCTTCCGGGGCAAGATCCTCCTGGTCGTGCTGCTGTTCGGCTTCTTCCACGGCTTCGGGTTCGCGAACGTCCTCGGGGAGATGGGGATCACCGGCGGCGACATGGCGCTGTCGCTCTTCGGCTTCAACGTGGGGGTCGAGCTTGGACAGATGATGATCGTCCTGCTCGTCTTCCCGCTGCTGTTCATGATGCGGCTGTCGCTGCTCTACACGCGATTCGCCGTCTACCTCGGGGCGTTCTTGGCGGGCTTCGTCTCCGTGTACTGGTTCATCGAGCGTGCGTTCGAAGTGGACCTGACGCTCGGCGAGAAGCTTGGGCCCATCCTGAAGATGTTCTGATGGGAAGCGTCTCAGCGAGCACTCTGCGCGAGCGGCCCCAGGTCGACCCTGCGCACTTGGATCGTCACCGGGGGACCGCCTTGGGAGGCGGCCGTGACGGCCAGCGCGTGGGCTGGATCGTCGAGTCGACGCAGACCCACCGTCCAGTCGGAGGGCTCGTCGGCGTCCAGGTGGGGTGTCTCGCTGAGTTGAGCGACGTGGGAGCCGTGGAACGAGAAGCTGATCTCCCGGAGCGGAAGGCGCAGGCCGAGGCCACGAGCTTTGATGTAGGACTCCTTCAGCGACCAGATCGAAAAGAAGCGCTCGGGTTGCAGTGCGGGGGGCAGGGCGTCGAGGGCCTCGCTCTCCAGGGGACTGAGGACCCGGCTGCGCAGCTCACGGGCGACCTCAAGCGTCCGGATGGCTTCGACGTCGACGCCGATCTCTCCGCCGCGAAGGGTGGCCGTCGCGACGAAGCCCCGCGAGTGGGAGAGGTTGAAGCGCAGATCGGCGTCCTCCCGTCCCTGGTCGCCGGCAGGAGCCTCGATCTCAGGCTTGCCAAACTCGGCGGTGCGAAAGCGCCATCCCGAGGGGGCGGTGCGCGGGTCTCTTTCCGTGAGGGCCAGGCGCAACAGCGCGTGGGCCGAAGCGTAGCTGCTCGCGTCTGCGTCGAACCGAAATCTAGCGAGGCGGGCTCGCTCCTCGTCATTCAGGAGATGCTGCACCTTGTCCGGGGAGCACGGGCGGGCGACCCAGACCTCGGCGTGGGGAGGACCCACCGAAGCCGTGCTCCCTTCGCTTGTGTCCCTCTGACCCATAGTTTGAGAGCATAGACCATGGACTTTAGCTGGACCGAAGAACAGGAGCGTCTTGTGGGTGAGGTGACCGAGTTCGCTCGGAACGAGCTTGCCTCTGACCTCGTCGAGCGGGATGCCCAGGGGTCTTTCAGCCGCGATCTCTGGAAGCGGGCCGCCGACTACGGGGTCCTCGGCTGGGCTGTCCCCGTGGATCAGGGCGGTGCGGGCTACGACCTTGTGACCACCGTGCGGTTGCTCGAGGCGCTCGGCGAGGGGTGTCCCGACAATGGGCTCACGTTTGGCCTCGGCGCCCAGATGTGGGGCGTGCAGACGGCGCTTCTGCACTTCGGCACCCCTGAGCAGGTCGAGCGCTTCTTGCCCGCATCCATGGCGGGCGAATCGCTGACTGCGTACTGCATGACGGAGGAGGTCAGTGGGTCCGATGCTTTTGGCCTGGAAGGCACGGCCATCCGCGACGGGGACCACTATGTGCTGAACGCCGAGAAGGTGCTGATCACGTTTGGGCCCGTCGCCGATGCGGCGATCGTCTTTGCCAAGACGAACCCGGAGGCTGGCCGCTGGGGACTCTCTGCGTTCCTGGTGGACGCGAACGCGTCCGGTTACACCGCTCATCCGGTTGAGTCCAAGATGGGCCTTCGGACCGTGCCCTTCGGCAAAGTCAGCCTTAGGGACGTGCGTGTTCCCAAGGATCAGCTATTGGGCAAGGAAGGCGCCGGGGCGAGCATCTTCACGTTCAGCCAAGGCTGGGAGCGCAGCCTCGTCCTCGCGCCCCAGCTGGGCGCCATGCAGCGCCAGCTGGACGACTGCGTTCAGTTCGCACGCACGCGGGTTCGGGCCGGTCAGAGCATCGGCAAGCACCAGGCGGTCAGCCACCGCATCGCCGACATGAAGCTGCGCCTGGAGACCGGACGGCTCCTGCTCTACAAGACGGCCTGGCTACAGCAGAACGGCCGGCCGAACCTGATGGAGGCGGCACTCACGAAGACCTACCTGGGCGAGTGCTTCCGTGACTCATGCTTGGCGGCGATCGCGATCCACGGCGGTGACGGCTACAAGACCGCCCAGGGCGTGGAGCGGGATCTGCGCGACGCGATCGGGGGGCTCATCTACGGCGGGACAACGGACATCCAGCGCAACATCGTCGCGGGGCTCCTGGGGCTTTGAGGGTGGTGGAGTGATGCAGGCAGGATTCTTAGTCCACTCAGCCGTCGAGGCGTGGGCGCGCGAGACGCCGGATGCGCCCGCGATGATCTTCCAGGGGGAAGCGCAGTCGTACGTAGAGCTCTTGGCTGCGAGTCAGCAGCTGGCCGCGGCGCTGATCGACGGTGGACTGCAGCGTTCGGACCGCGTTGGGATCTTCATGCGCAAGGGGCTAGCGCTCGGGCCCGCGATCTACGGATCGCTGATGGCCGGCGGAGCCTTTGTGCCGCTGGACCCCGCCGTGCCGATCGAGCGCCTTGAGTTCATGCTGCGGGACTGCGGCATCCGTCATGTTGTGACGACTGACGCGATGGCACCCGCTTTACTCAAGCTCGGCCAGCGAATGGAGGGGAGCGACGCGCAGCCCACGCTCTACGGCGTCGAAGAGGTAGCAGGCTTCGATGTGGTTTCGCCCACGGATCTACTCGCACGGCCTCGGGGATTGAACGGGGTTTGGGTCACGGATCAGGATCTCGCCTACATCATGTACACGTCGGGGTCCACGGGCGAGCCGAAGGGCATGATGCACAGCCACCGCGGGAGCCTCAGCTACGCGCGCTGGGGGCAGGGCCACGTCCGGCTGACCTCCGACGATCGAGTGGCGAGCCACGCTCCGCTCCACTTCGACCTGTCGATCTTCGACTTCTTCTCGACGGCCCAGGCGGGCGGAGCCGTTGTGCTTGTGCCGGAGGCCGTGACCAAGTTTCCGGCGAGCTGGACCGAGCTTCTGGAGAAGGAACGGGTGAGCGTCGTCTTCACCGTGCCGTTCACCTTGATCGAGATGTTGGAGCGAGGTGCGTTGGAGCAGCGCGATCTCGCGCGGCTGCGCTGGGTCCTCTTCGGCGGCGAGGCGTTTCCCCCCAAGCACCTGAGGGCGCTGATGGAGCGGCTGCCCCAAACGAAGTTTACGAACGTCTATGGACCCGCCGAGGCCCCCTCGTGCACCTGCTACGACGTGCAGCCGATCGCGCTCGGGGATGAGACGCCGATCTCGATCGGAACCGTTTCCGTGGGCTCCGACGACCTCATTCTCGGTGAGGATGATGAGCCCGTCGAGCTCGGCGCGACGGGGGAGCTCTGCATCCGCAGCACGACGCTGACGCTGGGCTACTGGAACCGTCCAGAGCTCAACCACCGTGCGTTCTTCACGCGCCCCTCCCTCGGGCACTTCCCCGACGTCTACTTTCGAACGGGGGACCTCGTCGCACGGGGCGAGGACGGCCAGCTCGCGTTTCTTGGTCGCAAGGACCGCATGGTGAAGACCCGCGGCCATCGCGTTGAGCTGGACGAGGTGGAAGCCGCGCTCGCGTCCCACCCCGCTGTCCTTGAGGCGGCGAGCTACACCGTGGCGGACGGCGGCGGCAGCCGGTCGATCTTCGCGGCCGTCACGGCGGCTGTCGGTGGGCTTGATCCCGGTGCGCTGCGCCAGCACGTCAGGGAGAAGCTTCCTCCCTACGCGGTCCCCCGCGAGATCACGATCCTCCAAGACTTCCCACGTACCACAAGCGGCAAGATCGACCGACGGGCCCTCGCCGACGCGTCCCCATCCCCAAGCGACGTCCCCCGACCATGACTATCGACCAGATACGCCAGTACATCCAGGAAGAGCTCCTGCTCGACGAAACTGCGGTGATTGAAGACGACCAAGACCTCCTCCTGTCGGAGACCCTCGACTCGTTGAGTGTGACGCGCTTGGTGCAGCACCTAGAGTCGGAGCTTGGCGCCACGATCCCGCCCGAGGATGTGACCCTAGAGAACTTCTCGTCCCTCGCGTCGATTCACGCCTACCTCGGCACGCTGTAGGGCGCGCTCACCGCAGAGCTGCAGGCTGCGCCGGTTTAGCCGGTGCCCTAACGAAGCTTGAAGACGACTGGGACGATCACTCGATCCTCCGTCGGTGATCCCGAAGGTCCCATCGCCGGTGTGAACTTCCATCGCTTGACGGCCTTCATCGCTTCGTCGTCGAGCAGCGTATGCCCGCTGGACTCGTAGACGCTGAGCTTCTCGACGGTTCCGTCGGCGCGGACAAAGACCTCTAGCTTGGTGGTCCCTTGCTGCTTCGTCGCGCGCGCGCGGCGGGGGTAGTTCGGAGCGCGGTTGCCGCGGCCCTTCTGCACGGCTCGGCTGATGACACCTGACTGGCTCTCCTGCTCGATGGGCCCCACGGGCAGGGCCGTCTCCTTGGGTGGGGGAGGCGTCGGCTTCGGGACCTCCGTAGGCAGGGGGGGCGGGGCCTCTTCGGGCGGCGCGGCGGGTGGATCGAGGGGCGGGGTCACCGGCTCGGTTTCCGGTTCCGTTGGCGGCTCGGGCGCCACGGGTTGAGGCGGAGGGATGTCACGCGGCTCTCGATCGAAGTTCACCGGCTCAAGGTCGAAGGACTCCACCGCGCGGGCGCCTTCTTGGCTGGTAAGGACGGGCAGAGGCGTGTTCTCGGGTACGGGGGCGGTGGGCTCCGTTGCGCGCTGGAGAATACGCACGGTCATGGGCTCCGCCGCGATGCGCTCCTCGACCTCGAAGTCAGGGCGTTCGACCGCGTCGGCGCCTCGGAGGAGCGGTAGGGCGAGATGGGCGGCCACCGACGCAAAGAGCACCCAGGGAAACAGGCGGCCATCGAGGGAGCGAGACATCGGGTTCGTTGAATGCGGCGCCTGACGCTACTTCGGAGCGGTGCCGCTGTGCACGAGATCGAAGTGAGCGGCTCCGGCGGCCCGCGCTGCATCAAGGGCTTCAACGAAAACACCGTAGGCCATCCCGCGATCCCCCGAGAGTCTGACGGCCGTTCGGCCGTCGGCCAACGACTTCTCCAGCTCGTCGCGCAGCGTTTCGCGCGCGATTCGCCGGCCGTCGATGGCGAGGTTACCCTCCGCGTCGATCTCAAGGAGGATAGGGGTAGGGTCGGCCTCGTCCATGGCCCCACCCTGCGGCAGCTCCAGGCGCAACGAAGGCTGGATGAAGCTAGACGTCAGAAGGAAGAACACGAGCAGCTGGAACACCACGTCGATGAGCGGCGTGAGCTCGATGTTGGAGCGTCGGCGGGGGCGGCGGGTGAACTCCACGGCTACTGTCCTGCCACCTGCGTTGTGGAAGCCGGCTCAGGCTCGCTGACGGGCGCCGGCATCGGGCCGGAGGTTGCCGGCCCAGACGATTTCGGGCGGCGTGCGATCCCCTCTTCAATCTCTGTCACCGCAAAGCCCATGTGCCGGGCGAAGCCATCGGCACGGTCCTGGAGAAGGTGCCAAGCGGCGCTGGCGGGAATGCCGACCACAAGGCCAAAGACAGTGGTGAGCAGAGCCGCCCAGATGCCTGCCGCAAGGTCGCTCGGTTCGACGGGCCCGCTGATTTGCTCAAGCTTCCAGAAGCTGCCGACAAGCCCGGACACGGTTCCGAGAAGTCCGAGCAGAGGAGCCGCCTGGGCGATCAGCAAGAGCGGCGAGAGCCGCGCCTCCAAGCGTTCGAGCAGCAATCCCCCTTCCCGCTGGACGAGCGGAACCCTTTCGTCCACCGGACGATCCACCATGTCCGTTTGGACGCGGAAGACCCGCGCCATCGGGTGGCTCGACTTCTGCAGCGCGGCCCGGGCTTCGTCATCGCGACCTTCGGCCACGGCGCCCGCGACAGCGGCGGCGAGCTTGCGGGGGACGCGCCCAAAGCGCGCGAAGATGAGCAGTCGCTCGAAGATGATGGCCGTCGCCAACACCGAACACGCGAGCAGTGGCCACATCACCGGTCCGCCCATGAGGAAAAGGTCCTCTAGGCTGTGCCCCCACATGAACTCATGGATCGCGAGGGGTATCGGCACGGCTGGATAGGGTAGCACTAGAAGGCCACCGCCACACCGAACCGGAGCGACATGGGCTCCGCTGGGTGGAAGTGCACATCGTCGATGCCTTCGCCGCCCGGGCCCGGGGTCTCGCCGCCCAGTAGCGAAGGATAGAAGTACTCGATGTCGCTGACCTCTCGGTCGAAGAGATTGAAGATGGAGAGCCGCAGCATGACGTCGCTATTCACCCGGTACGCCGCGTGGGCGTTGAACAGCAGCGATGAAGTGGAGCGAACCGCACCGGTCTCCTCCAGATCTCGCGGACCAAAGTAGCGGCCGCGGAGGGCTGCGTAATGACCCTCGGGGGTCTCGTAGGCGAGGCCTGCTGCCACCGATGTCTCGATGGCCCCCGGCACATGGTTCTCATCGCCCCCCTCGGTGAAACGGGCGCGGGACCAGGTCGCATCGAAGTCGAGGCTCCAGGCATCCGAGATCTGGTAGTAGTTCGTCCACTCCACCCCAAAGCGCTCGCTTGCGCCGGTCGCTTCGGTGTTGCCACCATCGCCTACGAAGACGAGCTCGGACGCGCTCCGGAGACCCCAAAGGGCCACCGTGGACGTGAGTCCGCTGGGGTTCTCGTGGCGCACGCCGAACTCGGCTCCGCGCTGCCTCACGAGGCCGGGGACCCGCTCGCCGTCCAGGGCCGCCGCCGTGGTCGGATCGTCTCGGATCGTGACGCCACGGGCGTCGTTGCTGTGGAACCCGAAGCCCGCGTTGAGGTAGAGCTCGGTGTTCTTTTCCACGCGGAAGGCGAGGCCCGCGGACGGGCTGGCGATGAAGTCGTACTCCGTGTCCGAGTTGACGGGGTCGTCGCTGTCGACGTCAAAGGCGTAGCCGTCGCCGCGGAGCCCGAGGTTCGAGCGCAGGCGGTCGTTCCAGCGCTGGGTGGTCTGCGCGAAGAGCCCGAGGCTTGCCTCCCCGATGTCATCGACGCGGACCGTCGAGAGGCGATTGCGCTCGCGGGTGTTAAAGAGCCCGTTCTCGATGAAGTCGTTGCGGAACTGCAGGCCGTAGGTGGTCTCTGAGTCGACCCCAAAGAGCGCGTCGAAGTTCGTGCGCTGGGCGTGCAGCCCTTGGACCCACCGGTCGTCGAGCTGCTCGAACTGGTCACCGTTGACCGGATCGGCCAGGTTGTAGGTGAAGTTCGAGTAGAGATTGAGCTCCGATCGATAGGCGTAGGCTGTGACATCCCATTCGGACTTTTCATCCGCGCCGAACCAGTGGCCCGTCAGGCTGAAGCGCCGCGAGCTGCCCCCGCTCGTCGGGTCGAGGGTGCCGAACCGATCCAACAGCCCGCTTTGGACCGCGCGCAGCGGGATCTGGTCCGTCGCCGTCCAGCGTCCGTCGTAGGCCCCGAACGTGAAATCGGCGCCGTTGTACTCGTCGCCCTCGACGTAGCGTACGAACCCGTTGAGCTTACGGAAGTTCTCGTCCACCTCCCAGGGGCCGTCATGGTGGAGCGTTTCCAGGGCGGTGATCAGGCGACCATTCCCTACGTCATACGAGTCGGCGATGAGAGCGCGCTGGAAGCCGTACTCGCCGGACTCGACCGAGGCGATGCCGTTGGGCAAGTCGCGCACGTAGTCGAGGGCGACGCTGCCGGCGCTGGAGAAGTCGCCCGTGTCTGCGAAGTAAGGACCTTTGCGGTAGGCCACCTTCTCCACTAGCTCGGGGATCAAGAAGTTCATGTCGACGTAGCCTTGCCCATGGCCATGGCTGCGCATGTTGATCGGAACTCCGCCGATCGACACGAGGAAGTCGGTGCCGTGGTCGAGGTTGAACCCGCGGAGGAAGAACTGATTGCCTTTGCCCGAGCCCGAGTGCTGGGTGATGATGACCCCTGGCACCGTTTCCAGGAGCTCGCCCGGGCGCAAGAGCGGGCGCCTGCGTAGCTGTTCGGGGCCGGTGACGCCCTCGCTGGCTGAGGGCGCGATGTCGAGGCGGCTGGTGCCTCTGCCTTCGACGATAATCGCTTCGAGGTACTCGTCCTCAGGGAAGACCTCCTCGGAAGAATCGCTCGCGTCGACGACGAGGACGTCTTCGGGATCGGATGACTGCAGCGAGTCTTCGCCTGCTTGCGCGGCGATGGCTGCGACGAGAAGAGTCGAGAGCAAAGCGGGGGACATGGTCAAAAAACTACCGGTGGCGAGGACTTTCGTCACCGGCTTCTACGGGGAAGAACGCGGACTGAACAGCATCGAGAACGCTGTTTGAGAGGGAACTGGACAACCGCATGTTCCGTCTCCCCAACCGATTTAGCGTCGGGCCGCACGCTCACGTGCTTTTCGCACAAGTGTCGCATGTGCGCTTCTACCGCATTGGTGATTCAATGCAGGACACGGTGCGAGTCGCCGTTCTTCTGTCACGCGCATGACGCGACCTCGTCGCCCCATTTCCATGGCCATCTCCTCCCCGCTCCCCGACGGCGTCAAGGTCATCGGCATCGGACTGAACAAGACCGGTACGAAGACGATGTCTCACCACCTGAAGGCATGGGGACTTCGTCATCGGACTTACGATTCTGCGACAACCACCGAGTCGCCTTCGTTCGACCTTTACAAGGCCGGGGACGTCGAGGCACTGATGGAGATCGTCGCGTCCCACGACAGCTGTGAGGATTGGCCGTGGCCGCTTCTTTACCAGGAAATCGACGCGCGGTTTCCATCGGCGAAGTTCGTTCTGACGACCCGCGCCTCCGCCGACGTTTGGTACCGGAGTCTCTGCAACATGGCGGTCAGGATCGGCCCGCTCCCGCTGTTCGAAAATCTGGTGTACGGATCCAGCATGCCCCATGGACGGCGGGCGGAGCACATTCGCATCTACGACGAGCACATCCGGTCGGTCGAGCAGTACTTCGAGGGACGGCCCGGCAAGCTTCTGAAGCTGACGTGGGGCGCGGGCGACGAGGCTTTGAAGCTCGCCGCCTTCCTCGGTCTTGAGAACGTGGACACGTCTCCGCTCCATATCAATCGAAGCCCGTCCAACGTCTACTCCGGAGATCGTCTCTCCATAGCGCACGCCCATCGTCTGGTCTATCAGACGTTCCGTGCCCCTGGCTCCTTCGGCGCGCGCGTCGGGGCGGCCGTTCGGGTCAAGGTGCTGGGTCGACTGCTGGGTCGACTGCTGGGTCGGTCGCCGGGCAACCCGCCGGGCGAAGAGTCATGAACGCACGCTCAGGTGCGGCGGATAGTCTCAGGGCTGTCTCTGACATCCGACGCGCGTAGGCCGGCATTCCCACGGCCAACGATCGCGTCTGCCTTGGACCTCGGCCCGCTTTACCCATGCTCGCACTCTCGCCCCTTTGCCTCGGGCTCGCTTTCCCCGCGCAGTCCTCGACTCCGTCCCTCGAACTGGTCGTCGACGCGTCCGACGGTCTGGTGGATCCGATCTCCATCGCGTCGATCCCCGGGGACGACCGGCTCTTCCTCGTCGAACGTGAAGGCCAGGTTCGGGTCCTTCGCAGCGGCGCCCTCGAGCCGACGCTGTTCATGGACTTCCCGGCTCCGCTCGCGCTCACGGTTTCGACCGGCTTGCGAGCCATCGCATTCCACCCGGACTACGAGACCAACGGGTTCGTGTACTGCTGGTACGACGCTCCGAGTACGAGCGGCGCCATCGTGGACGCAGTCTTGGGTCGCATGACTCGCTCATCGTCACAGCCTTCCCAGGTGGACCCCGCGACGCTGGTGGAGATCTTGCGCGCGCCCCAAGCGAACTACGGTCACGCCTGTGGCTCGCTGGAGTTTGGCCGCGACGGCTACCTCTACGTTCTGCTTGGGGACGGCGGCAACCCAGGCGACCCCGGGTGCAACTCGCAGGATCCATCGACCCTCATGGGCGCGCTTATGCGCATCGACGTGGACAGCGCGTTTCCCTACGCCGTTCCCACGGACAATCCCTTCGTGGGGGACCCCGCGATCCGGGATGAGATCTGGCACCGCGGGTTTCGCCATCCCTGGAAGTGGTCGTTCGACCGCGCCACCGGGGACCTTTGGATCGCGGACGTTGGTCAGGCGACGCGCGAGGAGATCGACTTCGTGCCAGCGGGGGTCGGCGGCCTGAACTTTGGTTGGAAGGTAATGGAGGGGACCGCTTGCTTCAACTCGACCGGCTGCCCCGCGGGCGTCGCGCCCTGTGGGGATCCTTCGTACACGCCTCCGCTCTACGAGTACGACCACAGCGTCGGATGTTCGATCACGGGCGGCTTCGTCTACCGCGGCAACGAGCTGCCGCAGCTGGTGGGGCACTACTTTTTTGGGGACTTCTGCAGCGGGCGGGTTTGGACTCTGCGACGGAACTCCCTCGGCCAGGTCGAGTCGTTGACGGATCGCACGCTTGAATTCCAACCCGCGGGCGGCGGCGCGCTGACGGCCCCCGTGGCCTTCGGGGAAGACGGCTTCGGTGAGCTCTACGTTCTCGACTACGACGACAAGGAGCTCTACCGAGTCGGTCGACTCGAGCCGGTGGCTTCGTATTGCGAGGCAGCGCCGAACTTGGTTTCGTCCTCCGGTGCAACATCGTCGATCCTGGGCTCGACGAGTCTGACGGCCAACGATCTCACCTTCCAGGTGACTGGTCTGCCGCCCAATTCGTTCGGTCTCTACTTCTACGGGAAGGGGGTCACGAGCGTTCGCTCGGGGAACGGCTACCTCTGTGTTGATGGGGCGCTGCTGCGTTTGCCGGTCGCGCAGGCGAACGTAGCCGGTATGTTGACCCTTCACGTGGACTCAAGCATTCCGCCCATGGCCTCAGGCGCGGGGCAGGTGGTCGCGGGGGCAACATGGGCGTTTCAGTGCTGGTACCGCGACGTGGGTGGGCCGCTCGGTGCGACCTACAACTTCTCGGACGCGCTCTCCGTCAGGTTCGTCCCCTGACGGTTTCCCCGGGAATTTTCGTGAGAATCAGGATGGAGTTCGCCCCTAAGGACTCGCGCCCACCGGAGTCAGCGTGGCCCGAGTGATCGGGTCCTTATTCTCGCCGGCACGAAACGTAGCCACGCCGCAGATTCGCGGCGTGTTGGCTGCCTGTTCGTCCAAGCTATCTCGCCCAAAAGCCCAGTATGCCCTGCCACCTTGCTGCAGCGCTCACCCTCACTGTTGCAGTGGGGAGCGCCAGCGCACATTCGTTCGCACAAGTTCACCTGACCGAGTTCCTGGCGCAGAACGACTCTGTTCTCGCTGATGACGACGGGGACTTCTCCGACTGGATCGAGCTTCGAAACCTGACGCCTGATCGTCTCGACCTCGGCGGGTTCTTCCTGACGGATGACCCCTCCGAGCCCCAGCAGTTCCAGATCCCGGCCGGTGTCTTCATCGAGCCGTGGGATCGAATTCTCTTCTGGGCTGACGACGATGAAGATCAGGGCAGCGTCCACACGAACTTCAAGCTTTCCTCAGGCGGCGAATACGTCGGGCTGTTCGCGCCCGAGGCCCTTGCGGGTGAAGTCATCGATCAGGTCACCTTCCCAGCGCTGGGCGACGACGCGGCGTACGCGCGGACACCCGACGGCCGCGGTCCCTTTGTCGTGGAAGAGAGGCCGACGCCGGGCGAGGCCAACGGGCCCGCTGACCAAGGCCCGCCCGAGTAGGCGAGGTCCGGTAGTGATCGAACGGGGGGCGCTTTGGCGCCGCCCCGGTCATCGCTTCGCTCGCCAAGCAGCGTCCACTAGCTATCCGGGCCTGTTCGAGCCACGCAGCCAGGGCTTCGAGGGGCGCTGCCCGATCGTGCGGCCTTCTTCAACGGGCTGCTAGCTATTCGGGGCCCTTCAAGCAACGCTGTCAGGGCTTCGAGGGGCGCAGTTGGGTAGTGCGGCCTTCTTCAACGGGCTGCTAGGGCGCGAAGGTCACCGAGACGCCATCCGTGAAGTTTGAGGTGGGGCCGCTTGAGTTGGAGTCGCGGAACCAGCCCTGGAAGTTCCACTGCTCGCCCGCCTGAACCGAAACAAAGCCCGTCGGCTGGGGGACTTGGGTGAGGTCGATCGCAAGGCTGACGGTTCCGCTCGCGCCTGCCTGTTGGACCTGTCCCGGGCCCACGTAGCGGCCAATGTCGCCGCCCAAGCAAAGATTGCCCGCGCTGCCCCCAGGGAACGCCACGAAGCCCTGGGTGCGGCTTGTCAGGAAGAAGGCGAAGGCAAAGGGCGGGAGCTGGCTCATGCCGAGGGTGAGGCTGCCCGCGCCCACGCTCGTGCTGCCCGAGATCCCGAGGGCGGCCGGGAGGCCGGTCGCGTTGGGGTTGGCCTCGCAGTAGCTGGGGTTCGAGTTGAGTCCGATCAGGATCGCGACGTCTAGGTCGGTTCCTGCGGGATTGATCTCCCCCTCGATGATCGCGAACTGGCCGTCCTCTGAAACGTGCAGCGACTCCGTGAAGTCGGCGAGGTCAACGATGGTGTTGCCGCCGACGACGGTCACGCCCTCCTGGAGGATCAGCTGGTCGTTGAGGAAGAGACCCTCGTCGCGGCTCGTGTCGGGGTCATCCCAATCACCGAACCAGAGCACGTCGCCGCTCGGCAGGATGAAGACGCCGATGCTGCCTCCGAAGTCCTGGATGGCGAACGGGGCGATGGCGGGGAGCGTGTCGCCCTCCCGCACGAAGACGGCACCATCGCGGATCAAGACCAGATCGTTGGAGGTGTCGGTGGAGTCGAGGTTGGCCTTGGCCACCCAGCTTCCGCCGTCGTTGAGGTCGAGCTCGACGCTCGCGAGCGTGCCCCAGTTGCGGCCTGTGACGGGCGACGGGCTTCCTTCCTGCATCAGGAGGCTTTGGCCGCGGTAAACCGCGCGATCCACGGTCGTGTCGCCCTCAAGGTCGACCGTGAACATGGTCAAGCCCAGCGTGTTGATGGCGTACTCTTCGGCGCCGGTCTCGAAGTCAGCGATGGGCTCGGTTTGTCCGGGTGGAATCAAGCCCTCCATCGAGACGACACCTTCGCCGACCAGGTTGCCCGCAGCGTCGATGGTGACGGCGACAATGGCCCGATCCACCGTGGAGGGAATGTTTGGATCGTCCACGCTTGCCATGACGAGGAACGTGCCGCTGGTCCCGAACTGGACGTCGAAGAAGCCCCGGTACGTGGTGCCCGGCGAAAACTGTGGGGCCGTACTGACGTCGCCCTCTTGGATCACCAGCGTGTCCCCGAAGTAGACCCCGGAGTCGTTCTGGGTCGAGCTTGTTCCGTCGAGGAAGAGGTTGAGCACGGCGTTGCCGCTTGAGTCGATGGACACCCCATCGAAGCCATCAAGCGTTGCGCCGACCGGGCTTGCGAGGGACTGCCCCTCACGAAGGAAGACGGAACCATTCCGCAGCAGCACCGAGTCCGAATCGGTGCTGGTGTCCGTGTCTACTTCTACGAAGTGACCGTTGGAGCTCACCTCGACGCCGTCCACTCGGGTCACGGTGCCCACGCCGGGAATGACATCACCCTCCGTGGCGACGATGGAGAGCGTTTGCGCGGAAGCCGGAGCAAGAGTGAGAAGCGACAGTGCGAGTGCAGTCTTCATGTGATTTGGGTCGATCGGGTGGAGCGGAATGACTGAAGAGGACTAACCAGTCGCGGAGTATGGGTTTCGCCCCCACGGACCGAAACACCGGAAAAGAGGGCGACCTTAGTTCGACTCTAGTTTGACCCTTCCGGGCGGGAAGGGAGTCCCTTCGTTCCGGATCGCCAGTAAATGTCCAGTTCAGCGGCGGCTGCTTCGCAAGAACGATGCACGGCTGGCTACACCGCGGCGAACTCTTGCGGCTTCGCATAGGCTGACAGTGGCGCTCGCTGCTCCCCGCCCCTCTTGGCGACTCGCGCGCTCTGCCTTTACCTGCCACCACTCACACGATCCAGATGTCCATGAAGTACGCGCACCCACTCCTCATTGCTCCGCTGCTGGCCGCACCTGTTCTCGCGCAAGGATCCGATGAATGCATCGGCGCAACTCCACTTGTCGCGGGCGTTGCCATGCCGTTCATGACCAACGGAGCGACCGCCAGCGCAGAGATCTGGACCTGCGTTGACCAAGCGCCGGACCTCTGGTTCGAATACACGACGACCGGGACGTCGGGCGAAGTCATTGTCGAGACCTGCGGGTCGACCTACGATACGGCCCTTGAGATCTTCAGCGGCTCGTGCGGATCACTCTTCTTGCTCGACTGCAACGACGATGCCTGCAGCCGCCAAAGCTCGGTGCGCGCGACGGTCCCCACGGCTGCTGGCGCTGTGTACTACATTCGAGTCGGCGGTTTCGGAGGCGCCACAGGCTCCGGTGAGATCCGAGCCTACGAGGGCGAGTCGCCCGACTGCAGCACGGCCGATGTCTTCGAGGTCAATACGGACTGCTCCAACGCGGCGCCTATTGGGGACGGCCTCTACGCGGACCTAAACGTCCAGGATGTGGACAATGACTACTACGCTTTGACCATCCCGACCGGTGGAACGCTAGAGGTCGATATCTCGTTCTTCGCGACCTTCGGTGACGTCGACCTCTTCCTATGGGATCCGGCGGTCGAATGTGACACCAACGTCGCCGGCTCCGGTGGGGCCTACCTCGCCCGTAGTATCACGACCTCTCCGGCGGAGAGCATTACGTATACGAATGCGACAGGCGCGCCGCTGGACGTGATCCTGGAAGTCGACATGTTCACCGGCGGCGCGTGCAACGACTACGACATGGAGATCGATGGCGTCGGCACCGTGAGCGCTAGCCTCGGTTCTGCGTACTGCAGCGCCAATCCCAATTCGACCGGCCTTGCGAGCGAGATCTTCGCCAACGGCTCATCCTTCGTTTCCGACAACGACGTCACGCTGATGGCGGTAGGCCTTCCGACGTTCTCGTTTGGCTTCTTCATCGTCTCGGATACGACGGGGTTCGTGATGAACCCAGGTGGTAGCTCGGGCAACCTTTGCCTCGGGGGAGCGGTGGGGCGCTACGTCGGCCCTGGCCAGGTGATGTCGTCCCTTGGGACCGGCACCATCAACCTCGGGATCGACTTGACGGCGATCCCCCAGCCGACCGGGGCCGTGGGTACGGTCGTGGGTGACACCTGGAACTTCCAGCTTTGGCACCGCGACGGGGGCCCCGCTGGCCCCACGTCCAATTTCACGAACGGTCGGACCGTTACGTTCAACTGAGCCTAAACGAAAGCGTCGCGTACGGACCGCTGGGTCCGTGCGCGACGCGCTGAGCCTTGATCGAGATCAGTAGCCCGCGCCGAATGGGTCCACCCAGAAGTTGATCACCGTCAGCGGGTAGCCGCCCGGCAACCACTGGCCGGTCGGCTGGTTGTTGGTGTCCGCAACCCTCCAGGCCTGGTAGACAGAGAGCCCGATGCCGTACGCCCAGGTCGAGTAGTCGCCGGCTGCGATATCTCCGATCTGCGCTCCATAGACCGTCTCTTGGTTCGTGGAAACCGTGTACGCCGAGCCATTCCCCATGGAGATGCTCCCCTCGGCTGTGACTCCGAAGGCTTTGAAGGAAGCGGACGCGCCCAGGGCGAGTTCCGTCTGCTCGGTGGTGGCATTCTCAGAGGCCAGCTCGATCGCCGAAGAGACGTATCCGCCCAAGCCCTGGCCCACGTTGATGATGCTCGGCGTCCTCCACGAGACGAGGTTCGCGGTGAGGTTCGCCATCTCGCTGAAGTTGCGG
>CALHGQ010000177.1 GCA_938030175.1 uncultured bacterium | reverse complement strand
AGGGTGCGATGGTTCTGATGTGCGGGATCCTTCCGACGCTGCACACCGAGGACCTGTCCCTCGACAACATGGCGGAGAACGGGCGCTACCACCGCCTCAACCGCGTGATGTGCGAGCTGCGGGGCGGGCGCTTCGAGACCTTCATCAAGGGCCTCGACGAGCTCCGCGTTGTCCACGACAACGTGATGATGGAGGCGTGCAACACGTCCTTCCAGATTCACTTCCAGGTCTGCGACGAGGAATTCGCCAACCTCTACAACCTCGCCCAGCTCGTGACGGGTCCCGTCATGGCGGCGGCGGTGAACTCGCCCGTGCTCCTGCAGCACCGCCTGTGGCACGAGTCACGCGTGGCGCTGTTCCAGCAGTCCCTTGACGTGCGCAACGCGTCACAGCTGGCGCGGAACCAGCGCCAGCGGGTGACCTTCGGGGACCGCTGGGTCCAAGACGGTGTGCTGGAGATCTTCCGCGAGGACGTGGCGCGCTTCCGCCTGCTCCTTGGAGCCGATCGTGTCTCGAGCTCCTTCGAACAGCTCGAGCGCGGCGAGGTGCCAACCCTCGATGCCCTGCGCATGCACAACGGCACGGTCTACCGCTGGAACCGCCCGTGCTATGGAATTTCCGACGGCAAGCCGCACCTTCGCATTGAGAACAGGGTGCTTCCGGCAGGCCCGACCACCGAGGACGAAATCGCGAACTCTGCGTTCTTCTTTGGGCTCATGATCGCCTACGGGGAAGAGCTGGACGACGTCCGTCGCGTGATGGAGTTCGATGACGCCAAGGGCAACTTCATGGCGGCGGCGCGCTACGGCCTGAGCGCCGAGATGCGCTGGATGGGGGGCCAACGGGTCAGCGCCCGGGATCTGATCCTTTCGGATCTGCTGCCCCGAGCCCGCGAAGGCCTGTCCTTCAAGAACATCGACTCGTCCGACATCGATCGCTACCTCGGGCTCATCGAGGAGCGCGTCTCGTCGGGCCGGACCGGCGCCCAATGGGCCCTCGACTCCCTCGCGCGGATGGGGGACAAGGGCACCCGCGATGAGCGCCATCGCGCCCTCGCGTCGGCCACCTACGCGAGGCAGGCGGCGGGCCTCCCCGGACACCGGTGGGCCCTCGCTGACCTCGACGACAGCACCGACTGGAGGGACAGCTTCCGGACCGTGGCCCAGGTGATGAGCCAGGATGTCTTCACCGTCCACCCAGAGGATGTGATCGACCTCGCCGTGAGCCTCATGGATTGGGAGCACATCCGCTACGTGCCCGTGGAGGACAGCGAAGGCGCCCTTGTGGGCCTCCTCTCCCAGCGCATGCTGATGCGTCTCGTGGCCAAGCGGCACGGGAAGCGGGCCAGCGATCAGCCCCTGGCGGTGCGAGAGGTGATGACCAAGGACCCCGTCACGATCACCCCAAGCGACACCACGCTGGCGGCGATCGAGAAGATGAAGGAGATGAGGATCGGATGCCTTCCCGTGATCGAAAACGGGCGCCTCGTGGGCATCGTCACGGAACACGACTTCGTGGACGCGGCGGCCAAGCTCCTCAAGCAGACGTTAGAAGGTCCCAAGTAGCGAGCCGTTCCAGGCGGCTCTCCTGACGCTCCCCCGACCCCCTTCTGGACTCGTTCGAAGATCCGCCAGAAGAGGCGCGGTCTTGACCCTGTCTTGACCCGATAATGTTGGCTCATGACACGATCTGAACACAGCTCGGACCCAGCGCCGGCGCGCAGCGCCGAGGGCGAGAATGGGGCCACGTCCCCGTATGCGTTCTACCCCGATCTCGACGGGCTTGGGCGCCAGATTGGCGTCAAGGACGATGGCCGCCCTGGACCCCTCGTGATCATCACGGCGGGTCTGCACGGGAACGAACCTGCGGGCATCCGGGCCGTTCGCGAGATCCTTCACTCCCTCAAGGAAACCCCAACGGGCGGCCGCATCGTGGCCCTCGCAGGGAACCTGTCGGCGATCCAGAAGGGCGTGCGCCACCAGGGGCAGGACCTCAACCGCCTTTGGACCCGCGAGCACCTGCAGCCCCTCGGAGGCCGATCCCCCGAGGACGACACGTCCGACGAGCGCGAGCTTCGTGCGCTGCACAGCACGATCGAAGCCGAGCGGGACAGCGCCAGGGCCAAGGCCCAGCGGGTGGTCCTCATCGACCTCCACACCACCTCGGTCGACGGAGGCGCGTTCTCCGTGGTCCCGGACTCGATTCCGAGCCGCCGCTTGGCCCGCGACATCGGCCTCCCCGTCATCCTCGGTCTGGAGGAACGCATCGCCGGCCCGCTCCTCACATGGCTCGTCAGCCAAGGGGACACAGCCACGGTGATCGAGGGCGGTCAACACGATCTACCCGGGACCCAAGACGTCCTGCGCGACGGACTGTGGGTGGCACTTCACCACGTCGGAGTGCTCCCCGAGCACGACGAGCGAGTCGAACGCGCACGAGTTCTCATGCGCGCGGCCTGCGACGAAGTTCCGAGCGTCTTGGATCTCGTCTATGCCCACGCGATCGATTCTGACTCGGGGTTCGTGATGGACCCGGGTTGGACCAACTTCATGCCGGTGAAGCTCGGCCAGGCCTTGGCGCTTGAGAAGGAGACCGTCGTACCCGCGCCGATCGCCGGCTACATGCTGATGCCGCTTTATCAGGGTCTCGGGACCGAAGGGTTCTTCCTCTGCCGCCAAGTCGGGGGCGTCTGGCTCTTCATGTCGCGTCTCCTTCGCCGCTCATGGGTGGAGCATTCGCTGCGTTTGCTCCCCGGCGTGAAGGCGCTGGACGGCCGCGCAGGTCGCGTGATCGCAAAGCGCGGAGCTTCGCGGGTGACTACGAGCTTGCTGCATCTGTTCGGCTACCGGAAGCATGCGCCGACTGGTGAGACGACGGTCTGGACTCGGCGGCCTCAGTAGGACGGGGCTCAGTAGG
>CALHGQ010000176.1 GCA_938030175.1 uncultured bacterium | reverse complement strand
GTCCAGGGGTAAATCCGTCTGGCAGATGGGTATCCCCGCCTCCAAGGTCAAGCCAGTCGAGGGGATCTCACCGGCTGCCGCCTCTGTCGTTCCTGCGGCTGAGCTGCCCGTGGGGGGAAGGGGGGAATCGTTCATGGGGGTGGTTCCGAGGGGATCTGGGGCGGGCGGGGCCCGCCGACGTGAAGAGGATACGCATTCCGGCGCCCGCGCGCCGATGGCGGTTTTCCCAGAGAGGGGCCGATGCGCGCTTTGGATCGTTTGATCCAGGGTTGCTGGTTCGTAAGCTGACGAGCCCAGTCTCTCTGCCTGCTCCCACCTGCCCGGTCCCCTCCACCGAGGCCCTGTGCTATGAGTCGTATCGATGCTACTCCCATGACCCCAGCGAGCCCCTCTGGTCTTTCGATTTGGGGAGCGGCGCTCCTCGTCGCAGCAGGCTGCTCGTCCTCGGAAAAGGTCGACGATTCACAGGAGATTCCGGCCGTCGGGCCGGTCGAGCCATCCGTCCCCCTGGACGATCAGCTGCGTGAGACCAGCGTCGGGGACATCGAGATCCTTGGGGCCGATGGCGAGTCGCGGCGGTTTGCCCCGGGTACGTACCTCCGCCCCCGTGGGGCCAACGAATCAGCCGCGCTGCACTTCGCCGACTTGGACGGGCTGGTGCTGGACTTCACCGACGTCGAGCTCCGTGGCCAAGTGGTGAGCGCGGATCTCGACCAAGCGGAGGGCGTTGGCATCACGCTCCGCAACTGCCACAACATGGAGATCAAGGGCGCCACGATCGGTGGCTACAAGGTCTGCATCGCCGTCGAGAACTGCTCGAACATCAAGGTGAGCGACATGCGCTGCGATGGTTGGTACGGCCAGCGCCTGCGCTCGACGCGCTACTCCGAGGACCTCACAGACTGGCTGCGTCCCCACGAGAACGACAACAGCGAATGGCGCACGAACTACGGGGCAGCCATCTCGGTGGAAGGCTCCACGGGCGTCGAGATCTCCAACTGCCGCGGCCGCCGTGGACAGAACGGCATCATTCTGACCCGGGTCACGGGCAGCAAGGTCTACGACAACGACTTCTCGTTCCTCTCGGGATGGGGGCTCGGCATGTACCGCTCCTCCGAGAACGTCATCTCCCACAACGTGTTCGACTACTGCGTCCGTGGATTCAGTCACGACGTCTATTGGCGAGGCCAGGATTCGGCCGGCATCCTCATGTTCGAGAGCTGCTCGGACAACGTCATCGCCCGCAACAGCGCGACCCACGGGGGCGACGGGGTGTTCCTCTACGGGGGCAACGATATCGTCGAGCGTGGGCGGCCCAACGCGACAGGTTCCAACAACAACATCTTCGCTGAGAACGACCTGCGGTTCGCGGTGGCGAACTCCTTGGAGGCCACGTTCAGCCGCGGAAACGTCGTCGTGGACAACAACCTCTCGGGGTCGCACCAGCACGGCATCTGGGGGGGCTATTCCTCGGAGATGCTGATTCGCGGCAACACGATCGACCAAACGATCGGTGGCGCCATCACGATCGAGCACGGCCAGGACTGCGTCGTCCAAGAGAACCACATCGCCCAGAACGAGATGGGGGTGGAGTTCTACTGGGACGCGGACCCCGCCCTCGTGGACGGGCCCTTTGGCCGTTCGAATGACACCTCCTCACGGGGCCACTGGATCCTTCAGAACACGTTCGAGGCGAACGTCCTCGACGTGGTCGTACGCCAAACCCAGGCGCTTGTCTTCCACGGGAACAGCTATCAGCCCGGAACGCGCGAGCCCTACTTCGCGAACGTGTCCGCGGACGCGGACGCCACGCTCGACGCCATGACGGTGCAGCGTTGGCTCGATGCGCTCAACGGCGCTTATCCGTCAGGCAACCTCAGCGATACGACGCTAAACCCCTGGGTGGGCCAGGAGCCAGAGCTGCTCGAGACCTGGGCGGACTGGACCTTGCCTGAGGTCCCTGGCAGCCTCGAAACCCGGGCCGAGTCCCGCGACGAATTCGGCGGCGGCTTGGAATCCATCGTGATGTCCGAGTGGGGACCCTGGGACTTCCGCTCCGGCGAGCCTCGCCCCAAGGAGCGCCAGGCAGGGGGCCTCTTGGCCCAGTCGAGCTGGAACGCGACCTGGTTCCGTTGGAAGCCCAACGAGAGCGACCCGCGCACGTCCGAGCGCGCGTGGCGCAGCCGTGCGAACTCCCCGATCCTACGCGACGAGGTCTCGAGCTTCGTGAACCCGTGGTCGTCCGAGGACAACCGGCGTGCGATCGGCAACGACTTCTTTGGCCTCTTTGCGGCCACGAACCTGATTCTAGACGAGCCGGGGACCTTCGAGCTCTCGGTGGTGTCTGACGACGGCATCCGAGTCTTCGTCAACGAGGAACTCGTTCTGGAAGACTGGACGCTGCACGCGCCCAAGCGCGACGAGCGCACGCTCAAGCTCGACAAGGGCGAGCACATCGTCCGAATCGAATACTTCCAGATCCAGGGCGCGGCGGCCTTGGTCTTGGAGCTCCGGCGACAGTAGTCGCCGCTACTGGAAGACGTCCTTGAAGCGCGACTCTCGCATCTCGCGGAAGTCGCGCTCGTTGCCGAGTTCTTGAAGCTCTTCCACTGAGATCGGGCCCTGGCTGAGGTAGCTGGCGGCTTCGCGGTACTTCTTGAGCCGCGCGAGCGCGCGCGCGATCCCGATGTACGGCTCCTTGCGCGACCGGGTGATCTCGTCCTCGGCCATCTGCTTCATGACGACGCGCCAGTCGCGCTCCGCAGCATTCCAATCGCCGATGGCGTGGTGCAGCTTGGCGCGATCTGAGTGGGCGCTGATCGACTTCTTGTTCTTCTTGATCAGGTTGTCGAGGCGTCGAAACAGCTCTTGCTTGGCCCCGCGGTCCTTCAGGCGCGCAAGCAGCATCTGCGCTGCCAGACGCATGTCCGGCCGGCTGGCGTCGCGGAAGGGCTCGATGCCGCGCTTGATGGGGGAGCCGACCTTCGCGTCGGTCACCCGCAGGGTGTCGAAGATGCGGATGCGCGGCTCGCCGGGGGTCGTTTCGTTGATGGCCACGCTGCCAAGGGCCCGCGCGTGCTCAGGGTCGTCGAGCAGCGCGTCGTTCTTTTCGTAGTAGTCCGCGATGGCGCTCGCCACAGGCTTCGCGTTGGTGAGGTTCTCAAGGAACTCCAGCATGTGCGGAGCCGAAGACTCCGGTGGTGCGTCCGCCAGGGCGACGAGGGCGCCCGCGCAGAGCGCCTCGTTCGAGCTACGGATCGACTCAGCGATGAAATCCCTGGCGCTCTCATCGTCGAGGAGCGCTAGCGTGCAGAACGCCGCGTTGGTGACCGTCTGCCCGGCGTCAGGGCTGACGCCGTCCAAGCGGTCTGACTTGGCGATTGCGACCACGACGGGGGCGACCCGCTCGGGCTCCGTTGTGGTCTCCAGGGCCAGGAGCGCGTTGATCCGACCCTGTGCGGAGCCGGTGCTGGCAATCTTGAGGAGCGCGTCAGTGGTCGTCGCGGTGGGAGCAGAGCGCAGGAGGTCGCTGATGAGCTCGGAGCGGAACACCGTCTTGCGATTGAAGTCCTTGCCTGGCTCCAGGTAGGGAACCAAGAGCGGCAGGGACGCCGGGCCGAGGTACCTGAGCTCATTGCGCTTGAGGTCGCTGCGCGGGCCCTTGCGGGGCGACTTGATCTGGTCGATCTCGCCGACGATTCGCTTGATCTCGGGAAGGAGCTCGCTGGCGGCGCGCCCGCTCTCGCCTCGGACCTCCTTGAGGATGTCCTCTAGGCTGCGCCTCGACTGGCCGCTCTGGGCTCCCATGGGGGACGCGGCGTAGGGTCCTGCCGAGCTCAGCGGCATCGGGTGGAACCCGGGGAGCGACACGGCGAGGGAGCCAGCCGGTCCAGAAGTCGGTCCAGCAGCCGGTTCAGCAGCGGAGGCCGCTGACCATCCAGCCGCGAGGCCTACGAGCGTGACGTGGATTCCAAGGCGATGGGCGCGATTCATGACGTATGAATCGTAGTCCACCGGCGGCCGAAGGTCACCGATTCCGGTGGGTGTTCGGTCCCCTTCCTGGTGCCTTCCCGGCGGGGTTCGCCCTGGGCATGGGGGCCACGGTGACGTCTTCAGCCCCTGGGATCCGCTGTGCTGTCCCGGGCGCGAGCTGCACGTTGGCCAGCCTCGGATCCCCCAGGGGGCCAGCATTGGACCCAGCATTGGACCCAGAAAGAGATCCAGCGGGAGACCCTCCATCCGCACATTCCCGGTCGTAGATGGGGCGGAGCTGATCTAAGTGTCGGAAGACCCAGGCATGCATGGCTGCCCCACATCTTCGGCTCTCGATTGCGAGCTGTGGCCCCTCTTCGCAGACTTACCTTCGCGCCTCCCCCTGATTCGACCCACAACGTGCCAGAAACTCCCCGCAGCTACATGATCGAAGCGTCCTCCGAGCCAGGCTCGGAGCGCCTGTCGAGGCATCCCCACGCGGCTCCGGATCGCACGGCCCCCAAGGACTTCGACGTCGTCGTGGTCGGGGGCGGCCACGCTGGGATCGAGGCCGCCCTCGCAGCCGCGCGCCTTGGGGTCCACGTCGCGCTCGTGAGCTTCGATGCGGACAAGGTGGGCGAGATGTCCTGCAACCCCGCCATCGGCGGGCTCGGCAAGGGCCAGATGGTCCGTGAAATCGACGCCCTCGGCGGCGTGATGGCCCAGGTGGCCGATGCGACGGGGATCCAGTTCCGGATGCTCAACACGGCCAAGGGCGCCGCCGTGCGCGCCCCCAGGTGCCAGTCAGACCGCCATCGCTACCGCGAGGTCGCCACCCAGCGGATCTTGGATCATCCCGCCGTCGACCTCATCGAAGGCGCGGCCGTGGGCCTCGTACTGGGGGACCCCGCGTCCAAGGGCGGACGGCCGAGCGTCCATGGTGTGCGCCTTGAGGGAGGCCGCGTTCTGCGCGCCCCGGCGACGATCATGACCACCGGCACGTTCCTGCGGGCGATCATGCACACCGGGGAGACGATCACGAAAGGCGGACGGGTCGATGAGCCCAGCGCCGACGGCTTGACCGGTGACGTGGAGGCCCTCGGCCTGCGACTTGGCCGGCTCAAGACCGGCACGCCCCCGCGGATCGACGCCAAGAGCGTCGACTTCAGCGTGATGGAAGAGCAGCCGGGCGACGACATTCCGAAGCCGTTCTCGTACCTCACCGACCCGAGCGCCTTCCCGAAGCTCACCCAAGCGTTCTGCCACATCACCCACACGAATAGCGCCACCCACGACATCATCCGCGACAACATCCATCGCGCGCCGATGTACATGGGAGCGATCGCCGGGGTCGGGCCGCGCTATTGCCCGGCGGTGGAGGACAAGATCATGCGGTTCCCCGACCGCGATCGGCACCAGGTCTTTGTCGAGCCCGAAGGCCTCGATACGGACGTGCTCTACATCAACGGCGTGTCGACGTCCCTGCCGGCGGAGATCCAGGAATCGTTCATGCACACGATCCCAGGTCTTGAGTCGGCCAAGTTTCTGCGCCACGGCTACGCGGTCGAGTACGACTTCGTCCAGCCCAGCCAGCTCAGCGACACCCTTGCGCTCCAGGACGTTCCGGGCCTCTTCTTAGCTGGCCAGATCAACGGCACGTCCGGCTACGAGGAGGCAGCCGGCCAGGGCTTGATCGCGGGCAGCAACGCAGCGCTTTGGATTCAGGATCGCGCGCCGTTCGTGCTCAAGCGCCACGAGGCCTACCTCGGCGTGATGGTCGACGACCTCGTGATCACCAACCCGCGGGAGCCCTACCGCATGTTCTCCAGCCGCGCGGAGTACCGCTTGCTCCTTCGCCAGGACAACGCGGATCGCCGGCTCGTGCCCCTCGCCGTCGAGGCTGGGCTGGTGGACCGATCGCGCCTCGAGGCGGTCGAGGCGAAAGAGGCCGCCATCGCCCACGCGAAGAAGGCGCTCTCCAAGCTGCGCGACAAGGACAACAAGGCGCTCGTCGACGTACTTCGACGGCCGGAGGAAACTTTCGCTTCGGTGACGTCGGCGCTCGACGCGGCGACGCTCGAAAAAGCGGGGGGGCTCACGGGCCTCAGCCCCGAGGTCGAAGAGGCCGTCGAGATCGACGTGAAGTACGAAGGCTACATCGAGCGCCAGCAGATGCAGATCGACCGGCTCGCCCGTCAGGAAGCCGAAGAGATCCCGCGGGACCTCGACTACGAAGGTCTCCAGGGCCTCGCTAGCGAGGCGCGCGAAAAGCTCATCGACCTGCGGCCGCGCACGCTCGGTGCAGCGTCACGCATCGAAGGGGTCAGGCCCAACGACGTGGCGCTGATCGGCATCCAGCTGCAGCGCCTCAGGTAGCCGTTCGCGGCGCTCGACCGCGCCACTCGCTACTTGCGCTTCGGCGCTTCGTAGCGCTCGACCTTCGATGCCACGAGGTTGTAGATCGCCGACGCGTAGCCGTACTCGTCTTCGACGCGGCCCGGCGTGAACGTGCCGTACACGGTGATGGGGACGTACATGTAGTACTCGGACGTCTTGCCGGCTTCCATCTCGACCATCACCCACTCGTCGGGGCGCGGGACGCCGCCGAAGCAGCATGCCTGGAGGTCGCGCACGAGCATGAACGAGATGACCTCGTCCGTGCCTGGCTTGTAGTCCAGCGCGATCATGTATCCGACGACGGCCTTGTCCTCGCCTGCTTTCTCGATGACCCTCTCGGGGAACTTGAAGCGCTTCGCGCGCTCGGTTTCCGGCTTGTAGATGTAGTCGAGCAGCTCGTCGATGTCAGCGCCGAGGAGCGACAGGTCCCCGAACGTGATGAGGCCTTCGATCGAACCATCCGCGGTCTGCCCGGGATCTTCCCGCAGGCCAGCCGCCAGCTGGGGGTTCAAGAAGGTGGACATGCCCGGGTTCTGATCCGCCAAGCCTCCCGAGGCGCCCGTCATGTCGAGTTTGGATGCCTTGGCGCGGCCGCTAGGCTCAGCCGGAGTTTCAGCTGGCAGCGTCCCGTCGTCGGCCGGAAGCGGCGAGGTGTCCGTGAAGGAACGCCCCTCCACCTCGGCCCCCGCGGTCACGGTGGCCTTTGCGTCCATTCGCTTCGGCGACGACTCTGTGCAGCCTGCGGCGAGGAGGCCGATGCCGCCCATGGAGAGGAGCGCGGTGCAGACGGAGAGGTGGCGGTGGAGCTTCATGGGCGGTACGTGCCGGACGGCTAATGAGTCGGTGAGAGGACCCCTTGATTGTGGTGCGCGGATCTATCCCTTGGAAGGGTGGAGAGGCCTAGATGTTCCCATCGGGTGCCCTCGGGGGCCCGCCCCTCGCTACTTATCGGGCTGGGGGGCCCCCTTGAGTGAATTCGATAGCCCCAGGAGTTGCACTTCGCGGAGTTCCAGCACCTTCTGGAGCAGCGCGGCTTGGGTTGTTGCTATCGCCGTGTCTCGACTCAGGGCTGCCTTTTGGAGCCCAGGGAGCGGCCACGGGGCGTAGCCCGATGTCTCATCCGGAGCCGCGTAGAGGTTCCGGTACCAGGGGCGGCCGGGTAAGCCCGCTTCGTGGAGCCACGCCCGTTCGGCGTCACGCAGGTGCACCTCGGCCACTTGGCGCCACTCGTGGTTGGCTCCCAGCTCGCCGTTGACCGCGGTCTTGAGCGAGGCTTCCACCCGCGACGCCCGCTTCGCCTGGGCCTCGGCGAGGGCGATGAGGGGGCCGAGGCTTCCGCTCTCTTGGAACACGTCGGCGTGGGCGGCGGCCAATGATCGGGCGGCCCGCGCGACGGCCGAGGCCGTGGTCCCGAGGTCCACGGGCGGAAGCGGCGCACACGCGGCGCGGTCTGTGGCGACGGCGGTGATACGCGTCACGAGACTGGCGGATGCGTAGTCGTCCCCGACCACGCGCCGATACCACGCGAGGTCGTCGTAGAGGCTGTGGTAGGCGGTGCCGGACGCCCCGCGGGCGGAGATCGAGGCGCTAGGCAGCGAGCACAGCGCGAGGAACGACACATGGTCCGAGCCGCCGCCGAGGAAGCCCACCGGACGCAGCGGATCCCGGCGCTCTCCGCACCAAGCGTCGAGCGCGCTCTCCTGTGAAACTCCGTGCGGGTTCGGCTGCGGCACGAGGGCAGCGGCGCCCGCCAGCAGTCGAGTGAGGGAAGGCGAGGCCGAAAGGCCAAGCTTGAGGCCCGACGCCGCCGCGTCCAAGTTGATGTACAGGGTGCCGCCGTCCATGATTCGCTGGCGGTTGCCCTCGACCCACTCGGTCGAGCCGATGATGCCGTGCTCCTCCGCGCCCCATGCTGCGAAGGTGATCGTGCGCCGCGGCTTGGTGCCGCGCGCCTTGTGGGCCTCGGTGAGCACGCGCGCCGTTTCGAGGACGCCGATCAGGCCCGAGGTCGGATCGTCCGCGCCATAGATCCACGCGTCGTGGTGGCAGCCCACGATCACGCCAGGGTCCGAGTCGGCTGATTCCGAGCCGCGCAGGGTCGCAATGACGTTCGCGCTGTCCACGAGCTCGCGCGCCTGCTCGACCACGAGCCGCACCTTGAGCCCCTTACCCCCGGTGAGTCGATACCGGAACGGCATGCCGCCCTGCCAATCCGCCGGGACGCTCTTCCCCGACATGGGCGCCATGATCTGCGTCGCGGCGAGCCAGCCCACAGGCTGGACCGGGATGCTCGGCAAAGACACGTCCTTTGGATCCAGGCGCTCGGCGTCGGGGGCTGCTTCTGTTCCCGGCGTCAGCGGATCCCCTTGATAGGGGAGCGTCTTGAGGGAGCCGCGCTGGATCTGGTTGCAGTTCGCCCAGCCGCCCTCGGGGGACTCCAGGCCGCGTCCGTACCCCGAGTCGGCGGGGTCCGTGAAGATGATGAGGCCGGCCGCCCCCGCTTCCTCCGCGTACTTGGCCTTGTAGCCCCGGAAGTTGCCCCCGTAGCGGGCCATGACGATCTTGCCGGTGCAGTCAATCCCAAGCCCCTTCAGCTTGAGGAAGTCCTCGCGCGTGCCGTAGTTGGCGTAGACCACTTCGGCGGTCACGTCGCCGCTGCCCGAGTAGGCGTTCCATCCAAGCCGCAGCAAGTCGGTTCCAGGGTCCGCCTCGCCACTCGCTTGGGCGAGGAGCCCAGCGCTGAACGGGTCGCCGGTCAGCGGGGTCTCGGAGAGGTTGAGCTTGGCGGACACGGGCTTGACGATCTCGAGGCTCGCGCTCACCGGTCGGCTCAGGTACGTACGGAACGGGTGCACCTCGACCTCGAGCCCCATGCTCTCGAACGCCTCACTGAGGCCTGCGATGGTCTTGGCGTCCCCTGGCGACCCGGCGGGGTGCG
>CALHGQ010000175.1 GCA_938030175.1 uncultured bacterium | reverse complement strand
TGCGAACGGAGGCGTCGATGTAGGAGGCGTCCCTTCGAGGTTCCGCACTCGAAGGCATTGCTGCCGAGGCCGTCGGGGCTGCGAGGAGGCACAGGCCGAGGGCCGCGAAGCCCATGGAAAAGGCTGACTTGGATCTCATTCGTCTAGTTCCCCGACGCCACTGGACCAGTGGAAGAAGCGCAGGAAGCGCCAGTTCTTCTCCGAACCCTCGCGGGTGTACCGGAAGAGTGAGATCAGGTAGAAGTCGAGCAGCACGAAGCTCTCGCGCGTTCGGTCAGCCGCGCCCTCATAGGTGGCGAGCACGGGCAAAGAAAAGCGCGTGAGTCGACGGCCCTCGTCGAGCAGGTCGACCTTGATCGTCGATGACTTCCCCGAACCGGGGGCGATGACGCCGAGCTCGACCTCGGTGCCAGGGTCCCTGGACAGCAGGCGGCGCACGAGTCCACGCCCTGAAACGATGCGCTCGCCGTCCAGCGCCGTGACGCGCGTGCCCAGGGGAAGCTTCCTCAAGGGGCCGTCCTCGGCCCGGGCTACCAGCACCGCGCCGTCGTTGGTTCCCCAAGCGCCCCGAGTCCGTGCAGGGTCGAGCACAAACGCTTCTTCGACCGCGGCGCCGTCCGCGTCGGCGGACCCACCCGAGAGCGTCACGTCCACGTCAAAGGCGGTGTCGCCGCGCAGAAGATTGAGCCGCACGCGGTCGCCGCCAGCGGCGCCCTCTAGGAGCGACGACAGATCGCGCGGGGCCGCGAGCTCGGTGCCGTCGAAGCTCAGGAGAATGTCATCGACGCTGATTCCGGCGGCCATCGCCGGCGAGCGCTCAATCACAGAGTGGACGCGGACGCCTGGGTCGAACGACAGGCTCTCTAGGGAGCCGGAATCATTCTCGCGGACTTCGAGGCCGAGGAAGGCGGAGCTGTCCACCTGGGGCAGCGCCCACTCCAGGGTCTCGGGCAGCGGGTCGGGGATCGAGCGATCAGGGGCAGATTGGCAGGCTGCCAGCAGCAAGAGGGCCCATACGGCCCGCTTGGATCTCTTTTGGGGGAGCGAAGAGGAGGTCATCTTGAGTCATCGTGGGGGAGCGCGACCTTCGGTTCCAGCACGCGCTCTATTCGATTCGCGTCAAGGCCAACGATGTTTCACGCCGTCCGTTCTCCTTCCAGGGCCAGGGCACCTGCCGAGGCACGTTCGAAAAGCGCTAAATGGGCCGCTTGCGCATGGCTAGGGCGGCTAGAGCCACGAATACGATGGCCTGGAGGGGGGCCAGGATTCGACCCATGTTGATCACAGCGTTCGGGAGCCCGGCGTCGGAATAAGCCCTGGCGAAGCCCGATAGCTCCTTCATGGCCGACCCGTCGGAGAACGTGGGCGCGTGGGTGGCGAACACGTAGTACTGCGCCTGGCCGACGTCACCCTTGAAGACGTCCCAGAGCAGGATGGCCGCCAGGGAGCTTGCGAGGGCGAGCACGGGGCCTTTGGAAAGGCTCGATACCAGAAGACCGAAGGCGTGGACGGCCATGAGCCCGGCTGTCACCGGCCCGAGGGCTCGGATCAGCTCATCGCGGACCTCCTGTCCGGTGAAGATCGTGAAGTCGTCCTCGACTAGGTCGCCGAAATCGCCCCCGGCGACCTTGGCCGAAAAGTAGGCGGCAAGGCCGGTGAGGACCATGACGAGGATCACGAGCACCGGCCCCATGAGCGCCCGCCCAACGACCGCGCCGCTGCGCGAGGCCGAGCGGGTCACTGCGAGCCGGAGCACGCCGGTTTCGCGGTCACCCGCGAGGGCCCGCGCGCCCTGGACGAGGAGCATCGCGGTCGCAAGGGTCAGCCCGGCGCGCCAACCGTCCACCAAGAGGGCCCAGCCGGTCCCCTCCGTCAGGCCCAGCTTGTCTCCGCCCGAGGCGACCCGTTCGACCTCCTTGGCGCTTGCCACGATGGACGCCGCGAGGACCCGGAGGGCGGGGACGAGGAGAAGGAGAACGGCCGCTGCCATGCCGGTTCGGGAGGTCACGAGGCGCACAAACTCAGCGCGCAGGACCCGCAGTGCACCGCTCACGCAGCACCCCCTTGGCGCGCACTGCGCCGTTCGTCCACGAGCAGCTCGAAGGAGGCCTGGAGCCCGAGGCGGGCCTCGGAGAAGAACACGACACCCGCGCCCGCTTCGGCGAGGGCCGCGGAAATCTGCTCGCCGGGGATGCCCGGTGCGTCGATCGTGGCCCGGCCGTCGGGGCTCTTCGTGATGGAGCCCAGGCCGGCCACCGCGCGTTCTGCCGCTTCGAAGTCGCGTACCTCTACCTGCCACGTGCCCGCCTTGCCGAGGTAATCATCGAGGGGGGCTTCGCGGACCACCTCGCCGTCGAGGATGACGCCGGCGTGGGTCAGGATCTCCTGCATCTCGTGGAGCCGGTGGCTCGACACGATCAGCGTTTGCCCGTCTTCCTTGAGCTCTTCGAGCATCTGGAGCATGCCGCGCACACCCATGGGATCGAGGCCGGAGAGCGGCTCGTCGAGCACGACGAGCTCGGGGCTCCCCATGATCGCGCCCGCGATGGCAAGGCGCTTCTCCTGGCCGAGGGAGAGTCCGCCCGCGCGGCGCTGTTCGAATCCAGCGAGGCCCACGCGTTCCAGAGCTTCGCCCATGCTGCGTCCGCCCTTGTGCCCGCGGAGCCGCGCCTGGTACTTCAGGTTTTGCTGAATCGTGTGCCCGCGAAGGATCGCGGGCACATCGAACACGCAGCCCACTTTGCCACGGGTCCGATGGAGCCTTTTCGCCGGCACCCCGAGCACCGTGCAGTGCCCCCGGGAGGGGGCCAGGAGGCCCAGCGCACACGAAAGGGTCGTGGTCTTGCCGGACCCGTTTGGCCCTAGCAGTCCATACATCTGGCCGCGCTCGACGGTCAGGTTGACGTCGCGGACCACATTCGTCGCGCCGTACCGCTTCCACAGCCCTCGCACCTCAAGTGCAGCGCTCACGGATTCCACCGACCCATCATCTCGATCCCCCTCTTAACTCGAACCATGGGGGCAAAGTAGCGAGTCGGGGCTCCCGGAGTCCAAGGGAAGCTCCAGCTAACGGGGCTCGCTCGCGGTGCCGCACACGCGAGGGACATTGTTCCCTGAGGCCTGCAACCCGGCCATGGACGCTGGCTAGGAGGGAGGGGCCGCGGTTCGCCGCGGACCCTGGGTGCTCCGCCGTGGGAGGACGGCGGGGTGCTCGCTTCACTCTCGACGGGGCGTGACTCAGCTCGCTGCGTCCCGAGCTCGGTGTCCCGAGATTGGCGCCCCTGGCAGGCGACCGAGACGGGTGTCTTGCGAAGGATCGCGCTGCCGCTATGGTGAAGGGCATGAAGTTTTCTTTACTCGCAATCGCAGGGGTGCTCGCAACGGCCCTGCCTGCCGCTGCCACTCCTAGCTCGTTTTCACCCTCTCCCCAGAGCTCGTTCCTTGATCTCGAGCCGAACGACACGAAGGCCGAGGCGGTCTCCGCATCTGGGCTCCTGCCGGGGGACGAGATCCTTCTCGACAACAACTATTCTGGGTTCGATCCCGACGTGTTCCGTATTCAACCCGCGTCGCTCCCACCCGGAATCTATCGACACACGCTGCGGGACGATGGCTCGGTCGCGCCCACGCGTTTCCGCGCGCTGGGGCTCGACGGCGTTGTGGACGCGGTGCTTCCGGGCTCTGCATCGATCCTCAGCGACTCCCTCAACGGAGATCCCAGCGCCCCGATGGTGGCCTGGTACGGCTTCGGGAAGTCTGAGGAACTCTACACCGAGCTCTACGCGACTGGCTTCGCCCGAAGCGGGGCGGCTGCACGGGTCGTCTTCGAGACCGAGGAAATCACGCCCGTCGATGTCGGGAACGTCGATGTCTACGGGGGCACCTACACCGTGAGCGTGAACGGCACGGCCAACGAGGCCGACACGGAGGTCTTCGTCTTCGACGCTGAGTACAACCTCATCCCCTTCGGATGGGCTGATGACCAGAACGGCTTCAACAATGCCGCGGTCGCGACGCCGACCCTTACGCCGGGCCGCTACTACGTGGCCGCTTCGACGAAGGGCCTGAGCTCCCATACTCCCCCGGGGTCCCAGAGCGTCTTCTACAACGAGTTCGCCGTTCCCTCGGGAGTGACAGACTTCAAGGGGCCGCTCGTCGCGGGGAACTTTGCAGGGAGCACAACGGTCCTGCTCACGATTCAGCCAGGGTTCTCGAACCCGAGCATCAACGCGCCTCTCACGATCCCCTCGTCCCAGTCCGCTGCGTGGGCGACCTTCACCGTGGGGACGACGCAGGAGACGTTCAGCTTCTGCCCTGGTGACGGGTCGGCTGGCCCGTGCCCATGCGGGAACGAGTCGGCCCCTGGCGCTCGAGCGGGCTGTCTGCACTCCGAGGGACTCGGCGCGTCGATCATCAGCAACCGCCTGCCCTTTGATCGGGTTCGTTTGAATCTGGAGAGCCTTCCGCGCAACGCTGGCTCCGCTGTCTTCGTGAGCATGGGCACCCAGGCGCCAGCGGCGTCGTTCGGTGGACTGAGCTGCCTCGCCGCACCCGCTGCGCGCCTGCCCGTGGTCTTTGCCGATGGGAATGGGTCCGGGAGCGTCGTGGAGGAACTCGTCGGCACCGGGGGCTTCCTCGCAGGCATGACGGTCTTTGCCCAGGCCGCCTACCGCGACCCCAACGCAGCCGCAGGCTGCCAGGTCAACTTCACGAGCGGCGTCGCGTTTAGGCTGTAGCGCAGCCCTCGGCGACGAGGGCCGGCTACCCATGCGCTTCACACTCATCGTCTTAGCGGCTGCTGTGGCGCTGGCCCTCGCATGGCTCTGGCTAGGCGCAGGGCCCTCGCATGCGGTGGGGCTTCAACCGGCGGTGCAAACCCCGGCTGGGGCCCACGTCTCCGACTCGGAGGAGGACGTCATGGGCATGCCGCAGGCAATGGAGGAGGAGGGCCCCAGCGAGTCTCGAACCACCGCTGCGGCAGCTCCCACCGCGCCCACGACCGTCCCACGTCCGGCTGGCTTTAGCGAGCTAGTGGTGCTTGTACGGGCGGGGACGCAGGTCTCCGTCGGTGCCGTGGTGGAGGTTTCTAACGGCGCAGAAGCCGTCCTGAACGGAACGCCTGACGACGAGGGGCGCGCGGTCACGGACGGCATGGGCGAGATACGCTTCTTCGTTCGACCCACTCGCACCGTCGTGGTCAAAGCCGCCGAGGCGGAGTCGCCACGGACGAGCGAAGGAACCTTCACGTCGACGTTCGAAGGGCGCAGCCGCGCTGTCCTGCTGGACTTCGGTGAGGGGGAAGGCGATGGAACACTCAAGCTACGGATCGTCTCAGAGCTTGGGGGAGCGCCGCTATCCGGGGCGAACGTGATCGTCGAGGGCTTAGGGCAGGTTTCCTCCACCGAAACGAAGACGGATCACAACGGCATCGTTCTCGTGCCCGATGACCACCGCTTGGAGTACCAGGTTTTCCACGAGGGCTTCTCTTCCGTGACCCGGAAACGTACCGCCTTCGAAATCGATCCTAGTGCGCCCGCCGAGCAGCCCGTGGATCTAGTTCTACGCCCTCTTTCGACGTTGCGCGGGAGAATCGACGTCCCTTTCGACGGACCCGTTGCCACCACGCGTGAGGACTTCGAGAAGCCTAGCTTCGATCCGAGGGCCTTCAGTAAAGGCCGACGAGTTCTAGTGACCGCGCACAGTGGTCAAGGCAGAGGGGGAACAATCCTCAGCACAACAGACTCCCGCGGAGGAACGTCAACCATCCAATCGGGGCGGTTTGGGCAGGCAGCGGTTCTTTCGGACGGTACCTGGACCGTCAGCGTCGCGATCGAGCAAGGCTTGGCCCACTGGCAGCAGGTTCAGGTCATGCTCATCAATCCGGACGGATCGGGACGTGTCCTCGGCTGGGTCGATCGACTGTGGCCTGGGGACGACGTGGTCGTGCCCGATCCCTGGTCCGGAGGCAAGCCGCTCTCCTTGTCCGTCCGAAATTCGAAGGGCGAGCCCACTGCCATGGCGAGGAAGATCCAGTTGAGCCAGGTCTCGGTGGTGGCGGCGCAGATCAAGCCCGTCGCCTCGGGCGAGATTGATGATGGGGGCGGCGTAGACTTTCCACTCATCCCCAAGGGGGATTGGAACTACATGATCGAGGTAGAAGGAGCGCCGCCGTCATGGAGCTGCTCTGGGACGTTCACCCACGCAGGTTCTCAAGGCCCCGTGGTGCTGTCGCTGGCCGGGGACTCCCTCACAGTGAAGCTCGTCGACCATGCAGGCCAGAGCCTCGCTGGACCACAGAGCGGCTTCAGCCTAGGCGTGGCAGAGGGGGACGCATCGCCGGTTTCACGTACAGCCATCAGGCCCGGAGAGGTGGTGACGTTCCCCCGGGTTCCGCCGGGAGCCGACTGGAGCATCGTGCTCCAGCCGACGCACAGACACTTCACGGCGGTCGGTCTCTTGAAGGACGTGCCCGACGGTGAAGAGCTTCTCCGCGTGCGGGTGGAGCCCGAAGGCGGCGAGATCCTCTTGGATCCTGAATAGAGCCGTTGCCGTCGGCTCGGTCGCCATGCTGCCAGCATCCGCTGGATGCACGTTGTCGAACGGTCCAGGGCCGGTGCGAGCCGCGGCTTAGCTACAGGTGCAGGCGCGCATTGCGCAACAGGAAGACGTAGTCCTGGTAGTCGCCGTTGGTGGCCTCTTCGAATCCGATGAGCCATGCATCCGGCACCAGGATTCCGCGTCGGTCCACGTAGGGGTAGGCCCGGACCCCGTGCTCGACGTACTCGGGGTGAAGGGCGACGTTGAGAGCATCCTCGGTGAAGATCGAGTGCGTGGCGCTGGTCGTAAAGCAGCCGAAGGGATCGCTACCGGGATCGAATTCGACGCCCCCCGACGACATCGACGGGAACAGCTTTTGGTGCTCGGCCGAGGACGCGCTGTCCGAGAGCGAGCCAAGGACCTGCATCATCGGCGTCACCCCGTCCGGCAGGTAAAATCCGAACGGCAGCTCGAACGCGGGGGAGTAGCGGGCGACGGGGGTCATGGTCACTGGGCCGGATCCCGCCTTCACGAAGAGCGGGGCCAACACTTCCTCGCCGATGGGCTCAGGGTCGGTGCCGAGGCTCAGCTGGTCGCCGCCGACGTCCACCTTGAAGCCGAGGGTGTCCACCACGCGCGAGAGGGTTGCCTCGCCGGCGCCCTCGAAGGTCGCTGCGCTGAGGCCGAACGCGCGGAGCTCGGTCACGCCGCGACTGGTAGAGACCTTCACCAACGCCTCCAGCGAACCAACGGACCCGACGGCGGGGGTGAAGGTGAGC
>CALHGQ010000174.1 GCA_938030175.1 uncultured bacterium | reverse complement strand
GACGTCCCCCACGACGGCGTAGTAGACAGCGCGGGAAGCTAGAGCAGTACGGTACCGTATTGCTCAATCGAACGTGATCGTTATTGCGTTCGTGAAGTTGCTGGTCGTGTTGTCCAGATGCCATCCCTGGATGTGCCAGCTGGCTCCGGCCGTTGCGGAGACGGGGCCTGAAGCGGTGGGGAGCTGGGTGGGCAAGAGGGTGAACTCCATGGTTCCTTCGTCGGAGACTCGCTGGAACGATCCGGAGATGTAGCGGGCTGCGGATAGGCAGAGCGTTCCGGAGCCGCCCCACGCGGCAGGGGAGAAACCCTGGCTCGGGCTAGCCAGGAAGTAGCCCAGTTCGGATGGTGGGAGACCGCTTGCCTGGAGCGACTTCGAGCTGAAGCGTGAGGTGGTTCCGACGGCTCGGATGAAGCCGCGCTCTTGAGTGCTGTTGGGCGTGCCGAAGCAGTACTGCGATCCTGCGGCTTGCTCGTTCATGCCGATCACGATCGAACCCTCGATGCGGTTCTCTCCCCCCGGCTGGTTGATCTCCACCCAGACCGCGAGGCCGTCGGAGTAGACGTCGCTGCCGCCGTCGAACGTAGAGGCAGCGCCCACGAAGTTGTAGTGGCTTCCGCTGGTGTCCAACAGGCGGCGTCGGTCGATGGCGCCTAAGCGGTCATTGGCCGGAGTCAGGGTGGTGAGTCGCAAGCCCGCAGTGCTTGGGGTGGAGCCGTTGTAGCCGTGGGCGATCATCCAGCCGTGGCGCGTCGCTCGAGTTCGCATGAAGCTGTCGAAGGCAGCGCTGGTCGACTCGTGCAGCGTCTCCCCAAGCCGTACGGCATGGTGCCCGGTGGCGCCTGAGCACAGGACGGCCATGCCCGCACCGTCGTCTGCATAGGTCACGAGGTAGTAGGGCTTGCCCGTGGTAGGGCTCCGCTTGGAGCCCAGCGTTGACACCTGCAGGGGAGAGGTGCGCGAGATGTAGTCGCTGGTGTGAACCGTCGAGAGGGACTGCACGACGTTGCCGTCGTGGCCGACCCGGATGGTCTGAACCTTCATGCGGTTCGCGGCCGAGTAGTTTTCCAACAGAGCGACGACCCACTCCCGGTCCTCCCCTGGGTTCCCCGTGGTGGGCGACATGTCTACGTCTTCCAGAAGGGAGCCGAGCTTGCGGACCAGCCGTCGTTCTGAGTTCGCCACTGGGGATCCCGTCGCGGCAGAGATTCGGTGGAACTGGACCTCCTCGTAGGCTCCATCGCGCATGAGGGTGACCAGTCCGAAGTGATTCGTTCCAGAGGGACTGTTGTCGCCGCCGAGCCGCGGCGCGTAGCTCCCTGAGTCGCTGGAAGATGCGTTGGCAAGGGTTCTCCAGGCACCCGCCGTGGATCCTGCCCCTGTGATGCGGCGGCCGATGACGCGGTTTCTCGACGGGGTGAAGTTCCGATGGGTGGCGGCGACCAGGAAGACGTTGGGGGCCACCGTGTGCGCGATCGTGGGGCGCCGCACGTCGAAGGAGGAGAAGTCGACGTAGTCAGGTGAGCTCAGCAGGGCGCCGGTGAATGCGTTCACATGGACCCTGCGAAGGTCGGTGTCATTCGCCGCGAACGTCTCCTCGAAGACGATCATGTACGCGTCCTCGATCCTGTCGTAGACGGCGACTGGGCTTTCCACGAACTTGGTTGAGCTGTCGAACGAGTAGGTGTAGATCCATGGATCGACGAGCACGGGGCCCGAGGCGGAGCGAACGAACTCCTCAGCGACGCGGTGGCGAATCCTGATGGCGCCGCCTGCGTCGTTCGGGCCTGCGACGAGCGAACTACTAACGGCGACCTCCGCGCCCGCCGCGTCGATGGCCGTTGCTTCCCCGTAGACCATGCCCCCAAGCGCGCTCTCCCAGCGATAGCCAAGGCCATCGGCACGGGCGGACATCTCGCTGGTCATGGCGACCTCCAGCTCCAGCGCACCGGACAGCCGCTCATCGAACAGGAACGACTGCTCGACGCCATCGGGAGCCACGTCGTAGATCACCTGGACGGGTCCACGGTCGATGACGATGCGGTCTCCTGTCCTCGTCACGGTGCCGCGGCTAGCCAGCTCTAGGCCCGTGCCGCCTGCCGTCGCACAGGCCAACCGCATCTCCACTGGGTAGGTGCGCGGAGCCCTTGAGCCGAGGAACGGGATGTAGGTGAAGCCATCGCCGGCCACCCTGGCCTTGTAGGTATCCCCCATGACCCAGTGCGCGCCGTCTTCGTCCGTGTCGAAGTGGACGGCGCCCTCGGGGGCCCGGAAGTCGATGTCCCGGCGTGGGTCGATGTGGTCGGGGCGGACTTGGCTTGGGGCCGCAGCGGCGTTCGCTATGACGGCCAGTACGATCAATGCTGGAAGGGTGTGTGCCATTGGGCACAGACTGCGGGCGCGAGGATGAGTTTTGCAGGAACTGGGAACTTCCTGCGGACGGCGCCCGGTGCAGTAGGCGGCGGATAGACTCCTCCCCCATGGAACCGAGACGATCATCGACGAGGGTGCAGCCGTGAGCCCCGGCGGGCGCAAAGTGACCAAGCTCCTGGATGAGGGCTTCGGAGCCCTCGAAGAGGGGCGGTATGAAGAGGCCCTAGCAGCGGCTGACGCCCTTGAGGGGTTCCGGCACACCTCGTCCTTCGAGCTGGGTGCCCTCGCGCTGCGCGCGCTGGAGCGCGAAGAGGAGGCGGTGGCACGCCTGGAACGCGGCGTCGAGAAAGCACCCGGGGTTTGGCTGCTTTGGAATCTCTTGGGCAACCTGCGCTCCGACGCCGAGGACTACGAGGGCGCCTTTACGGCCTGGGACAGCGGCCTCAGCTGCGACGGATGTGATGCGGGCAGCCTGCGTCTCAACAAGGCGATCGCGCTCGGACGCCTGGGGAAGGGCGACGACGCCTTGGGCGAGCTCAACCGGATCGAGGAGTCGGACCCCTCGTTCCTGGCCCACGTCGAGGGTGCCCGCGCCCACACGATGGGACTTCTTGGGCGCCATACAGAACGCATCGACGCAGCTCGCTCGGGGCTAGGTCTCTTGCCTGACGGGCCACACGCAGCAGAGGCGCAGCTCTTCGCCGAGCTGGCCCTCGGACTCCAAGCGAGCGGCGGCGATCAGGAAGAGGCCCTCGGTGCAGCTTGGGAGGCGGTCGCTTCCGATCGCACATCCCCGAGGGCAGCAGAGGCCGTCCGTGAGATCGAAGGCGTCGAGGAAGAGGGCCTTGTCCTCATGCACCTGATGATCCAGGGCCTCTGGTTCCAGCCCCTCGAGAAGGGACAGCCGAAGCCCATGTTCTTCACGGCCTACACCGTGGTCGCCCGTGACCTGGACGACGCCCTCGAGCTCATCAAGCGCTTTGAACCCGAGCCCGTGCGCGCGTCCCTCAAGATCGAAGACAGCAGCATCCTCGATGCTCCGCAGCGCAGGCTCAAGGGCGTGCACCACGCAGGAGCGTACGCGTTCTTCGCCCCTGAGTGAGCAGTACGGCAGTACGGTACCGTAGTCGTTGTCGCCACTCCCCGAAGTCCGCACCCGGCCCCAGTGCCGGCTGCGGACTTTGCCGATCGGCGACATTCACTCCGACACCGTACTTTGGGGAACCGTGTACG
>CALHGQ010000173.1 GCA_938030175.1 uncultured bacterium | reverse complement strand
TCCTTGGGCGTCACGTCGAGGTAGTCGTAGGTGTTGTAGAAGTCGACGAGATCAGGGAACTGCTCGACGTACTTGGGCAGCTCGCGGTTGCGGGCCGTGGACATCGTGATGGGCTCTGCGTCGCGCTTCTCGCGGCGGAGGCCCTTCTCGACCTCGGGGTCGCGGGTGTCGATGCGGTATTGCTTGACACCGAGGAGCGCGATGTCCGTGTGGTCGGTCGTAAAGAACCAGCCGCGCCAGAACCAGTCGAGGTCGACGCCACTCGCGTCCTCCATCGTGCGGAAGAGATCCGCGGGCTCAGGACGCTTGAACATCCAGCGGCGGCTGTACTCCTTGAACGCATAGTCGAAGAGCTCGCGGCCCATGATGGTCTCGCGCAGCACGTTGAGGGCGGTGGCGGGCTTGCCGTAGGCGTTGTTGCCGAACTGCAGGATGCTCTCCGAGTTCGTCATGATCGGCACCTGGGCCTCGCTCGTCATGTATCCGGCCATGTTGGCGGGGTCGCCGCGTCGCGACGGGTACTCGTCCTGCCACTCCGACTCGGCCAGGAACTGGCAGAAGGTGTTGAGGCCCTCGTCCATCCAGGTCCACTGGCGCTCGTCCGAGTTGACGATCATTGGGAACCAGTTGTGTCCGACCTCGTGAATGATGACGGAGATGAGACCGTGCTTCGTGCGCGCCGAGTACGTGCCGTCCTTTTGGGGGCGCGGGCCGTTGAAGCAGATCATGGGGTACTCCATTCCGCCGACCGGGCCGTTGACGGAGATCGCCACCGGGTAGGGGTAGGGGAAGGTGAACTTGCCGTAGACGTCGAGGGTCTGGATGATCGAGTGCGTCGAGTAGCGGCTCCAAAGGGGCTCGCCTTCTTTCGGCCAGTAGGACATGGCCCACACGGGATCGCCCTCGGGGCTCTGGTGCAGCTTGGCGTCCCAAAGGAACTTCCGCGACGACGCCCAGGCGAAGTCGCGCACGTTCTCGGCGGCGTAGGTCCAGGTCTTCGTGCCCGTCGGCGCCGTGGTCTCGTTGGCCTCGGCTTCTTCCTTGGTGATGATCAGGACCGGCTCAGGTGCGGTCTCCGCTTCCTTGAGACGCTCGATCCACTCGGGCTTCAGGCAGCCCTCGGGGTTTTGGAGCACACCCGTCGAGGCGACGACGTGGTCGTCGGGGGCCGTGATGCTGACGACGTAGTTGCCGAACTCTAGCGTGAACTCGCCGCGGCCCAGGAACTCCTTGTTCTGCCAGCCCATGTAGTCGGTGTAGGCGCACAGGCGCGGGAACCACTGGGCCATCTCGTAGAGGTAGTTTCCGTCGTCCTCGAAGAACTCGACGCCGGTCCGGCCGCCGATCGTCTTGCTCGGGTTGACCTTGTGCTGCCAGTCGAGGGAGAACTGAAAGGTCTCTCCGCTCTTCAGGGGCTTCGGTAGATCGATGCGCATCGTCGTGTTGACGATCGTGTGCTCCAGCTCGTTGCCGAACATGTCGGCCAGGTTCGAGATCTTGGCGCCGCCGTCGAACGTCTTGCGCTCCATCATCGACTTGAGCGCGCCGAAGCTCATGCCGCTCTCGAGGTTGGGCGAGAGACTGGTCGCTACGGCGTGGGCCTCCGGCGTGTAGAGGTTGGGCTCCACGAGGAGCCACAGGTACCGCAGCTCATCGGGCGAGTTGTTGTGGTACGTGATCTCCTCGGAGCCCGTGATCGTTTGGGTCTCGTCGTCGAGGGAAACGTCGATCCGGTAGTCAACCTGCTGCTGCCAGTACTCGTGCCCCGGGGCTCCCGACGCGGTGCGGTAGCTGTTGGGGGTCGGCAGCTCAGCGCGGAGCTGGGCGAAGCGGTCGATGCGGCCATCGCCGCCTGCGCCGGCGCTGTAGCTGAGCGCGAGAATGGCGGCGCCGAAGAGAGCAAGGCCCTTGAGGCTTGCGGAACGTTCGCTGTGGAGTCGCATCGAAGTCTGGGTCGATTGGAGAAACGATTTGGAGAGGGGGACGAGTGTACGGGGTGCCTCGACCTGCGTGCCCTATCGACCGAAATGGCCTTGGACTGTCCTCTCACGGTGATGCAGCGTGAATGAATCTGGTGAAGGATCGCGCTCTTCGGTCGCGCTCATCTGTCTCAGACCTCTTTGCATTTACGCGGTCGATACCGCGGCGGCTTTGTCAGCTAAGGGGCCTGCCGAGAAGCCGAGGTGCTCGAGAAAGTAAATGGGCCCCGATCAGCTTTCGCCGATCGAGGCCCAAGGCGTCCACCCGAGGTCGATTGCCCACCTCCTTCCCGAGGCAGGCGACACTTCTAGTTGTCGCCGCGTGCTAGTTACCGCGACCGCCGCCGCGGCCACCCTGGTTGCCGCCGCGCCCGCCGCCATCGTTGCCGCCTCCGCCGCCGCCGCCGCGGCCGAAGCCGCGATCGTTGGCGGAGTCAGACTCCTTGTAGGTCTCGTACTGGCTGGGGGTCAGGATTCCCTGGATCGACTCGTTCGTCGAGTCCGTGAGTCCACGCCACATGTCGCGCATGTCCTCTCGGGAGCCCGTGCCGTTCTCGCGCATCTCCCTCATCTCGGTCCGAAGCTCATCGCGCTTGATCTCTTGGTCCTGGTAGACCGTCCGCATGGAGTTGACCTGGTTCTGGTCCAGCCCGAGCTCGGTCTGAAGCTTCGCCAAGCGGTCCTCCATGCGCTTCTCCGCTGCCTCCGCCCGCTCGACCTCGCGCTCGGCCCTACGGCGCTCATCGCGCATCTCGATCGCAGACTCCACAGCCCGCTGGAAGTTCGGCGTGACGGCAGCGACCGAGGCGCTGTCCATCTCCTTCAGAATCTCGCGCACGTCCTCCTCCGTTAAGGCCTCCGTGGCGACCGCGGAAACACGCGCGGGCGTCGAGATCGGAACCATCTCCGCGTTGTCCTCAAGAGCATCGATCCGACCCAGCAGCTCGTCGTAGGACTGCTGCATGCTGTCCAGCTTGGCGAGGACCTCGGCGGAGTCCGACTGGACGGCTTCGGATTCAGCGTTCGCCGTATTGGGCTTCGAGGTGAGAATCGTCGTTGCGGCGGCGCCAGCGCCGCCAGCGACGAGGCTCGCAAGGATGACAAGGGGTAGTGGGTTGGACATAGCTTTCAGTTTCTTGGGAGAGGGCTTGCTGGTGGTTGTGTTGCTCTTTACTCGTCGTCGGACGCCATGCTTGAGGCGATGGAGACGCTGAGGGTGATCGTGGTCTCGTCAACGCGGGACATTTCCATGGAGCCGCGATCCGAGTCGAAGGACGAGTCGCTGGTCAGCTCGTAGCCGCCGGTGATTTCGAGGCTCACGGGGCGAGACTCTGCGGCGCAGAAGAGCAGCTCGCCTTCGAACTGACCGCTGTAGCTGCTCTCGCGGGTCATGCCCTCGCGGCCGCCGGCGCCGCCCTCGGGCTCGCCTTCCACGTCGGCCTTGATCTTGATGACGGCGCACTCGACACCTTCGACTTCGCGGGTGTCGCCGGTCAGGATGCCCGTGACTTCCCACGTGCCGCCAGCCAGGAGGTTGCCGCCATCGCCGCCACCGCCGCGCTGTCCACCGCCACGACGACCGCCGCCACCGCCGCGTCCGCCACGGCCTTCGCCGCCGCCTTCGCGCTCGGGTCGATCGACCAGCTTGCGCTGCATGCCCATGCCGAGGGCGGCCATGAACGCTTCGCCGTCGATTTCCCACTCGGCGCCGTCCTCTGCTTCCTCGTCGGGAAGGAGTCCGTCGAGGGGCAGGCGGAGGGTGTGTCCTTCGAGGCGCTCCGCATCAGGTGCGTCGCCGTCGGAGACCTCCACCTCGACGCCGTCTTCGCCGTCCGTCAGCACCAGGGTGATGCCATCGAACGCGCTGTCGAGGCTGCGCTCGATCGGCTCGTCGCGGCCGTCCATGATCATGTCGCCGCCGACCGAGTCGAACGTGCGCTGGATCTCGGTGGGTGCGCCGTCTTTAGCCGCGAGCACCGTGTCGGTGTAGGAAAGCTCGAAGGACTGGGTGCGGCCTCCTCGTCCACCCCGGTCCATGCTCTCACCGTCGCGGATGATCTCCATCTTGATGTTCTCCGTGACCGTCTCGGTGGAGTAGGTCACCTCGAAGACGCGCTTCTCCGCGTACTTCGTCCCCAGGACGTCCAGCACGAGGTTCGTGCCGAGCGAAACGGCGGTGAGGGTGGTGCCAGCGATCAGCAGGGAGGTGGGGTTCAGCTTCATGGGTCAGGTTCGAAGAGTGTAGATGCGGTGTTCCTTGGCCGTGATAGCTCGGCGCACGGTTAGGTATGCGCCCTTTCAACACCATTGTCGACCCTAAGTTCCACCCTATGGACCGCCTTGGAGGGTGTGGTGCCGATGGTGTTGGGAACGGCTGGTTCTGCTCAATCGGGGACCTCGATCAAGCGGCGGGGGAGTTTCCTGGGAGCTACCCGAGGGCCCGCCGCAGCAGTGCGAGTCGGGTTCGACTCACCGGCACCGTGGCGCCGCTGCGCAGGCTGACCTGGCCTGTGCCGGAGGTGGCGCTCTCCAGGCTGTGGATCTCCGATACCGCCACGATGGCCGAGCGGTGGACGCGCATGAAGCCCGGGGCGGGCAGACGCTTCTCGAGATGACCCATCGAAGCCCGCATCAGTTCCTCGCGCCCGTCTTTCAGGTGCAGGCGGACGTATTGGTCGGCGGACTCGACCCATGCGATCTCGCCAAAGGGCACGAGGACGAGGGCCCCGCCGCGGTGGATGGCGATGCGGTCTTCGCCATGCTCCTTGAGGACGCCCTGCAGGCGCTGCTCGCCCTGCTCGGGCCCTTCCTCTTGATGACGCTTGCGCGCGCGGTCGAGCGCGACGCGGAACCGTTCGTCGTCGAATGGCTTGAGCAGGTAGTCCACCGCGTGGAGGTCGAACGCCTCCACGGCATGATCGTCGTGGGCGGTGGCGAAGATCACGAGTGGTCGCTTGTCCTGGGGGAGCAGCTCGACGACCTCCAAACCCGTCGCGCCGGGCATCTGGACGTCGAGGATGAGCAGCTCCGGTCCCAGGGCAAGCGCTTCCTTCACCGCCGTGGTTCCGTCGGAGCAGGAGGCGACGAGCTCTAGGTCCGGGTGTCCGCGGACGAGCTCTTGCAGCGTGGCTAGGGCGTTCGGCTCGTCGTCGGCGACGAGAACGCGCATCGGCGCAGCGTCGCTACTCATCGGTGCCGCCCGGCGTGCTGTCGAGGTCGTCGAGATCGTCCAAGGGCAGGGTGAGCCGCGCCCGGGTGCCCCCCGCCTCGCGGGTGCCTACCTCCAGCCTCGCCGACTCACCAAAGAGAGCCTCAAGGCGCTGGCGGACGTGGGTGATGCCCACGCCTCGGTGGTCGGCTTGGGGCGCGAAGCCCGGGCCGTCGTCCTCGACTTCGAGGATGAGGCGAACGCCCTCCTCATGCCGGGCGCGCAGCGTGATCGATCCGCCGCTGGCGCGGCTCGCTACGGCATGCTTGATGGCATTTTCCACCAGCGGCTGCGCGATGAACGTTGGCACTTCGGCGGGCAAAAGCGCGGCGGGGACGTCCACGGTGATCTTGAGCCGATCCCCCAGGCGCAGGGACTCCAC
>CALHGQ010000172.1 GCA_938030175.1 uncultured bacterium | reverse complement strand
CCCCTTCCTACCCAGCGATAGGAGGCGGCCTGGACTGGCGCCGCGACGAGTACGCCCTTGGTCCATCGAGGAGCTCCACCTTCATCTTTCGGTGGCAGATCCAGGTATGCCGTCCAGCGCTGGGGCTGCCTCGTGTCCGGTTGGGGGCCCTGCGGAACGGGCTGTCCCACAAGACTTGAGGGAGGCCCCTCGGTGATCGCTGGCTACCCACTCCTGTGGCAGCCAAAACGGCCGTTCTTCGATCTCGCTGGCTCCGAATAGGCGCGGCATTCTGGAGTCATGCGCGCTTTCGCGTCCCATTCTGGCGCGGCGCGGGTTGGCCCCCTAGGAACGACTTCGCCGCTATCCTAAGTGTTCAAATGGTGGACACTGTGAACTTGGGTCGCTCTCTGGGCGCGAACTCCGTGGAGAGGCTGGGAGATGGGGCGTATGGTCCTGTCCTGAGGCTCAGACGAGAATCAGAGGATCTGGTCGTTCGGTTCCTTCGCGACGCCGGTGCGGTCCTGTCGCTGTTCCGCCTTTGGTCCAGGGTGCGGCATGACGTCTTGATCCTACCCATTCGCGTTGGTGTGGCCGCCTCTGGTCGCCCTTGGATCGCCCGTCGTTTCTGCGAGGGCGACGTACTGGATGGTTCTGCGCCATCCAAGAACGACGATCGGTGGCCATCGTTGGTCGGGCAGTGGCTCGATGCCTTGTCCGCCTTGCATTCAGCCGGCTGGGTCCATGGAGACGTGAAACCAGCCAATATGCTCGTGGCGGCGGGCGGTGCGCGACTCTTTGACTTTGACCTCGCAGTGGAGCTGGGCGTTGGCGAGACCGACGGTGGGACCCGCCGATGGCTTGCCCCCGAGTTGCTCGCTGGAGAGCAAGCGGATGCGAGATCAGATCTCTTTAGCTTGGGGGCCTCGATTGCCTGTGCGCTCCTCGGAGATGTTCCCGCTGACTTTTCCGCACGTTTCCCAGACGAGGACTTTTGGACTGCGAGCGACCTGGACGAAGCTGATCTCCCTCTGTTCGCAAAGGAGCTCTTGCGGTCCATACTTCGCCGCGACCCGGCGTCGCGGCCATCGTCTGCTCAGGCTGCCGCAGGTTTGCTTCCGGGGATTGGGCCCATGGCTGGAGCACTCGCACTTCCACCTCTGCTGGGGCGATCGGAGGCACTGTTTGATCTGGCACGCAAGTACCGGCGGCAGGGGAAGTGTCTTGTGGTCGAGGCTGATGATCCTCGGGATCGAGAGGATGTGCTTTTGGTGCTCTCGTTTGCGGCAGCAGCGGAAGGACACAGCGTAGATCTCGTCGAGACTGCGCTCTCGGAGAAGGACTTTCTGTGCAGCGGCGAAGCCGGAGGCTTTGCTGGCATCGTCGGTTTAGACCATCGCGGAGATGGAGCGATCCTCGTGGAGCCCCTCATGGCGGCTAGCAGGCTGCCAGCGTTTTCGTTGCACTGTGTCTGCACGCTCGAGCAGGGGGCCCGCGTGCGGAGAGAGGCAGCGCGTGATCTCGACGACGTTGTCCACTGGCACACGCTTGACGAAGTGTCTCCCGAAGCCCTGGAAGGGTATCTTCGCTCGAAGATCACTCTCTCCTCCGGGAGCCTTGTGGCCGAGCTCGCTGCGGATCTCCATGCCAAGACCGAGGGACGCCAGTCCGCCCTAGAGTCCGCAGTCGTAAGTGCAGCGGAACTCGGCGTCGTGCGCCGAATGGCCGATGGTTGGGCGCTGGAGCGCAGCCGCTGGCCCGCGGTCGCCGAAACTCCCGGAAAGACTCTTCCCTCCCTTAGTGACCAGGCTCGGCGAGTCTTGGCTGCTTTGAGTGACGCTCCGGAAGGCATGTCACAGGCGGCTATTCTCAGAGCGGTAGGCGTGACGGTCGAGAGCTTCCGATCAGCAGCCGGCGAGCTAGAGCGGCTCGGTCTGCCGGTCTTGGATGATCGACCCATGCTCGCCAACTGGCGTATTCGAGGCCGCGGGTTCCTTCCGCCGTCCGTTCGTCGCTCGGTGTCGATCCAGCTCGTTGAGGCACACCGTGCAGCGGGCCTTCCGACTGGCTCAAGGATGCGCGTCGAGGGGTTGGCAGGTGGCGATCTCAAAGATGCGTTAGAGGTCGTCGAGCGCTCTCGACTTGACGGGCGACTTGCCAGGGCACGCGTCCTCATAGATGCCCTTCGTGACCCAGATACTCTCCTGGACGCGGTCACGGAGCTGCGTGTCTCGCTGTTGGGTGCCAAGCTCGATCTCGCCCAAGGAAATTACTCGTTGGCGGTTGAGTGCTTGGAAGAGGTTCTGAGCACTGCTGGTCCAGAGGCTGAGTCTCTCCGTTCCCAGGCGACCGTCGCCTTGGGCGACGTATTGCAGAAGGTTGGGAAGAGGGCTGCGGCAGCCGGGCACTACCGGGTGGTCTTAGATAGACGTCCGGACGCTGATGTCGCCCTACGCGCTGAGGTCGGAGTCGCGCATTTGAGCCTTCTCTCTGGCCAATTCGAAGATGTGCTTCAGAGGCTGGACCTTGTCGCCCTAGATGGTGCAAGCATCGAGGCTCAAGGGAGTGCCCACAATCTCCGCGGCGGAGCGCTCTTGCGCTTGAACCGCTTCAGCGACGCCAGGGGGGAGTTCGATCGTGCGCTCGCGCTTGGGGATGCGTCCTCGGATTGCGGACTGCGAGCCCGTGCGCTCCTGAACCGAGGAATCGTTGAGCGCAATCTTGGTCACCTATCCGACGCAGCCGATTGCCTGAAGCAAGCGGCCGCTGCCGTCGATCACTCGGATCTGTTCGGGATCCGTGCGCTCGTCGCCCACAATCTCGGAACGCTCCTCCGTGATCGTGGCGAGCTCTCACGCGCTCGGGAATCCCTCGCCCGTGCACTCCGCTTGCGTCGCCGCATTGGCGATGACTACGGCGAAGCGACGACGCAGGCGAGCCTTGCTCTACTTGCGTTGGAGCAAGGCTGCGTCGGAGAGGCTACTAAGGAGCTTCAAGCTGCGAGGACAAGGCTTGAGGAGGGCGGGCACACCTCGGAGGTGCGACTCATGGATCAGCACCTGCGCCTCTCACTGGCCGGGCTCGCCGTGGGAGAAAGGCTGGTGGCTCCAGACTCAGATGCGGTTGACACATGGACGGCTTCTGGCGAGCTTCCGGATCCAGATGAGTCGCTTCTCGGTGCGCGTGCCGCCACTCTCGAGGCGCTGGCTGCAGGCAGGCCAGAGGCCGCGAACCAGCTCATGGAAAGTGCTTTGCAGAGGCACAGGAACTCGACGAGCATTGCGGAGCGATTTAGATCGACCGCTCTTGCCCACTCACTGTTAGCACCCGGCGCGCATCGTGGAAGACTCTCCACCGAGTTGCTAGACCTGGCTCGCCGAATGGGGAGCGCTCGGGAGAGGGAGGCGCGATTCAGGGTGGAATGCCCCCGGACGATCGAAGACCTCGCTGGTCTTTGCGAGGCGTTCAAGGGCGACGGCAGGACTGACCTTGAGTGGTGCGCCTCGGTCATGCTGGTGCAGCTCGCAAAGCAGGTGGGCAACTCGCAGGCCCGTCGCCTAGCGGCAAAGAGTGTGGGAGAATCAGAAGAGATTCTCACGGAGAGAGCAGAGCCAGAAAAGCGAGGCGCAATTCTGGCGCTCATGAGTCTGCTTGCGGGTCCCTCCGTGCATGGGGCCCAGACGATCGCAGGTGAGTCGGCCACAGTGAACTCCATCGATGAGGAGTGGTACCGTGCGATTACCCGGCAGCTCGCAGTCAGCGACGATCTAGACGACCTTCTCGCCCTAGTTCTAGATCGAGCGCTTGAGGGGACAGCAGGTCGGCGTGGCCTTCTCTTGTTGCAGACGCCTGCTGGCCTCGAAGCTATGAGTTGTCGCGGACTCGGACCAGGCGAGGCGAGCGACGGAGATCTACATCTCTCTGGCTCCGTCGTACGGAGTGCGATCGAGTCAGGCACCCCCGTGCTCACCCAGGACATCGCGTCCGACCCTCGTTTTAGCGACGCGGCGAGCGTGCAGTCCCTGGAACTTCGAGCCATTATTTGTGTCCCCGTTCTGGGACCGGACGGCCCCTTCGGGGCGCTCTATGTTGACGACGATCGCAAGGGAGCCTTGTTCGATCGTACGGACCTGAATCTTCTTGCCACTCTCGCGGACCAGGCAGGCGCCGTGGCACGGCAGATCATGGCGCGCAACGAGATTGCCAGGTTGAACACGGTCCTCGAGGCGAGAGTCGAGAACCAGCAGAAGGAGCTTGTGGCTGTGCGCACGCAGCTCAGGGTGACTGGGCATTCGCCTGCCATCGCTGGGATGGTGGGGGATTCGCCAGCGATGAGATCTCTGCGCGATCAGATCCGGCGCCTTGCGAATACGGAACTCGCTGTCCTGATCACTGGTCCATCCGGCGCGGGAAAGGAGTTGGTCGCTCGCGCGATTCATACCCTCGGGAAGCGAGATCGCGGTCCATTCGTAGTTGAGAACATGGCCGCTCTTTCTGGTTCGCTGATGGAAAGTGAGTTCTTTGGACACTCAAGAGGAGCTTTTACCGGCGCGAGTAGCGCGCGCGTAGGACTCTTCGAGGAAGCAGATGGCGGTACGCTCTTCTTGGACGAGCTGGGCGACCTTGATCTCACGCTGCAAGCGAAGCTGCTGCGGGTGCTTGAGTCGGGCGAGTTCCGAAGAGTCGGGGAGAGCGCACCAAGGCGTGCGGACGTTCGGCTCGTAGCTGCGACCAACGCCGACATGGAAGCACGGGTCGCCGGTGGCCAGTTTCGAAGTGACCTCTACTATCGCCTAAACGCTGCTGAGATCACCGTACCGTCGCTATCCGAAAGGCAGGAAGACATTCCATTGCTCATCGAGCATTTCTTGGAGCTCCTTTCGAAGAGGCACGATGAGCACAAAGAAGTGGACCGCGAGATCCTTGCAGCCCTCGTTTCGAGGCCTTGGCCCGGCGAGGTGCGTGAGCTCCGCAACGAGGTACAGCGGCTATTCCTCTTGTCTGGCACTCGAATCGAAGACCGAGGTCTACTGAGCGTAGTCCCTGCGACGGTGCCTTCAATCTCTTCGGCGATTGAGGGCCCCTACACCTTGCTTGAAGCAGAGAGCCGCGCGATTCAGCGCGCGATAAGCGCAGCAGATGGCAACCGCGCGGAAGCCGCGCGGCTGCTAGGGATCAGTCGCGCAGGCTTCTACAACAAGCTGAAGCGGCTCGGTTTGGGGTAGGCTGTCTCAGTCGCTTGGGACTTGAGCTAAGAGGAGCGTAGCGACGCGATCAGGGCACCGGCAGTCTCTCGATTCCCTCTGCTCTAATAGGGCAAGACGTAGCCGTTGCGTGCCTGAACTCTCAGCAGGCCGGCTTTCATTGGCCGCGTCACTTGCATCCAGCGTCGTGAACCGGAGGGGTTGACCGCGCCAGCTACTAGACGTCCTTCGGGGTCGAACGCCACCGGTCGGTCGATGTGGAGGTGGCTTCCCATGACAGCTGGAAGCACCGCTTCAAGCTGGCATCGATTGACGTCGAGCCAATACACCTCGGGGCCAGATGGCGTCTGCAAGCGAATGCATGCTGACGTTCCATGAAACGCTACTTGAGTCACCGTCGTGCCCGCGCTCCATGAACCGAGTCGCATGGTCTCGAAGTTTGGGTCCCCAAACGGCGCTACGACACTCAGCAATACTCTGACCGACGGGCCTGATTCAAACTCCGTCACTACTAGCATCGACTCGCCCAGCGGGAAGAACTCGAAATCTTCCTGTTGATCGAGGATGTCCGCTGTTCCGTAACCCTGCGAGCCAACGGGTTGTCCGACCGCGAAGCTCGAGAGCACCTCGTCTCCATGGGGAGGTTCTTGAACGACGAAGAACCTCTGACCAAGTGGGTCCAGTGCGGTTGCTTCGAGGTTGATGCTCCCGGGAAGCGTGAAGGGAGGCGCGAAGCTTCCGCTTGTTCCAGAAACATTCTCGCTCGAAAGGTTGCACTCGGCGTCGGCGGTCACCGCGTACATATCTGCCGCGCCGATCAGGTCTGAGTCTGTGATCCCGCTAAGGACACGGTCGCCTGCGAAGAAGCAAAGCCGGTTGGACGTCCCAAAAGCCAGGACGCCAACGTTGTCAACGTAGGCTGGGTAGTCCGGAAGCGTCGTGACGTGTTGTGGGGCACCGCCGCCCAAGCACTTGAAAAACAGCTCTTCAACGGTCCCATCGGTGCGCCAAGCGACTCGTGCACCGTCCGGAGAGATCGCAATGAACGGGCCAAGCTCTTCGTCGAGGCCTGGCAGTGGGATCGCATGGGGAGTCGGCACGATCCACTCCAGGTCTTGTAGGCCTCGAACCGCGGCAAGTCGCCTGTCGTCTTCTTCTTCTCCTTCCAACATCACTACAGCGGCGTCGCTTGAGCTCGCGAGAAGCAGCTCGCTGCAGATTTCTTCGTCCTGTAGAAGTGGAATGGACACTGGCTGAGCAGTGCCGCCATGATCCGCTCTGTAGAGGACATCATCTGCCACGAAGTACGCAACAAATGCATTGACGCGAAGCGACTCTGTGGTGACCAGCAGTGACCCCAAGTGCATCGTCAGCGAAGCTGCGGCCGTGCCGAGGACGGTGTCTAGCTTCCACACCTGTCCACCTGCTACGACCAGTGCGCATGAGCCGTCTGGTGCGACGGCTACTTGGGGGGCGATCCCGCCCGTTTGCATCGGCTGCCGAAGCAGGACTCGAGGCGTTCCTCCGGGGGTGACATGGAGAATTAGGCTGTCAGCGCCTTGCCGAGCCCTCCACAACGATCCGCCGCCGGGTAGGAGGATATGGTCCGGCACATCGAGTGTCGTCCCGGGCCGCGGGAGTGCAAGGCGAAGTCTATCCTTCTGTGCGTAGCCAACGAGCTCGCAGTTCAACAGGTTGACCCCCGTCAGCGAAAGCTGAGCGGAGCCGTCCTGCAGGGTGAGTAAGTCGCTGACATCGTTCGGTCGCTCCCGAACGATCACTTGCGCAACGGCAGCGTGGGCGGAGAGGAAGACTACAAGGGAGACAATAGGCAGGATTCGCATGGCAAACCAAGGAAGGGGTCGATGCTTCAGGCTAGCAAGATTCACATGAACGCGCTGTCAAACAGGCTAAAGTCCCCGGGGGGAGCTAAGGGCTGCGACGGCGTCAAATCTCGATGGCTCGGGTCAGAGTTGCCCGCGAATCTGAACTCGAGCCGTCCAAGCGGCGGAGGCGCCTGGGAACGCCGCCCCAGGCTCGAAGCGTCCCAGAACGAGTTCGATGTTGGCGCGATCGTAGGTACGGCTTCCGAAGACTAGATCGACCTCCCAGCCGAGATCTGTGTGTAGCCCGTCGGGGTCTTCTCGGAGCTCCGCATCGACAAGGAAGGGGCGTGCGAAGTCCTGGGCGTACTTGTGGAAGACGAGGTCCACGGACTCTCGTTTGCCGAATCGGCGCCCAATGCCGAGGGTCATGATGCTTAGGTTGGCGAGCTCTGGTCGAAGAAGTTCCCCATAGTAGCGAAACGATGTAATGCCCCCTAGTTTCGCGTTGTTGTCGTGGATCCCAGTCTGTCGGAATGTGGAGTCCCTGCCGTCCTGTGTGCCACGGTCGCCACTCCCGTAGGCCATGCCTGCAGTTGCATACCAGCGCTTCGCCCATCTTGGAGACCATGTGTTGCCAACGTCGAACGCCCATCCCGTGAGCGTATTTCCAGAGTCGCGTCCCGTTAGAAAGGAAAGCTCTCCCCAGGAGTCGTTGCGGTCTACGAACTCCCCGAGTCCTCGCAACCCAAGGTGCGTGGCTCGTCTCTCACCGTCCAACTGGCTCGACGCACTGAGAGCGTACGCGCCCAGACTCCAGTCGTCACTGTACTCGGTGTTGACTAACGCACCGTAGTAGCGCGCGTCCTCCTCCCGTGGGTCGCCACCGGAGAGCACCGTTGCTGCAAAGAGCTCGTAACGCAGACGATCCCGGCGTAGGAAGAGTCTGATGGCGTCCAAGTTCTCGTCGTACAGCCATTCACGCTCCTCGTCGAAGTCCTGGCGTCCCAGCTGTAGATCAAGGCCTCGAACAAGAACGTCCCGAAAGTATAGGTGGGCTTCGTTGAGGCGCCCACGGTCCTCAGCGGTGGAGCCATCGTCCTCGTCAAAGCGATCGCGCCACGCGTGGCGGTATTCGATCAAGCCGAAGACTCGATCCGAAGGAGCCCATCGTACCTCTCCTCTCACGCTGTAGTTGTCGTCAACACGGTCATTGGCGTCCTCGCGGTCGAGGTCGTAGTTGCGCTCATCTGCGCGTTGCCATTCCAGACGCGCGCCAACGAAAAGGCCGCCACCGATAGCCCTCCCCGGAATGTCGTCATCATCATCTACGACTCGCTCGAGATCACCTATGGGGGAGTAGCGCGGGGCGTCCGCGAGGCCGAAGTCGGCCAGCGGCCCCTCAACCTTGAGGGTCGTACGCGCATCGACGAGCACTTCGCGCCCAAGCACGCGAAGTCGGAGCGCGCCCGGTTCTTCTGTGATCTTGTCGACCCGTCCCATCAGGCGATCGCGACCCTTAGAGCGCAGCTCAAGTTCACGTACCGAGAACTTCCTGGGGCTTCGCCAGTAGCCTTCGATCCCAACCCTCTTGCCACTGAGCTCTTCTAGCTCGGACACGTCGAGTCCACGCAAACGCGATTTGGGTCCAACGAAGGATGGCTGGCCGTCTACGACGATCACGGCATAGGCGTCGTCGTCCTCCCTGACCTCGCTCACCGTGCCGATGATCTCCTGTCTCTCCTCAGGCTGCGAGACCTCCAAGAAGCTGGCCACGAGTCGACCATCATCGCTCGTTTCGCCCTTGACGACCACCCAGTGCCCGACAACGAGGTCAGCGACCGTTAGCTCAGCTGAAGCCTGGGCAAGTAACCCAATCGAGACTGCTGAAGTCATCAGCGAGAACGGATCAAGCATGGCGTAGCTCGTCGACGGATGCGACTGCGCGCTGGATCAGTGGGTTGAAGAGGTGCCGCCACTTAGGCCTGAATTGGTACAGCAAGGCGAGCCGGACGAAAGTCGCCGCTTGGTAGAACCGGAGCGCTTGATGTGCGGAATTCGAATTGGGGATCTCGTAGCCGGAGATGAGACTCAGAGAGCAAGCCTCCGCCCCCTCCGCATGGTCGCAGTTCTCTGCTTGCATATCCCTCAGAACGAAGTGAGCCGTCAGGTTGGCTAGGTCTAACTCTGCCTCCCCGGCGCATAGCTGATCGAAGTCCAACACCCAGTGTCCGTTCTCTTTCGCCAAGAACTGGCCGTCATGAAGGTCACGATGGACTGCAACAGGGGGGCTTGTAGTCGTCGGCTGCACCCATCCCTCAAGGCGCTCCAGGAGCCGATCAACGGAGGACAATCGACGCTCAAACAGCTGTGCGTAGCGCTGATGGAGCTGGGACACGGTGTCGAGCTCAAGGCGCCGATCGTGGTGGTGAAGATCGGCTGTACGAACACCGGCCTGGAATTCGCGTAGCCCGGCGCCGACGGGCTTCCATTTGTGTGACTCGTTTCGCTTGACGCCGATCTCGGCGCCGTCGATACGTTCGAACTGAACGCGCGCGCGGCGCTCATCCACACTCAGGATTCGGGGGACACGCCAGTGCTTCGCTCCCATGCAGCCTTCGAGGGCCAGTCGGTGCCGGAGCACGGCCGAAGGGAGCCTGTTCTTCCGAAAGAGCTTCCAGATCGTTCGGCCATCTGGCCCAACGGCGACCGCTCGCCGACCGGGGCGCCAGGCGATGACTTTGCCACGGAGGGACTTCGCCGCGCCTGGTAGCTTCGGGTCACTCACTGGTTGCAGGCGGTGGAGTTGTCCGCTGCTGTAGAGGAACCAGCTGGTGCCGTCTTCCTCCTTGGTCGTCCACACTTGGGTGCCGTCAGCCCGCGCTTCTACGCGCACTACAAACGGCGTCGGATCGTGAACCTTGAGTTCAGCCTGCAGCAAGTCAAAGGCATGATGCCATTCGCCCCTTACGCGACTCAACGTGCCACTCCTAGCGTAGGGTTGACTTGATCTAACAGTCGCGACGCATTTCGTATCGCTCCTTGCTCAAGGCGCCTAACGCCGGCTGCAGCGCGGCAAACGAGCTCAACTGCAACGAGCATCCGAAGGAGAGGTTCGTCCACTTGATCTCCGCCGGCGGTCCGGTACTGCTCGACGGTCGAGCCTATTAGGAAGTCGACGCCGCATTCGTTCCTCAGCGCGATTCCGTCTACGATCCAGCTAGCGAGGTCTTCTTCTTTTGAACCGTAGCGAAGACTGTCGAGATCGAGCAGGGAGGACTGTGCGCCGTCAATGAGGACCTGGTCTGGGTGTAGGTCGCCGTGAATGCGGGCAGTAGAGGGCACCTCCACCGGATTAGAGAGCCATGCTGGGAGCGAGGCCTGTTTGTTGAAGGCCCCTAGCAGCGCTACCGGGGCGGCCTGGGTACGACTCTCCCGCGCCGCGAGCCCCACGGTGGGGCTGCGGTGAAGTCGCACCACGCATGCCATCGCTTGCGGCGTGATAGAGAGGTCGTCCCTGTCGGACGGTGTTCCCGGAAGCCATTCCTCGAGCAGCCAACCTGCGCTCTCATCCCACCCCAAGAGGCGGGGGATCGGAAGGTTGAAGTCAGCCACAAGGGCTCGCTGCGCGATGGATTTGGCGGCTATCGCCGGTGGCAGAACACGTAATCCAAGGCCGCGCGTCCTTCGATCTGATTCGCCGCAGCGAAACTTCGCCACTACCTGAAGGACGGCTCGCCGGGAGTACTTGTAACGCTTGAGCTCGAGCGTGCTTGCCCTAACGCGCATCACCCAGCCTGGCTCAACGTTGAGGCGGTCGATCCAGCGGGCAGTCCGCCGCATGTCGAACGCTCGAATCAGGCCCCGGAGTTCGGGATCTGCGGGGCAGACCCAGAGGCTTGCACCGCGTTCTTCCAGATAGGCGAATGGGCGCAAAGGTGAGCAATCTTCCGCGAGCTTGCTGGCGTAGCGGCCGCCGACCAGTCGCTGTTGGCCCTTGTCGCCTAGGTGAGCCTTGTAAGTGATGGCGCGTTGCTCGCCACTGTTGAGCCTGACTGCGTAAGTTGCCGCGATCGCAACCCTCGACTTGTATCGTACGTGGGCAACTTCGCTACTGACTGCCTGCAGGTCTGGACCGGCCGAATTTTCCGCTCTCAGAAGATGCTCGTTGACGAGATCGGTCAACCCAGACTCGCTGGGGGGGATGAGCCGCTCGTCTCCGAGCTTGCCCGGGAGCTCCAAGTCACGGTCGTAGTGAGTGAGGCCGATCATCTCGAGACTCCTGAAGAGGCCTCGACTAGGCGTCCGTAGTTTTCGGCGGTATGGCGAAGCTCGTCGTCAGAGCCCTGCCCTTCTACTCGCCCCTCCTTGAGGAATACGACGCGATCGAAGGAGCGCAGACTTGCCACATCATGGGTCACGACAAGCACGATACCGCCCTCCGCAGCATGGCGACGGAGGCTCTCTTGCACTGCCATTGAGGTGCGGGCATCGAGTCCGCTGAACGGTTCATCCGCAATCAGGATCGGAGCACCTCGCAAGAAAGCGCGTGCCAGGCAGAGTCTCTTTCGTTGACCTCCAGACAGCGTCGAGCCTGCCGAGCCGAGCCGATAGTCGAGGCCCCCGGACAGCGACTGCACCAGCTGTCCCGCCCCTGCTGCTTCTAACGCGCGCCAGAGTGCCGCTTCGTCGGCCTCGGGGTCCCCTAGCTGGAGGTTCTCCGCGATAGAGGCGCCTAGGAGCACAGTGGCTTGCATAGAGAGGGCGAACTTCTCTCTGTAGCGATCCAGGTCGAGCTCACGCACGTCGATACCGTCGAGGAGGATGCTTCCTTGGTCTGGATCCATTAGGCGAAGAGCCAGCGAAGTGAGCGTCGACTTCCCGCTACCGCTCTCGCCGAAGAGGGCCACGAAGTCCCCGGCCTTGAGCTCGAAGTTGATGCCTCTTACGCCCCTTGGAGTGTTCGGGTAGGTGTAGGTGACGTCGTTGAACGAGAGGGTTTTGGGGTGAACCGGCGGGAGTGAGACCCCAGACGTCATACGCACCGGACGGTCTTCGTCCAGTACACGCAAGAGCCGCTCTCCACACGCTGTGCCCTTGGCAATGCGCGCCTGATGCTTCGTAGCTGAGCGCAGCGGTTTCATCAGTCCGCGCACGTAGCTCAGGAAGACCAGGAGCTCACCAGCGCTAAATCCGGAGCCTGCTTGAAGTACTCTGAGGCCTCCAAGCAAGACAGTGATACCGAGTGCGGAAGCCAACAATCCCTCTACCGACGAGGAAAGTCGCGCCGCGGCGCGTGCAGTCTTCAGACCTGCACGCGCATTACGACGGTTGGTCTTGGCGAAAGCTCTGACCGCTTCGCCCTCTCTGCCCATGGATTGGATGAGTGCGGCTGCACCGAGGGACTCCTGCATGTAGTCAGCCATGTCGCCTTCCTTGCGCCGCTGCTTGCGAGTTGCGATGCGGAGACGCCCGGCAAGGAAGCGAGCAACCACGAAAATGATGGGCAAGAAGATGGCCAAAGTGAGCGTCAGGCGCAGGTCCACCCAGAGCATCAGGGCGATCGTGCCGACAACCTGGATCGACCGGGTCACGATGTTGGCGCTGGCTTCGACGAGCATGGTGCTCACCATCGGGGCGTCGCCCATCAAGCGCATGAGGAGGTCGCCGGACTTCTGTCTGTGGTGGAAGTTCGGTGGAAGCTCGACCATATGCCGGAAGAGTCGTAGGCGCAGCGCCCTTGTAAGGGCATGGCCCGTTCCGACGATCTTCAGCGTCGCCACGTAGTTGATCGCGATCCGCAACAGAATTGCGCCTGCGAGACAGCCGCTTCCGATGTAGACGACCATCGCCGCGTCTGGGCTCCTACCGATCAGCGCTCGGTCAAAGATCTGTTGCATCGCCCATGGCTGTGCAAGCTCCAGGGCCACCCCCACGAGTTGGAGGGAGACCGCCACTAGGATCGCTCGATAGAACGGGGCGACGTCCCCCGAGAAGCGACGAGCCACGCCCCAAGAGGAGTTGTCGTTGACGAGCTTCTTCATACTGGGCGCGCTCGACACACGTCGAGGACCTCCTCGGCAATCTGTGTCCACGACGTGCGTGAGGCTGCTGCCCGCGCGGCTTTGCCCAGGGACACTCGCCGATCCTTGTTCTTCGCTAGACTCTGAATCGCTCGGCTTAGAGCTGTCGGGTCATCCTCACTTTGATCGTAGACCACGCCTGCGCTTCCGTGCCCCACAGCTGCCGGGAGCTCGCCTTGGTTCGGGACGATCGGGACGACCTCCGCCGCCATGGCTTCTCGAAGTTTTAGGGGCGAGAAATAGCAGTCAGTTTCGCGATCGTAGCCGAAGGCGATAGTGTGAAAGCCAGCGACCCAGCGGGCGAGCTGGTTCTGGTCACACCACGGTTCATGGTGCCAACGACTACGCGGCAGTGCTCGTTCGAGGCATTCTTGGTAGTCGCCCTCTCCGACGCAAAGCATAGCAAGGTTGGTGCCGCTCCTGAGTGCGTCCGAGCAGGCATCGACAACACGGTGGAAGCCATGCCACGGGCGAAGCCGGCCATGGAAACCAACGACGAATGGTGCGTCGAGGTCCGGGAACCAGATGGCACGGTTGGCTGCTGACTCCTTCATAGGTCGAAAGAGCTCCGCGTCGACTGCGTTGGGCCGAACAAGGATCGTAGACGGCGAGGCACCTCGGGTCTTAGCGTAGTCGGCCACCATCGGGCTGACGCAAAGGACCATGCTCGCCCCCTGGAAGGCCTTAGATTCGCCGTCTCGATTGAGGGACGTGGGGTTGGCACCCCGCCACTTGACGGCTTCGTCTTCGAGGGGGGCGTTGACCTCGAGTACGTGGGGGATTCGCAGGGACGCCGCGAATCGCGACCCCTCCAAAGCGTCCAGGGCGTATCGCTCGTAGATCAGGTCGATCGGCGCTTCACCCAGCACTGCTTCCATCATCCTCCTGGCCTCCAACGCGTTGGACGCATGGACCGAGGTCACGTCGGCGCCAAGCTTGCGGAAGGCCGTGCACATCGCTGCCACGTGCACCGCTGCGCCCTTCTTGGAACGGGGCCGGATGCCCTTGTCCTGAACGAGGTGCAGGATCTTCATCGAATCAGCGGGTGCTGAGCAAATTCCTCGAACCAGCCGCGGAGTGTGATCGCTGCCGCGTTGCCGTCGAAGTGCCTCTCGACGTGCTTACGCCCAGCTTGGGCGATCTTCATCCGTTCGGGTGGGTTGTCGAGGAGCTCGGCCATTGCCCTCGCTAGTCCCCTGGGGTCGTTTGGTTCGAGGAGCTTGCCGCAACGCCCGCCGTCGAGAATCTCCGGGATCCCTGTCACCGTCGTCGAGACGATCGGCAGCCCGACTGCCAGCGCCTCAAGGAGGACGGTTGGAAGAGCGTCCCGGTTTCCATCCGTCCCGATGCGGCATGGGAGGCTGAAGAGGGTCGCCCCCTTCATAGCTTCTCTCACGCTTGACTGGTCCACCGCGCCGGTAAGTTCAACGGTGTCTTCTAGGCCGAGCCGATGTCGCAGAGCCTCTAGTTGGTCACGCTCTTCGCCGTCACCCATGATGGATGCCCTAAACGTGTGTCCGCTCTTCTTGAGGATCGCCAAGGCTTCCAGAAGGGTGTCGAATCCCTTCTTTTCAACGAGGCGGCCTACTCCAAGAATGAGTGGCTCAGCTCCTTCCCCCTTGCGCTGTGCGAAGTCATTCAGGTCGATGCCGTTGTAGAGTCGTCGTACCCGGGGTCGGGCCCATGGTTCGATGGAGCCCATGAGATAGTTGACGTTCGCATCGCACACTGTGACGGTGAATCGACTGTCTCCGACAAGCTTCGAGAGTACCTTGGGGCGCACCGTCGAACGATAGATGTCCTTAGCGTGGGCTGTGATGGAGTACGACGGCCCCCCAAGCTCTGCGGCGATCCAAGCGACGATGGCGGACTCGCTGGCGAAATGTACGTGAAGATGCTCAATATCGAGCTCTCGGCACCGGCGAAGGAGCCAGAGTGCTTCTGCAACGAGCTTGGGGAGCTTGGTGATTTCTGCGGCGAGCAGCCAGCGAACGGTGCTACCGAGGCGATCCCAGGTGGATTCGGGTGGAGCGGGATCTTGGAAGAGCTCCTGCCATGGGTTTAGCCCCTTCTCTCCCACAAGATGTATCGGAGCGCGTAGCTGCGAGAGTGCGGCATGGCGAGGCTCGTCATCGGCTTGGCGCCGGGCGAAAACGGTGATGTCGGCACCTTCTCTCTCTTGCCGAAGGATCTCGCCTAGCACGAATGTTTCCGACAGGCGCGGGAACTTCTTTACGAGGTAGCCCAGCTTCAAGACGCAGCACCGGCGTGGGGGCCCATAGGGGGATGGTCCACGTAGGACCCGCTCCGGCCCGTGACCGCACTCTGAAGGAGCATGGCCGCAGCCTTCTGTGCCCCGTTCATCGCAGGTAGCTCAGCTAGGATCCTACGCTGCTGAATGGCCCTCGTGATTGATTCGAACAGCTCTTTGGGCTCTGCACCGGCGGCGGACTGCGCGAGGCCAAGAGCTGCCAGGCGTTGCGCGCGAACGGCTTGTTCGAGCCGTGGCGTAACCCTCGGTAGTAGCACGGAGGGGATTCGCGCCTGCAGGATCTCCGTGACTGTGTTGTACCCAGCCATGGACACAACTGCTGATGCGTCTCGGAGCAGCGCCGGCAGATCGTTGTGGGTACGATGGATCTCTACACTTCGCATGGTTCGGGCCCGCTTCTTGACTTCGCGGCCCTTCTCGTTGGAGAACAGCGGTCCAAGGATGATCGTTGAGTTCCAGGCCGGGTCTCCTAGCTCAAGCGCGTCCATGTAGCGGTTGACTCGGCGAGGACCATCCTCGCCGCCGCCGACCGTGACCACCACGTGGGGCCGTAGGAGCGCAAGAGGCCTAAAGGGGGGTCTCGCGGCGGGCCGAACGACGTAGCCGGTGAATCGCAGTCGCTTCCTAACAGCCGCTAGCTGGCTGTACTCTCGAGACGCGTCGAAGACCCGACGGTCACCGTAGACCATGATTTGGGAGTAGTTTTCACTGAGGCTGTGGCGAACTTCATCGGAGCCAAACTCACTTTCCATCGCGTCGGGATGGTCGACAATGTCTCTCAGGCCCAGCAAGCAGCGAGTTCCGATGTTGCGAGCCTTCGAGAGTGCGAGGCTTAGCTCTCCCATGAGGCCGATGGGCTTGTGATCGACCAGCAGCACGCGGGGGCGAAATCCCTCGACGGTGCTTTCGAGCAGCTTTGAGCGAAATTTGAGCAGGTCACGGAGCTCCATGGGCCACTCGCGTGAGACATAGCGACCCGCCCGATCCTTGGAGACCGAGGGGAGCTTCAGGATGTCCACGCCGCCCGGCAGCTTGAAGGACGTTGCCACCGGGGACCCAGTCGCGATGAGTACGGATGCTTGGGGAAGCCGGTCGATGAGTTGGCTGGCGATCGTCACTGAACGGCGCAGATGTCCGAGCCCGTAGGAGTCGTGGCTGTAGAACAGGAAGCGCATGGGGGGTGCTGGTGGCGGTTGGCGCCCGGACGTAGACGTCAGTGGTCTCAAGGATCGGGAGGCACTCACCGAGCAAAACCTGTGCCATGGACGCTGCTTGTGTCTGGGTTGCGATTCTTGGGACCCTGGGGCAGCGTCGAACGCGACGCGATGAGTCAATCGTGGTCATGTGTGCATAACGTGGACACTCCGTGCGCTTCAGGGACAAGCCACGGGCTCTTGGCTTCGGCATGGAAGTTGCTCTCGCTTTCCTCTGCGCGGGCCGATCTGGCGGCCCCGGCCTCATTGCTCCCGATCGAGACCCTCTCCATGCTTTCGTTTCCAAATCTCCTCCTTGTGGCCGCCATCACGGCGTCGTCTGCCCAAGCCGACGTGCTGATAGGGCGCTTGACCGATTCCCTCGGGAATCCAGTCCCCCAGGTAAACATCGATGTCTTCGACTCGGCGACGGGCGATGAGCTGGCGTTGACCGGTGACTTCACCGCTTCGGACGGTACCTTTGCCGTCGTCGTGCCAGCGGGGAGCTACGACGTGGTGGCCTTGCCACCTGCCCCCCCCGTGACCTTGCTGGTGGGGGCGCGCGTAGACGATGTGGTGGTGGCGGGCACCTTCAACCTTGGAACCTTGGTGCTTGAGGCCGGGGTCGTGCTTTCGGGTCGTGCTCTGCGTCCTGGCGGATCCCCGGCTGTCGGTGCAGACCTCGAAGGGCGAGACCTTGACACGAACCGCGACGTGGTCCTCACCACCGCTAAGACTGACCTGAACGGGGCCTTCACGACCACTGCGCCGCCCGGGGGGTTCAGGCTCTCGATTGACCCAGGTGTCGATCTTCCATTAGCGGCCCCGGTCATGCTTGAGCTCACGCTTGGCGGAGCCACCAATCTAGGCAACATCGCCCTGCCCACGGGATACTTCGTTTCCGTGACAGCCCTTCAGGCTGGAGGCGCCCCGGTGGTCGGTGCGGACGTCGATGCCGTGGACTCGGCTACGGGCCAAGAGCTCTTGACCTCGAGCGATGACACCAACGGCTCCGGTGTCGCGAGCTTCGTGGTCCCGGCTGGCGTTTTCGATCTTGAGGTCTGCGCGCCTACTAGCACTCGGCTCGTTCCGCAGATCGTTACGAATGTAGCGGTCTCTGGTCCTACGAACGCTGGCACTGTGACGCTACCGATTGGGCGCCATCTCAGCGGTACTGTGCGCAGCTCGGCGGGCGTTCCGATTCCTAACGTCGACCTTGACCTCTTTCTGCCGGGAACAGACACCAAGGTGTTGACGTGTAGCGACGACACGAACGCATCGGGCCAGTACCTCACTACCGTCCCCTTCGGGACATTCGACGCGCTATTCGAAGACGTTCAAAGTGACTGCGCCGAGGCAGTTCTCATCCCTAACGTCACGATTGCTGGGGATCTGACGCTCAATGTAGATCTCACTGCGCCGGGGCTCGGCTGCCGATTCTGCCTCCCAGGTATCGCCAATAGCTCCGGGCGCGCAGGCATCATGGACGCGATGGGGTCAGCGCTAGTTGCCCAGAACAACGTCACTCTCTTCGCGCGCGACCTACCGGCCCAGGTCTTTGGGTTCTTCCTCGTTTCGCGAACGCAGGGCTTCGTCGCGCAGCCTGGGGACAACTCCGGCAATCTCTGCCTTGGTGGCGGGATCGGACGCTACAGCGGACCCGGCCAGATCGGTCAGAGTGGCTCTGCGGGTGTGATCTCGCTTCAGCTTGACTTGGCGCAGACTCCCACGCCTCTAGGATTCGTTTCTGTAGCGCCCGGTGAGACTTGGAACTATCAGGCATGGTTTAGGAACTTCACGAGCACTGGTACTTCCAACTTCACGACCGGCCTCTCGATTGAGTTTCAGTAGGGCGCTTGCGTTTTTCGTGTGCCTGCTCCTGGGCATCGGTTGCGGCGGCACGTCGGGTGGTATTCCACCGATCCTCCCGCCGTCGGGCAACGTGCCAGGAGTCGTGGGCGCCGGAACTCATCCGGCACTGGGCCTTGTCACAGCCGTCCCAAGTGAGACTGCGGTCCGCTTCGGGTGGCGAGTGGTAGATCTTCCGTCTGGCGCACCCGCGGCCGCGCTGTTCGTGGGCCTTGATCCCGAGAATCTGCTGTCGGAAGCGCCAGTTCCGGTCTCTCCCGGGGATGGCGCCATGACTACGTCCGGCCTGGTAACGGGAGCGACGTACTTTGGAGTCATCGCCTTCGACGACGGAATGGGGGGGTGGAGCCAATCTGGGCCTACCTTGCGCGTAAGAACAGCCGCACCGATCTTCGTACTTTCCGGCGCCAACCCGGACGCTGCGAACGGCCAGTCACCCGCCACGGCCTGGGAGACCATCGAGCGAGGGATTGAGGCCGCGGCTGCTGCCGGAGGCGGGAACGTCTGGACCAGTGGCAACTTCACAACGCCCGAAATTCACGTGCCCGCGAACGTCGACTTGTACGGCGGGTTCGACCAGAGCTTCGACCTTGCTAATCGCGATGTCTCGTCCCGTCCTACCCGAGTGACCGGCCTTGGTACGTCGTCGATCATTACCCTAGATCGTGCAGACGGAAGCGTCGCGGTCTTAGACGGATTCCAGGTGGATGGGGCGGGGGTTAGTGACGCGTGCATCGATGTCGAGCAGAGGCACGTCGAGTTGCGGAGCATCGCTGCAGGCCGTTCTAGCCGTGGCTACAGGCTCCGCTCCGACGACACTAGCCAGCCTGTGGAGGTGAGCATGGTCCGCTGTCTGGCGTCCGTTTGCGTTGCAGGCGGCGTGTCGCTTGCGGGTGCCTTCGACTTGCGCATGGAAGACTGCACCATGTCGGGCAACGGGCAGGAGGGGTTGACCGCCGATAGTCTCACGGGCATTTCGGGCGGGGTCTCACGCCTCATCGCACGGGACTGCGACTTTAGTCGCAACGGCGCGGAGGGGCTTGACGTGGACCTCGTCGCGCCGGGTGGGTCGGGTTCGGGGCGCTGGGTGGTTCGACTAGAGGATTGCGTCTTTGAGGACAACCTGTCCGATGGTTGCCTCCTCGACTGTGACTACGAAGGTGAGGTTGGCTGGTTCTCGCGCTTTGAGATCGTCGGATGCGAGGTGCGAGGCAATCGAATGGCAGGCGTTCATATCGACGCTGACGCTCAATCGACGACCCATCTATACCGAACTCTTGCTGTGGGCAACGCCACTGATGGTGTCCTGATCAGTTCTGAAACGGCGCCAGGAACGGTCCTGGTGGACGCCTGCGCACTCATTGGCAACCAGCGGTTTGGTTTGCGCACTGAGATGGGAAACGTGGGCATTTTGGTGACGCACTCCGTGGTCGGTGGCAATCGGCTCGGAGGCCTCCGTGCCGGTGTTGCTCCGATCTTCGCGACGTCGACCATCGCCTATGAGCAGGCCACACCCTGGGTTGAGTCGCTCCAGGCTCACGAGTCCCTCGTGAGTAGCGCTGCTGGGGCGCCGGTTTTCGCGAACGCACCGAGGGCCTGGTACCCGGTAGCTAGCTACTCCACCGGCGTCTTGACGCTTGCCACGCCACCAGCGTTTGACGTGGGGGCAGATGTCGAGGTTGGAGACGACGGCGTTGGCCGGACCGTCAGGTCTGTCAGTTCCTCAATCGTCACGCTTGTGGAAGGGCCATCGCAGTTCCTGACGCCGGGCGTGGTCGCATGGTTTGACTCGGCGGACACTGGAGAGGACTGGTCGCTTGCGCTGGGGTCGCCAGCCGCAGGGAGCGGCATGGCCAACCCTGGCGGTCAAGCGCGGGATGCCGGCCCGTTCGGATCCCCTGCTGGCGGGGCGCCTGGGAGACTCGACCTCGTGCCCACCGGCACGTTCAGGTTGGCGGAGACGATTCCATCCTGGTCACGCTCGGTTAGCCCTACGGAGACCATTGTGCTGCGCTTCGACGGTAAGGAGTTGGATTCGGGTAGCACACCGGGTGGCATCGACGTTGTCGATTCGAGTGGTGCGCCGGTGCTGATCGATCTTCTCACCGCAGGTGGTGTTGCCATCATCTCCCCCCAAGCGACATGGGCCACTGGCGATCGAATTCAGGTTCATGACACCTTACGTGCCATCGACGGTACGCCTCTGAGTGCGTCGGTTGCTATCCCTCTAACCGTGGGGCCCTAGCGCCCAGTCGCGAGCCTCGTTGATCAAGAGCCAGGTGCTCGTTCGTTGGCGCATCAGCGGCGATGTCGGGACTGGCGGGTTTAGAGCGTCGTCACCTTGGATTTCGAGCGCGGCTTGATCACAAGCAGGGTGTCGATGGCTTTTTGCGCCAGGTGATCCGTCCGGGGGGCGTGGGCGCCGATCAGGCGCAGCCGGATGGGCTCTTCCGGGCGGTGGGGGGCGAAGCCGCTCACCTCGACGATGCCAGAAGCGAGGTTGAGGGCTCCGCCCGGCTCAACCACCGTGACCTGCCCAACGAAGGCCTGGCTCTCGTCCACCGTCACTTCCAGCGGGACCCGCCACCCGGGTCCAAACGCGGTGCTGCAGCGCTCCGCCGCCAGCACATCCGGCTGGAAGGAGACCGGAGCCTCGTGATCGATGCCGAAGATCCCCGACGGCCACTGCATGACCTTGGCCATCAGCGACGCGATGGTCTTGGAGCGCTGGACGGTGAAGGATGCGGCGAAGCCCCCGAGGAAGGCTCCGACGTAGGCGTCGCCCGTTTCCTTGACGTCCGTCGAGGCCGCGAATTCCTCCAGGCTCATGGGGCCCAGCACTTCGCACGCGTCGAATAGCGCCCGATCGGTGAAGGCGAGCGCGAAGAGCAGCAGCTCGTCGTCCGACTTCTTGTCGCGACGCGCGACGTTGACTCGCCCGCTGTAGACCCGCGCGCTCTTCACCATGGCCGCGCGCTGGTTGCCAGGGGAGGTCAATGTGACGGACGCCCAGGAGTCGACGCTCTGTCGGTTCCGCTCCGGACCCTTCAGGTGAATGTCCCAGACGTCTTTGTCTCCGCGACGAAGCTCGTATTTGAGGAACGACTTGGCGAGGAGTGGCCCCTTGAGGGCCGCTGGGATCTCGTCCTCCGCGGCTGATTCGATCGGCTCTGCCTGGAGCGTTCTGACGCGGTCGCGCCACGCCGAGGCCTCCATCCGCGTGGGGGAGGCGCAGGCGGAGGCGAGGAGTGCGACGAGGGCAATGCTTCGATGGCTGACCATGGGAGCACCCTAGCAGGTCGACCCCTGATCTCGATGGACGCGCTGCTAGACCGCCCTCGCGGCCAGCGCCCCGATGCGCTCGACCCAGGGCTCCTCCGAGAGGGGCAGGATGATGTGGTTCGCGCGCTCGACGATGGTGAGCGTCGAATCCGGGAGTCCCGCGTCCAAAACGGCCATGGTGACCTTGGATGGCACCACCGTGTCGTGGCTGGCGCAGTAGAGGTCGCAGGGGACGGCGACCTCGCCGAGGCGGTCGCGGAGATCGAGCGTGGGGATGGCCTTCATGCGCTCGGCGTAGCCCCCTGCGGCGAAGCCGGGGATGGCCTTCTTGAAGAGCTCCTCCGCCTCCCGGTCCTTCCGCGGCCGGAAGAATAGCTTGCCCGCGAGTCGGAGGCGGCCGAGGCGTAGGAGCCGTTTGGGGGTGAACGGGACGAGCGCTGCGCCGAGCCGGATCCGGACGCGCTGCGGGTAGTAGCAGAACGTGTTCACCAGCATAAGGCCGCGGACCAGGTCCGGGCGACGGAGCGCCAGGGTCAAGGCGACGCCGCCGCCAAAGGACTCCGCCAGCACCACGGCGTCCCGGATCTTCGCCTCGTCCATGCGAGCGGCGATCGAATCGGCGAGGTGATCGTAGAGCGCGGCGTTCCCCTCCATGCCCTCGTGCACGTAGGCCACCCGCATGAGCCGGTACGCGGCCTCAATGCGCGCAGCGGTTCCGAGCAGCAGCTCGCCGGTCCCGTCGATGCCTGGGACGTAGACCACCGCCGGGGCGGCCAGGTCGGGCTCTTGGTCGGACTTCCCGCCAGAATCAGCCGGGGGGCCGCTGTCTCCCACAACCTTCGCTCGCATCCGTCAGCCCTTCCAAGGTGCCTCGTAGCGGAGCCCGAGGTTCAAGATCTTCTGGATCAGCTTCGGATAGTCGTATCCGAGGGTCTCGAAGCCCTCGGCGAAGTCCTCGCCGAAGCACAGGTCGGGGTTTGGATTCGCTTCGAGCACCCAGACGCGGCCGTCGTGTCCCATGCGCATGTCGATGCGCGTATAGCCAGACAGTCCGACCGCCTTGTGGATACGCCGTGCCGTCCGACGGATCTCGTCGACCTTCGCGTCGTCGAGGTCGAGGGCCGGTCCTGTGCGCAGTCCGATCTTCTTCTGGTAGGCCTGGTCCCACTTGACGCGGCTCGTCGCGATGTTCGCGACCCCGGGCGACAGCTCGTCCATGAAGAGCTCCCACACGGGCGAAATCTCCACGCGCTTGTTGCCGAGGACGCCAACGGTGAGCTCGCGGCCTTCGATGTACTCCTCGCAGAGTGCGCCCGTGCCCACCTGCTCGTGGATATAGGCGACTCGGGTGCGGAGCTGATCGATGTCGTGGACGATGGACGCCTGGCTGATACCGGTGGAGGCGTGCTCACTCCGCGACTTGACGAACAGGGGAAACGCGAGCTTCTTCGGCAGGTCTTTGATGGTTTGCCCACGCGGCACGGTCATGAAGCGCGGAGCACGAACGCGGTGGTAGGCGAAGACCTTCTTGCAGAGGGCCTTGTCGTTGGCGACGAGGAGCCCCCGCGGATTGCAGCCCGTGTAGTGCTGCTTCTGGAGCTCTAGCCAAGCGACGACGGCGGAGTCGTAGATCCCCGCGTCGTGGAAGTACATCAGGAGGTTGAACGCGATGTGGGGCTTCTCCTCCTTGAGGACGCGGCGGATCGGCGCCAGCTCATCCTCGACGCCCACCCGGATGACCTCGTGCCCGAGGCTTTCCAGCGTCGTGCAGACGTCGTACTCCATCTTGAAGCCGTTGACGACCTGGGGGTCGAGGCCTTCAATGCTCAGGGGCGGAACAAGCGCCTGGTGCATCAGGACAGCCACGCGCAGCTTTCGTTGTTTCATCGGTGGTAGTGGTTGTGCCCGCCGAAGAGAAACTGGGACGTGAGCGAGGTGAGGAGGATAGCGGTATCGATGAGGGCGCCTTCAGTGTCGGCGGAGCCCCGCAGTGATTTCTTCTCGTCGTAGTGGACGCACAGGTTGCGGAGCTTCGCGCGCACGATCATCTCGCGCACGACATGGTCCACGAGGTAGCGGTGCTGGCCGGTGGCGCCGGCGACGCGGCGCACGAGGACCTCGCGGTGCCGGCGCAGGAACGCCGCGAGCTTGGGGGCCGCGACGGGGGCTTCGCTGGCGCAGGGGAAGGTGCGGCTGAGCTGGCCGTCGAAGGCGGGTGTGCCCTCGTCCTGGTAGAGCTGTCTCTTCTGGTCGTAGTACTCCTGCAGCGTGGTGCGGACGCGGCTGGAGGGCTCTTCCTTGCGGCGAGTCCTGATCTTCGGCGGCTGATCCGCGATCTCCTTCATCAGCCGGTCGACGTACTGGAGCTTGGCCATCGCGGGCCAGCCTTCGTAGCGCGAGCGCCACCTGGATCCGGGCTTCAGCCAAACGGCGAAGGTCTCGGCGAAGTCCTCTAGCGGATGGCTTTGGGAGTACCAGTAGTCGAGGTGGAGAACGTACTCGCGGCTCGTGGGGTTCGGGGTGTAGGAGGAGCTGTAGGGTGCGCTAGCTGAGCCGAAGACCTCGCGCCACTCCTTGCGGCGCCGGAGGCCGTAGGCGTTGTCAAGGGCGTGCGCCGCTTCGTGGCGCATGAGCTTCATGCATTGCTCGGTGGTGCTGCCCTCGACCTGGAGCATCTGGCTGCGCTCCAGGCGGACCAGTCTCGGGTGCGCGAGGTAGAACGGGATCGCGAAGCCGGTGCAACCATCCGGGGCGAACCAGTCGGTGGAGATCCAGGCGTAGGGGCGGAAGCGGAAGCCACGGCGCTCGAACTCCTCGTGGAGGGCGTCCAGTCGCGGCTTGAGGGGCGAGGTCTCAAGCTCTACGCCAAGATCGCAGATGCGCGTCCCGAGAAGCACCTCACGCTTGAGGCTCGCCCACGCCGGGGCCTCGGGGCTTGTGGTTCTCGGACGCATCCCTCACAGCCT